>NZ_JADNAJ010000019.1:0-10381 GCF_015550185.1 Romboutsia sp. 1001285H_161024_C4 | reverse complement strand
GAGTTTGGACCGTGTCTCAGTTCCAATGTGGCCGATCACCCTCTCAGGTCGGCTACTGATCGTCGCCTTGGTAAGCCGTTACCTTACCAACTAGCTAATCAGACGCGGGTCCATCCTGTACCGCAAAAGCTTTGATATTTTTACCATGCGATAAAAACATGTTATCTCGTATTAGCATACCTTTCGGTATGTTATCCGTGTGTACAGGGCAGGTTACCCACGCGTTACTCACCCGTCCGCCGCTCTTTACCGAAGTAAATCGCTCGACTTGCATGTGTTAGGCACGCCGCCAGCGTTCATCCTGAGCCAGGATCAAACTCTCAAATAAAAGTTGTTACCTGCTCAGACTATCATTATCTGAATATCTGGCTTGGTTTGTTTTCGATTCTTTAAGAATCAGTTATATAAATTAACCTACTGTTTAATTTTCAAAGTTCATTTTCTCGGCTTACTTATCTTACCAGGTTATTAACCTTTAGTCAAGATTTTCTTTCGTTTTATTTTTCGTCCGTATCTCTTGGACAAGTAATACTTTATCACCTTTCTAATTATTAGTCAACATATTTTTTTAATTTTTTTGTAATATATTTTTAAAAATTTATTTGTATAGGATTTTATTAACATTACTAACAGTATTAAATTAAGTAAAACTCTTTCAATCCATTTTTTATCCACATTATCAACTAATTTATTAACTTTTTTAAATTTTATCTAAGTCATAATAAACAATAAAAAATTTACTTTAATTAAGTAATGTATCAGCAAAGCGCCATGTCATAACGCCTTATCCAATTACATAAAAAAAGCATAGATTAATCTATGCTATTATATTACTTATTATTAAATAAATATATTTATACTTTTTTAATTTATATATTTGTAAAATATTTTATTTAAAAATATAGAGTTAATATATGAAGTAATCCCAAATCCAATTACCATATAAAAAAATAATATATATCCAAAATAATCAACTAATGAAAACATCAATATTATACATAATAAATTCATAGTCAACATTATTATTGTATAAGGTAGGTTTTGTATTGATATAAGAATAGAATTTACTATAGTATTTTTTATAGTGTTATTAAATTTAGATATAATAGGAAATACATATGTAAAGTTAAATAAAAATATTATTCCTACTATCGTAGATATAAGCTTTAACATTACCCCCAAAGTTTTATCAGATATTAAATTAGATATGTAAAAATCTAGTAATAATACACTTCCAACTACTATCATTAATATCCATACTACAGTGCTAATTTTAAAATTCTCTTTAAATCTTTTTATAAATTCTTTAGTAACATGTACATCTTCACCTTTAACCTTTTTTAAAGCTACAGAATATGTCGCTGTTAAAGATGCTCCTATTGTTATAACTGGTATACTAAAAACTATGAATAAAAAATTTAACACTACTATATCTGTTATCGTATCTAGCGTTTCCCAAAACTTGCCATCATATCTAAATAAATTATCCATAAAAAATCCTTTCTATTAGTTGTAATCATTACTTAAAATTATTCTTATTTTCCAAATTTATTTATCTAATTTAGAAGTTGATTGTCTTACAAGCAGTTTTCCTTCAAAGATTTTGTGTTGATTTTTACTTTTCTTATTAATTAAGTCAAATAATATCTTAGTGGTTTCCTTTGCCATTTCTTCAATAGGTTGACGTATTGTTGTTATAGATGGATTATAATAGTATGTAATATCTAATCCATCAAATCCTACAACAGAGTAATCTTCTGGTATCCTTTTTCCACACTCTAGTATAGCTTTACATGCTCCAATGGCCATGCTATCAGAAATTGCATAAATCGCAGTAAATTCTTCTTTGGAGTTTATAAGCTCTTTAGTTAGGTTATATCCATTCTCCATACTATATGAATTAGGGCTATCCCAAGTATATCTAATTAAATTTTCATTTATCGTGATATTCCTACTTCTTAAAGACTTTCTATATCCTTCTAAACGCAAATTACTTATACTCATATCTGTACTATATGATGCTAGAATTGCAATTTTTTTATGTCCATTATCGCATAAAAAATCTACTATCTTTTTACTTTCATATACATCATCAACTGATACCGATGAATATAAATTCTTATCTACATTATCTGTTATAGCTATCGTGCTTAGTACAAATGGTATTTTTATTTCTTGTAACTTATCCTCTTGGTGTGAAAAAGATCCACCTAAAAATACTATTCCTTTTAACCTTTTTTCTTTTATAAGCTCTAAAGCTACCTCAACCTCATCTTGACTAGAATCTACTCTATGCAATATAAATGTATATTTTCTATTTTGTATTTCTTCTTCAAATACTTTTATCATATTTTGAAAAAATGGGTTATCTATACCTTTTATTAATACTCCTATAGTTTTCGTATCTGAAAGTTTTAAATTTCTGGCACTATTATTAGGAATAAAGTTACTTTCTTTTATTACTTCCATAATCATTCGTCTAGTTTCTTCATTTATATCTGGATGATTATTAATAGCCCTTGATACCGTACTTACCCCTACGCCACATTTTTTTGCTATATCTTTAATTGTGATTGCCTTCATATCAACGGCTTCCTTTCAATTTAATATTTTAATGCATTAGCACATCAAATAATATATTTCAAAATTATTTTCTTCCATATACCTTTGTTAACATCCTTATTTTTTTTATTAAGTTGTTAGAGAAACAATTTGGTTTCATTCTCCATTTCCAGTTATCACCTAATGTAGATGGTACATTTATTCTAGCTTCATTACCTAATCCTAAATAATCTTGTACAGGTATTATACAAGTATTAGCCACGCTTCTCATAGCTAAACATATAAAATCCCAGTGTATTATACTTTCCCTAGTATATTTATTGTTCATGTAATTAACACACATTCTTTTGTCTTGCGGACTAATTTCTTTATACCAATCTCTAATTGTACTATTATCATGAGTCCCTGTATATACTATACAATTTTTTTCATAATTATGAGGTAAATAATCACTTTCTTCCCTTGAATCAAAAGCAAACTGTAGAATTTTCATACCTGGGTATCCTGTATCTTTCAAAAGTTGTTTTACACTTTCTGTTAAAAACCCTAGATCTTCTGCTATTATTTCTACATCTCCTAATTTTCCTTTTATATATTTAAATAAATCTAAACCTGGACCTTTTTCCCAAGATCCATTTATAGCAGTTTTTTCTCCATATGGTATAGCATAATACTCATCAAAACCTCTAAAATGATCTATCCTTACAACATCATATAATTTAAAAGAATACTCTATTCTTTTAATCCACCACTCATAATCTGTATATTTATGATATTCCCAATAATACAGTGGATTTCCCCATAATTGACCTGTTTTTGAAAAACTATCTGGAGGACAACCTGCTACAGCTGTAGGAATACAATCCTTATCTAATTGAAACAACTCTGGATTAGCCCATGTATCAGAACTATCTAAAGCTACATATATAGGGATATCTCCTATTATGGATATTCCTCTTTTATTTGCATAAGCTTTAAGCTTGCTCCATTGTTTAGTGAATAAGTATTGTTGATACTTATAAAACACAATATCATCTTTTAACTTTTCTTCATATTTCAATATAGCTTCTTCTTTTCTTGATCTAATATCATCATCCCACTCTATCCACGACTTTGAACCAAAATAATCTTTTATCGACATATATAACGCATAATCGTGTAACCACCACTTATTCTTTTCACAGTATGCTTTAAATATTTTATTTTTACTTATGTTACTTCTTTCATAAGCCTTTTTTAAAATTTTAAATCTTGATAAATATATTTTTTCATAATCTATATATTCATTGTTACTTCCCCAGTCATAACTATTACATTCTTCTTCAGATAAAAGTCCTTCTTTAACCAATTCATCTAAATCTATAAAGTATGGGTTTCCTGCGAAAGTTGAGAATGATTGGTAAGGAGAATCACCATATCCTGTAGGTCCTAGAGGCAGTATTTGCCATAGACTCTGACCTGTTTTTTCTAATATATCTACAAAATCATAAGCTTCTTTTGAAAAACTACCTATTCCATATTTTGAGGGTAAACTTGAAATAGGTAACAACATCCCACTTCTTCTCATAATCTCTCTCCTCTACCCCTTATATTATCCTTTAACAGCACCAGCAACTACTCCTTCTATTATGTGCTTTTGACATATTAAATAGAAAATTATAATAGGAATGATTGCTAATACTAACATAGCCATCATCGCACCCATATCTCTATTTCCATTAGAACCTACTAACATTTGAATTACTACTGGTATAGTTTTGTATTTTGTAGATAAACCGATAACTAAATAAGGTAGTAAGTAGTCATTCCATATCCACATAGCATTTAGTATGGCAACAGTGATTGCAGTTGGTTTTAAAATAGGAAGAACTATGTAAAAATATGTTTGTAAAGGATTACATCCATCTATCATAGCAGCTTCTTCTATTTCTAGTGGAATTGATTTTATAAAACCACTAAACATAAATATCGATAATCCTGATCCAAATCCTAAATATAACGCTACCATACCTAACGGATTTGCTAGATGTAAAGTATCAGCTAACTTTACCATCGGGAACATTACCATCTGAAAAGGTACTATCATAGAAAATACAAATAAGTAATACAACACACTTGTAAATTTACTCTTTACTCTTGTAATGTAATATGCTGTCATAGAAGTAAAAAGTAAAATTACTACTACTGACATTATTGTAATAAAAAATGACCATCCAATAGCACTTAAAAACCCTGTTTTCTGTAAACCATTAATATAATTTGTGATACCTACAAATGTTTCTGCCGTAGGTAAGGAAAAAGGATTGTCACTTATAAAGAATTTTCCCTTAAATGAATTTACAACTATAAATATAATCGGTGCTAAAAATACTACTACTAATGCACAAAGTATGATAAATACTATATTGTCTCCTACATTCTTTTTTCTAGCCATTGTGTTTTGCATTACTGTTCAACCTCCTTCTTTCTAGTGAAGTATAATTGAGAAAGAGCTATTACCGCTACTATAACAAAGAATATAACTGCCTTAGCTTGACCAACACCCTCATAATTATTTCTTCCATAGAATGTATTAACTATATTAAGAGCTAGCATTTCTGTTTTATGCATTGGGGCTCCATTAGTTAATGCTAAGTTTTGGTCAAATAACTTAAAGCTATTTGATAAAGTTAAAAAAGTACAAATTGTAATAGATGGCATTACCATTGGTATAGTTACATTTTTTAGTGTCTGCCATTTTGTTGCTCCATCAATTTTTGCTGACTCTATTAATTCATTAGGCACACTTTGAAGCCCAGCTATATAAATAATCATCATATACCCTATCATTTGCCAATTCATAAGTATAATTAATCCTATAAAGCCATACTTTTGATTAGCAACAAGAGTCGTTCCATAATTAGCTAAAAATGAATTTATCATAGACTGCCAAGTATACCCAAGAACTATCCCACCTATTAAGTTTGGCATGAAAAATACAGTTCTGAAAAAGTTTGTCCCTCTTATCTTTTTTGTTAAAAAATAAGCAAGGGTAAATGCAAGTATGTTAACTGTTATAATAGATATAATTGTAAATATCGTAGTAAATCCAAAAGCCTCAACAAACCCTTGACCTGCTGAAAAAGCCTTTTTATAGTTTTCTATTCCCACAAATGTTGCATCACTTATTGTAATAAACTCACAAAAAGATAAATATAAACCTGTTATAAAAGGAATTATAAATGCAATAGAAAATGCAATCAGAGTTGGAATTAGGAATATCGGAAAGTATTTTTTTAGTGCTTTTTGCATAATGTTCCCCCTAATATTAATAATTTTAAACTTCTTATGACAAATTAGTTTAAAGAAAAAGCTTAAACCATAAACAAGCATTTCTCTCATCAAATAAATAGGATTTATCCTAAATTATATTAACGATATTATACTGTTATCTATGGCTAAGCCCTTTCACTTACAAATCAAATTAATTCAAAATTTATTTAGATGCTTCTTTTTCACTTGCCCATTCTTCAACTACTAATTTCTTAACATCTTCCCACTTCATATTTCCATTACAATACTCAAGTAATGCTGCACCAAAATCATCTTTAAATGTTTGGCTAGGGAAAGAAGTAAAGTTCCAGTCTACATTGTATAAATCTTTATTTCCTAAATATCTTAAAACTTCTTTAGCTAATGGATCTTGAGGTGTTTCTGAATCTTTGAAAGTATTAAATGGAGCTATGAAACCTAATTCATTTGTTACATGATTTTTACCTGTATCAGAAGTGAATAACCATTCAACAAACTCAATTGATGCTTTTTGATCTGCTTCTGAAGCTTTACTATTTATAGAGAAGAAATTTTCTGTTCCTATACAAAGTCCTTGTTTTTCTTCGCCTTCAATACCTGTATATATCGGCATAAATTTAACATTTTCTGCTTTAACAGTATTTCCTTCAACTTCTGCTATTTGACTCCATCCCCAGTTACCATTTTGAACCATTGCAGCTTTTCCAAGTGCAAATTCAGCCATTGAGTCTGAAACTGTCTTGCTACCTAATAATGCAGGTTCACAAGTTGAGTTATTTATGTATAGGTCAAATATATTTTTAAAGTTATCTGAATAAGTAAAATCTATTTTGCCTAAGTTAGATACTCCCTTATCTTTATATTCATAATAAACAGGAAGATTCGCTAAATGAGTCTGCCATCTCCAATCTTCACCAGGAGTTAGTGATGTAGAAGCAAATACTCCATCTATTCCTAATTGATCTTTTTTAGATTGCATATCTTCTGAAACTTCTTTTAATTTTGTAAAATTATTTATTTCATCTATTGATTTAGCTTTTGCACCATCTAATGCAAAGTATTTATCCATTATTTCTTGGTTGTATATTATACCATACCCTTCCTCAACATAAGGTATACCGTACACTCCATCCCCATCTTTTATAGCCATATCTTGATTTAATAATTTACTATAAAGATTTGTATCTTTTAAATCAGCACAATACTCTTTCCATGATTCATATCCTACTGGACCATTTATTTGGAATAATGTAGGAGCATCTTTTTTAGCTATTTCTGACTTTAATGTTTGTTCATAAGTTCCACTTGCAGCTGTAACTACTTTTACTTTTACACCAGTTTCTTTTTCATAATCCTCAGCAATTTTCTTCCATTGTGATTCTGATTCTGGCTTGAAGTTTAGGTAATATACTGACCCCTTACCATCTTCCTTAGCTGTACTATCATCAGAGGATGAAGAACATCCTGTTAGTGCTGCTGTTGTTAAAACTGCAGATAAAGCAATTGTTACAAACTTTTTCAATTTAATCATAGTAAATCCCCCTTTTTTAATTTTCATCCCTTTGAAGCCTTACTGGTAACGTTACCGAAAACGTTACTGATATCGGTTTCCTGACCCTTTACTTAAATATTATCATCTACAATTCTCAAAATCAAGAAATTATTCTTTTATACTTTGTCCTTTATTGTGATCATATGCTGTTTTATAATTGACTTTTCTACTGTAACTTCCAAATATCTTTATTATACTGATTTATAGTTCTATCTGAAGAAAAATAACCTGCTTTACTTATATTAACTAGCATTCTTTTTGCCCACTTATTTCTATTTTCATATTCTTTAAAGACTTCCTCTTTCTTTTTGCAATACTCATTAAAATCTAATAAAGCCATAAACCAATCTTTCCTTATTATTTCTTTATATAGCCTAATAAGATTTTCTTCACATCCAATGTGCATTAACTCTTCACTAACAATAAAATCTACTATTTCTTTTATATTTTTATCCTTTATATAAATATCAAGAGGGTCATAATCTCCATTTTCATAGTGTTTAATTACATTATCACTCTTCTCCCCAAATATAAATATATTATCATCTCCAACAAGTTCATGTATTTCTACATTAGCTCCATCTTCTGTACCTAGCGTTAATGCTCCATTTAGCATAAATTTCATATTACCAGTTCCACTTGCTTCCTTTGAAGCTAATGAAATCTGTTCTGATATATCGCATGCCGGTATTAGTTTTTCTGCAATAGTAACATTATAATTTTCAACCATTACAACTTTTAAATATTTACTAACTTCTTCATTATTATTTACAAGTTCTTGTAAACATAATATTAAATGTATTATATCTTTTGCAATAGTATATGCTGGGGCAGCTTTTGCTCCAAATATAACTGTAATAGGAGTTTTTGGTGTATTCCCTTGTTTAATTTGCAAATACTTATAAATTACATATAATGCATTCATTTGTTGCCTTTTATATTCATGTAACCTTTTTATTTGTATATCAAAAATAGAATTTTCATCTATATCTATATTTTGAGTCTTTTTAAGATAATTTTTTAATTCAACTTTATTAGAATGTTTTATATCTAATAACTTTTGAAGTACTTTTTCATCATTTATATATTTTATCAAGTCTTGCAATTTTTCTGCCTCAGCTTTAAATTCATCCCCTATCAATTCTTCTATAAACTCTGTTAATAGTGGATTACAATGAATAAGCCATCTTCTAAATGTTATTCCATTCGTTTTATTATTAAACTTTTCAGGATAAATTTTATAAAAATTATTTAATTCATTATTTTTTAATATATTAGTATGAAGCGATGCTACTCCATTTACGCTAAAACTATAGTGTATATCTATATGAGCCATATTTACATTATCATTTTTATCTATAATGTACACAGACTCATCTTCATAAATTTCTCTAACTCTATCATCTAACTCATTTATTATAGGTATAAGTTGTGGAACAACCTTTTCTAAATATTTAATAGGCCATTTTTCTAGAGCTTCAGCTAAAATTGTGTGGTTAGTATATGCACATGTTTTAGTTACAATTTTTATAGACTCATCTAATTCTATTCCTCTTTCAACTAATAAACGTATAAGTTCTGGTATAATCAAAGTTGGATGAGTATCGTTTATCTGTATTACTGCATATTCATCTAAGTCATGTAAGTTGCTTCCTTTTGCCATACACTCATCTAATATATATCTAGCACCATTACTTACCATGAAATATTGTTGATAAATTCGAAGAAGACGACCTTCTTCATCACTATCATCAGGATATAAGAATAAAGTAAGATTCTTTTCAATATTATCTTTATCAAAATCTATACCATCTTTTACTATACTTTCATCAATCGTTTCTATATCAAATAAATGAAGTTTATTAGTTTGATTATTATATCCTGTAACATTAATATCATAAAGTATAGATTTTAAAGTAAATTCCCCAAAATTAATATCATAAGTCGTACTGGTTTTATTCAACCACCCGACCTTATCAATCCATTCATTTTTTTCTTCTGTTTGTAAGTTATTATTGAATACTTGTTTAAATAAACCAAAATGATAATTTAAACCAATACCATCTCCTGGAATCCCCAAAGTTGCTATAGAATCTAGAAAACATGCTGATAATCTACCAAGACCACCATTTCCTAAAGATGGCTCAGGCTCTATCTCTTCTATCTCAGATATATTTTTTCCATGCTTTAATAAGATTTCTTTTACTTGATCATATATACCTAAATTTATCAAATTACTAGATAATAATTTTCCTATCAAGAATTCTGCTGATATATAATATAATTTCTTTTTGCCTTGATTTTTGATTACTTTTTTCTCGCTAAGCTCTTGAACTAATTCTAGTAATGCAAAATAAATTTCCTCATTTGAACAATCAGATATGTCTTTATTAGTTTTTAATTTTAGGCCTTCTGATAAATTCACCTACAATCCCCCTTTTTATTGACTAAATATTTTATTTAGCAATTTTGGAAACGTTATCGGAATCGTTTCCAAAATTGCTAAAATTTTTACTCTTAAGGTAATTGTAGTTTATTAAACTTTTTTTCACAACATATTTTTTTGATTTGCGATTTTTTTATAAATTTATTCCAATATTAAATACTTAAAATTTTTATATTTTTGAACGCAAAAAAAGATTACGTGGCTACGTCTTACTCTCCCAGGAGGTCGCCCTCCAAGTACCATCAGCGCTAAAGAGCTTAACTTCTGTGTTCGGTATGGGAACAGGTGTATCCTCTTTGCTATAATAACCACATAATCTTTATCTTTTAGAGTTAATACTCTGAAAACTGTATATCATCTAGAGTTAATCATTTTATTCTTAGCAACCGAAATCTTCCTTATTAAAATTTTAATAAGGATTTGGTTGGCGATATAAACCTTTAAGTTTATTTTGGTCAAGTCCTCGACCTATTAGTATCGATAAGCTAAATACATTACTGCACTTACACCTTCGACCTATCAACCAGGTA
>NZ_JADNAJ010000018.1:0-21724 GCF_015550185.1 Romboutsia sp. 1001285H_161024_C4 | reverse complement strand
TTATGAGCTAAAGATATTGGAAGTGGCATTAACTCTTCTGTTTCATTACAAGCGAAACCAAACATTATACCTTGGTCTCCTGCTCCAACCTTTTCTATTTCATCTTCAGCATTTTCACCTTCTCTATTTTCTAAGGCTTCATCAACACCCATAGCTATATCGCCTGATTGCTCATCTATTGCAGTTATTACTGCACAAGTATCACAGTCAAATCCATATTTAGCTCTGTCATACCCTATTTCTCTTACTGTTTCTCTTACTAATTTAGGAATATCTACATATGTATTAGTACTTATTTCTCCTGCTACTAATACTAATCCTGTTGTAGTTGTTGTTTCACAAGCTACTCTTGCATGTGGATCTTTCTCTAATAATGCATCTAGTATAGAATCTGATATTTGGTCACAGATTTTATCTGGATGCCCTTCCGTTACTGATTCCGACGTAAATAAATGTCTTGCCATTTGTATCTCCTCCTTAATATAATTCGTTTCATTTAGATTTGATTTCTAATCATTTATAATGATTTTTCTAAAATACAACCTAATTAAATCTTAAGAGCTAGGAGTTTAGTAATTATTTATCTAATAAAAAAACCTCTTCTTATTAAGAAGAGGTTAATTATTTCGTATATGCTAATTAACTAACCTCATCTCTCAAAACTATAAAGTCTTGTAGGATTTAGCACCTTTTCCCTAATGGGTGGTTGCTGGGCTTCACAGGGCCTGTCCCTCCGCCGCTCTTGATAAGGTAATCAAGAATTTATTAAGTTATTATTTTATATCACTAACTTATATGTTACTACCTTTTTTACATACTGTCAATCTTTTATGCAATAATTTTTTGCTTGTCTATTCAAACTATCTTGTATCCTATTTAATAATTTTTTCATATTATATCTTATAAATCTATATAGGTCTTTTTTTATCCTATATTTCATATATTCTTGTGAAGGGGGTGTTCCTATGTATCTGGCCAAGGTCAATTATAATAAAGAAAATGTTGTTGAAATCCTTTGTTCTGTACTTAGAGACATAATAAATGATAATACAGTTGTGGTCTGTATAGGAACAGATCGGGCTATAGGTGATGCTCTTGGCCCTTTAGTTGGCACTATGCTTAAAAATAGCGACTTTAATTTCCCTGTCTACGGAACTTTAGATAATCCTATTCATGCTTTAAATATATATGAGTCTATCGAGCATATAAAAAAGGCTCATCCTAACGGAAATTTTCTAGCTATTGATGCATGTCTGGGTGCAAAAAATAATATAGGAAATATCCAGGTCAGAGAAGGTCCTATTCTTCCTGGCAAGGGGGTAGGTAAAAAATTACCTCAAATAGGAAACTACTCTATTGTAGGTATTGTAGATAAGATTGATGAAAATAATAGATTTTCTTTTAATAACGTTCGACTTAGTTTTATATTAGAACTTGCTGAGCTTATATCTTTATCTTTACTTCTTTCTACATGACAAATCTATATTGAATATAACTATTCTCTAGATTAAATTTTTATAGGTTAGGCTATTTATCTGTTTTTATTATTTTTTTAATGTTCTGTGTACAAATTTTGACATATCACATATTTCAAAACAAGTCTACTTGATTGTTTTATCTAATAATTTACTTAAATCATATATCAATCTTAGAAAAATAAAAATAAGGCTATTTCCTTTAAGGAAATAGCCTTATTTTTATTTTTCTACAAGAGCAAACATTAACTCTCCACTACATACTAATTCTTCATTAACAAAAGCTTTTGCTAAAGCTTTTCCAATATTTCTCCTTATAGATGTCATTTCAACTTCCATAGTTAATGTATCTCCAGGTCTTACTTCTTTTTTAAATCTAACTTTATCTATACCTGCAAATACTCCTAATTTCCCTCTATTCTCATCTACTGACATCATAGCAACACACCCTACTTGAGCCATAGCTTCTATTATAAGTACACCTGGCATTATCGGGTATTCTGGGAAATGCCCTTGGAAAAATGGTTCATTTACACTCACATTTTTTATACCTTTAGCTCTTTTTCCCTCTTCTAGTTCTATTATTCTATCTACTAATAAAAATGGATATCTATGTGGTATTAATTCTTTTATTTGGTCTATATTTAACATTTAAGTACCCTCCTAATTATCTCTTTTTGAAGGTACCTCCTGTTTCAAGTAAATCTAAAGAACTTAAAGCAATTCCTGTACCTTTTGCAACACAAGATAAAGGTTCATCAGCCACTACAACTTTAATTCCTGTTCTATTTTCTATTCTTTTATCTAGTCCATATAACAATGAACCTCCACCAGTCATTATTATTCCAGTATCACTTATATCTGCTGCTAATTCTGGTGGTGTTTTCTCTAGCACAGAAAGTGTTGATGCAACTATCTGCTCTGAGCATTCATTAAGAGCTTCTAGCATTTCAGTTGAATTTATAACTATGGATTCTGGTAATCCTGTAATTAAATTACGTCCACTTATTTTAATGCTCTTTTCATCTTCTCTTTTATATGCACAACCTACTTCTATTTTGATTTTTTCTGCAGTTCTCTCTCCTATAAGAAGATTATATTGTTTTCTAATATATCTTACTATAACTTCATCAAACCTATCTCCACCCATTTTTATGGATTCGCTAACTACAGCTCCTCCTAGAGAGGTTACCGCGATATCTGCTGTTCCTCCACCAATGTCTATAACCATGCTTCCATTAGGTTTAGCTATATCTACTCCTGCTCCTATAGCCGCTGCTATTGGCTCTTCTATTATATATACATCTCTCGCTCCAGATTGTCTTGTAGCTTCTTCTACAGCTCTTTTTTCAACATCTGTAACTCCTGTAGGAACACATACCATTATTCTTGGCATAAAAAATCTACCAAAACCTTTTTTATCTACAGCTTTATCTATAAAATAAGTTAACATTTTTTCAGTTACATCATAATCAGAAATTACACCATCTCTTAGTGGTCTTATAGCTACTATATTACCAGGTGTTCTTCCTATCATTCTTCTAGCTTCTTCTCCTACCGCTAAGACAGATTTAGTTCTTTTATCGATTGCTACAACAGAAGGCTCTTCTAATACAATCCCTTTTCCGCTAACATATACAAGAACATTAGCAGTACCTAAGTCTATCCCTATGTCCGCTCTAGACATGTTCTCAACTCCTTTTTGCATATTTTATATCTAAACGACTCATTGTCTAAAACACTCCTATAATACAAAATATACAAAAATACTACTTTAGTCAAGAATAATAAAAAAAATGTAGGTTTAACCTACATTTTTTTTGGAGCTCTTTTCATACTTAAGCTTTGTAGCCATTCCTCCTCTTATGTGTCTTTCAGATTTATTTTTTTCTAAAACCATCTTAACTTCTTTAGCTAAAGATGGGTTTATTTCTTCTAAACGTTCTGTTACATCTTTATGTATTGTACTTTTACTAACTCCAAATGTCTTCGCTGTTTGACGAACAGTTGTATTTTTCTCTAGTATATATTTAGCCACAACGATTGCTCGTTCCTCTATATGAGATCTCAAAGCTTTCCCTCCTCACATACTAGCCTTAATCATATATATGTGAGAAAGAAAAGAAATATAACAGACTTAACCAAATTTGATTAAGTCTGTTATATTTTATTTTATTAAACTCATTGGATCTATTGATTCTTTTCCTTTGAAGGCTTCTATATGAATATGTGGTCCCTCTGAACTCTCAACTACAGATGTATTTCCTGCTAGAGCTATTACATCTCCTTCTTTGACTGCTTGTCCTTCTTTGACTTTAATATCTTCACTTAAATTAGAATATATTACTGTTTTACCTTCACTTTCTACTTCAACTGACATACCATTAGCATCATCTTTAAAAATGTTAGTTACTTTTCCTGATAATAAACTTTTTATACTTTGTCCTTCTTTACAACTTACGTCTAGACCTTTATGCACTTCCCATAAGTTCAATGTTTCTGAGTAACTAGGTTCCTTTGCTGAATATTCTCTAATTACTTTTTCTCCTACAAATTCAAGTTTCGATGTTTTTTTAACCTCTTTATTTTTTGCTGTTTCTAAGTTTTCCTTTGATTCTGTAGAAGTTGGTACAGCATCTTTATTTTCATTTTCTATTAGATGAACTTCATCTTCTTTTTTACTATTTTCTTTATCATTTACTATTTCATTATTTGATGCTAGGTCGTTAACATCATTTTTTACAAACCAAACTCCTCCGACCGCAAGTAAACTAATGCATACAAATAATGCCAAATAAAATCCATCTTTTTCTAGTAGCTTTTTCATACAGCACCTCCAAATATATTTATGTATTTGTATTCTTATCTTTTATTTATATTTTTATACAATTTATACATATTTTGGATTAATCAAAAATGAATTTTATCTATTATTATATATGAAACTGACATATTTCCAAAGATTTCTCACGTTTTTTTAATACCTTTTTTGTACTTTTAAAATTGTAGCTATATTATCTGTACAAACTATTAACAGTTCTATACTTAATATAAAAAAGAGCTTGATAAAAGCTCTTCTAATTAATATAAGTCTGTTATATCTGTTTCTTGATAATAATGATTTAGTATTTCATAATATCGATACCCTTCTTCTGCCATACCTTGTGCTCCCCACTGGCTCATTCCAACACCATGTCCATATCCTTTTACTAAAAAATCTATATGATTCTCTCCAAATTTTAATTCAAAATTGGATGAATTTAATTTAAATATACCTCTAATTTCTCTTCCTCTAATCTCCTTATTCCCAATTTTTATCTTATCTACAGATCCACCATCACTTCTATTTAAAATTTTTATTTGATTCTCTAGGTTAGATGGATTTAAACCTGCATTTTTATAATTACGATTTATAGCATTTATAAAATCTTTATTGCTTATCTTTAACTCAGAAGTATATTTAGGAGAGTACTCTTTATCATAAGGACTTTCGACAGATTGTAAATATGGATATGCTTGTGCAAATACTTCTTCACAGTTTTCTGTCTTTCCTGATGATGTAGAGAAATATAGTGTAAGTATAGGTTCTCCCTTATAAGTTATTATCTGACCCTTTGTATCTCGTACTGCTTGCTGTATTTTAGGGTAATATTTATCCATCCAATCTTGTCCATTCTTTGCTTTTAGTTCTTCATAATTCTTATATTCTTGGCAATGATTATAGTCAGTACATACGACTGCATTGCTATGCTGATTTGATTTTCCTTGATTTTCTTTATACATTACATAAGTTCTTGCTGCTACAGCTTGTGCTTTAAGAGCTTCAATATTAAAGTCTACAGGCATCTCTCCTGCTAAAACTCCACATAAATACTTTTCTATATCCATCTTCTCAGTCTTATTAGTTTTATGATTATATATATTTATTAAAGGAGCTTCTTTATCAACTGTTTCATAGTTGATTATCTTTTTTTTAGGATTGCTTAATGCCGATTCGTTTTGTATAGCCTCTATCCCATCGTAAGATACTACACTTAAAAATACAGGAACTGCTATAGACAAACCAACTATACTTCCTAAAAATACTAAAGGGTTATTCATATATTTTCCTCCTTAGTTAATTACTTGTACTTAAAATATATGAATAACCCTATTTATTTATTACTATTTATTTTTAGTCTTCTATTATCTCTATGTTTCCACCTAAAGCAGTTATTTTCTTATCTATATCAACATATCCTCTTTGTACGTGATATATTTCTCCTATTTGAGTTTCTCCTTCTGCTATAAGTCCGCATAATATAAGTGCTGCACCAGCTCTTAAATCTGTCGCATTAACTTTAGCACCATATAATTGGTTTACTCCATTTACTATCGCGCTCTTTCCTTCTATTTTTATGTTTGCTCCCATTCTATTAAATTCGGCAACATGCATAAATCTATTTTCAAATACAGTTTCTGTAACTACCCCAGTTCCATTAGCTATTGTAAGCATAGCCATGAATTGAGCTTGAACATCTGTTGGGAATCCTGGGTGAGGTAAAGTCTTTATATCTATTGGCTTTAACACTTCAGGTCCTATAACTCTAACTGTATTATCTTTTTCTATTATTTCACATCCAGCTTCTATTAATTTAGCTGTAACTGGTTTTAAATGTTCCATCATTACATTTTCTATTGTTATATCACCTTTTGTCATAGCTGCTGCAACCATATAAGTAGCTGCTTCTATTCTATCAGGTATTATTGTATGCTCTGCACCTTTTAATTCTTTAACACCTTTTATCTTTATAGTGTTAGTTCCTGCACCTTTTACATTAGCTCCCATTTCATTTAAGAAATTAGCTAAATCTACTATTTCTGGTTCTTCTGCAGCATTTTCTATTATAGTTGTTCCTTCAGCTAAAGCTGCTGCCATCATTATGTTTTCAGTAGCTCCTACTGATGGGAAATCTAAGTATAATTTAGTACCCACTAATTTATCAGTTGTAGCTTCTACGAATCCATGATCCATATCTACTTTTGCACCTAAATGCTTAAATCCTTTTAAATGTAAATCTATAGGTCTTGTTCCTATAGCGCATCCTCCTGGCATAGATATTTTTGTGTGGTTAAATCTAGCAAGTAATGGCCCCATTACTAAGAAAGATGCTCTCATCTTACTTACTAACTCATATGGTGCTTCACAAGTAGTTATGTTGCTTGCATCTACTGTTAAAGTGTTATCCTTATATTCTACTTTTGCTCCTAAGTGTCTTAATAAATCAGATATAACATGAACATCTTTTAAGTTAGGTACACACTTTAAAGTTGACTTACCGTTTGCTAATAACGTCGCCGCTATTATTGGTAACACTGCATTTTTAGCTCCGTCTATTTTAACACTTCCATTAAGTGGATTACTCTTTTTTACTATTATCTTTCCCATTTTTATTGTCTCTCCTCATAATTAATAATCTAATTTTATAATAGGTGTAGCAATATAAATTAATGTTTTATCTTCGTCTTCGCTATACCTCATCCCTATATTCAAATTAATATTATTTCCTAAATATTCTAAGTCATTTCCTTGTAAGATCTTACTATCTGCTGTAACAGATATAAAATTTTCCTCTTGTATTCTATCTACTTCTTGTGCATTCATATTATATAATATTTTCGTTAAAATATCATCACATTTGCTTAAATGTAACTTTTCTGAATATTCTCCAGATATACATGTATTTATATCTGCATTAATTGCAAATTTTTCTAATGTATTCTCAAGAACTGTATAAACGCCCACTATATTTTTATATACTTTATTCTGTAATATGTCAACCATTATGTGAGCCTCTTCGTCATTTTTCTTTATGAAAATTATGGAAATGCTTTCATCTTCTATTTTACCGCTTAAATGAATCTGTTTCTCATCTTTATTCCATATTTCTTCCCATGCTAAATCACTTTCTTCTAGTCCTAAATTATTAAGTATTTCTGTGCACATATCAACCATTTCTTCTTTTGATATGTTGTAATTTATAGAACCATTTGCTTTTATGTTATAAAAATTGAACTTAGCCTCTGTGTTTATAAATGTTCGTATTAATTCATTATATTCATTTTTTGATTTTGTATCCGCAAAAGATATTAGTATACCCATCATCATTAATATTAAAAATATACATATCATTTTAATTAGTTTCATGTAAAAGCCCCCATTAATTTATATATTATACTTAAATTATTAACATTTTTGGATATGATATACAAAAATAAAGCACTAAGATGACTTTAATCATCTTAGTGCTTTATTTTATTATTATGCTATATATTTATTTGCAAATTCCTTGAATTCCTCAACATTAGATCCTAAATATTCTTCAAAATTAATATTTTTTTCATCTAATAATAATCCTAAATTATATAAAAACTCTGGTATTTTATCACTAGCTATATCTCCATAAACTTCCCCAAGTTTTACGTTATCTTTTTTAGCCACACCACCTACATATAAAGTAAATGCTTCTTTTAACTCTCCATCTATTTTTTTCTTTTTACCTCCAAATCCAATTATACCTATTTGATGAGTTCCACAAGAACTTGTACATCCTGATATATGAATTCTTGGTAATTTATTTGTTGTATAGTTTTTCTTTTTGAAGTAGTCTAATATACTATGTAATAAACCTTGACTCTCTCCTATACCTATCTGACAAGTAGGGACACCTATACAACATGAAGTTTGTTCTATTGGAGTATTTCCACCCATAGTTTTTGTTAACTCTAATATATTTTTAGCTTCCTCTCCATTAAGATTTCTAAAATAAACACCTTCGCTCATAGAAAGTCTTATTTCTAAATCTTCAATTGACTCTAAAGCATTTATTAATGCTTCTAAGTCAGTTAGTTTTAGCTGTCCTCCAATTGGATGAAGATATACACTATATAACCCCTCTTGTTTTTGAGGTATTAGTCTTATATCTTGTAAATCTATTTTTGATCCTTTCTTTTTACAAGTTTTATTTTCTATATTTAAATCTAAATTTTCTCTTTCTTTTACTTCTTTTAGATGTTTTTTATAACATTTTAAGAACTCTTCTTCACCCATACTAGCTACAATATATCTTGTACGAGCTTTGTTTCTATTTTCATAGTTACCCTCAGCTATAAATAACTCTATCATAGCTTGTACATGGTATAAAACATCACTCTTTGGAACTAACTCATCATATTCCACTGCTTTTGCAGGATTCTTACCAATTCCACCTGCTATATAAAGCTTGAAAAATTCTTCTCCATTTTCTTTTACTGCTAAGAAACCTAAATCTTGTACAGTACAGTTAGCTGTATCTTCGCTACTATTTGAGAAAGATACTTTTAATTTTCTAGGTAACTTATATTTATATATGTCTTTCATTAAATATTCATTTACTTTTAAAGCATATTCTGTAACATCAAATGCTTCCCCTATTTCTACTCCTGATAATGGTGATAAGGCAACATTTCTAGGGAAGTTTCCTCCTCCACCTCTTGTATATATACCATGCTTTAATCCATCTTCCATTATGTCACAAACTTCATCTATTCCTAAGCCATGTAATTGTATAGCTTGACGAGTAGTTAAATGTACTTTATCTAGATTATATTTTTTAGCGCAATCATATATATATTTAAGCTTTTCTATATCAAGAACACCACTTGCTGTTCTAAGTCTTATCATAAATTCTTTACCACCACGATGAGCATATACACCCATTCCTCCTGATGCATGTTTGAATTCATTTACTGAAATTTCACCATTTACAAATTTATGACCTTTTTCCCTAAATTCAGGTATCTCATTTAATAATATATCTCTTAGCTCTTCCAATGTGTTTCCCTCCATTATAAAATAGGTTTTATTTAAATTGTAAATCTATGTAAGTACTTTGTAAACCCTAGCACCTATGCGATATTTTTATGGTTACTATATAATAATTTGATAGTTATTTTTATAACTATTGAATCATTATATATACATAACAAATTAATATAAGAACATGCTTTTGTTATATACTAATATTAATATTATGTAACTACAAAGAATATATATTCTAAAAAATAAAAAGTTTGATTCCCTAATGTAGACAACGACTTCATCCGTTAATTAAAGTGTCCTTTTAAAAATTTTAAACTTATTAATATATCTTGTATATGAATTTTCAATAGTCCTATATTTAATAAAAAATCTTTATATGTAAAAAAGGACTACCTTAGTAAGGTAGTCCTTTATATATCTTTTAATTTAAAATTTATTCAACTGTTACTGATTTAGCTAGATTTCTTGGCTTATCTACATCACAACCTCTTTCAACTGCAACGTAGTAAGATAATAATTGAAGTGGTAAAACTGTTAATATACTTGATAATATATCATCCACATTTGGTATATATATTACCTTATCAGCAGCTTTTTCAACTTCTTTATTCTTTTCTTGAGCTATTGCTATAACATAAGCTCCTCTAGCTCTAACTTCTTCCATATTAGATACCATTTTTTCAAATAGTTCTTCTTGAGTAGCTATAGCTATTACTGGAGTTCCTTTTTCTATTAAAGCTATTGTACCATGCTTTAACTCTCCAGCAGCAAATGCTTCAGCATGTATATAAGATATTTCTTTTATCTTTAATGCACCTTCCATAGCTAAGTTATAATCTAATCCTCTACCTAAGTAGAAAGCACTACTTGCTTCTCTTAATGTTTTAGCTACATCTTCTTTTATATAAGTTTCTTGTTCTAATGCTTTTGAAACTTTTTCTGGCATTTCTTTTAATTTTTCTATCATTTCATTGTAGAACTCTTTTGTTATAGTTCCTTTCTTTATAGCAAAGTCTAATGCTATCATGTAGAATGAAACTAATTGAGTTGTGTATGCCTTAGTTGATGCAACAGATATTTCTGGACCTGCCCATGTATAGAACACATCATCTGATTCTCTAGCTATAGAAGAACCAACAACGTTAGTTACTGATAATATTCTAGCTCCTCTTTCTTTAGCATATCTTAATGATGCTAAAGTGTCAGCAGTTTCTCCAGATTGACTTACTAATATTAATAAAGTATTTTCGTCAACAAATGGATCTCTATATCTAAATTCAGATGCTATATCAGTTATTACTGGTATCTTTGCAAACTTTTCTATAGCAAACTTTCCTACAAGACCTGCATGATATGCTGTACCACATGCAACTATATAAACTTTATTTATTTTGTCTAAGTCTTCCTTAGTCATTTTTATATCATCTAATTGGATTTCTCCATTTTCATTTAATCTTCTTATTAATGTTTCTTTAACTCCGTTTGGTTGTTCGTATATTTCTTTTAACATGAAATGCTCATATCCACCTTTAGATGCAGCTTCAACATCCCAAGTTATTTCTGTAACTTCTTTTTTAACTTCTTCTCTATTTTCATTTAATACTGTTAATTTATCTCCAACTATATGAACAAACTCTCCATTTTCTAAGAAGTATACATTTCTAGTATACTTTAGTATTGCAGGTATATCTGATGCTATAAAGTTTTCACCTTCACCAAGACCTACTACTAATGGGCTATCTTTTCTTACTGCAACTAATTCACTGTTATTATCTTTACATATAACACCTAATGCATATGCTCCTCTTAATCTTTCAGTTGCCTTATAAACAGCATCTAATAGGTTTCCTTCGTAGTATTTATCTACTAAGTGAGCTACTACTTCTGTGTCTGTTTGAGATAAGAATACTACACCTTCTGCTTGTAATTCTTCCTTTAATTCCATGTAGTTTTCTATTATACCATTGTGAACTACTGCTATTGTCTTATCCATATTGAAATGAGGATGTGAGTTTACATCTGATGGTTCTCCATGAGTTGCCCATCTAGTATGTCCTATTCCTAATCCACCTTCTATAGGATTTTTTTCTAAATCTTCAGCAAGTATTGCTAACCTTCCCTTGAACTTTCTTATTTCTAATTCATTTCCAGTGTTTACTGCAACACCAGCCGAGTCATATCCTCTATACTCTAATTTTGAAAGTCCTTCTACTAATACTTCTGTTGCTTGTCTGTGTCCTAAATATCCAACTATTCCACACATATTAAAATTCCTCCTAAAAATATTTTTTGTTTTATATATTTTAAGAGTTAGGTCATATTTACTTAAGTTTTCCCTTTGTCCAAAGAATTACTCCCTTGTTTTAAAGAAACTTTTACGATGGTAAATTCACCGCAGAGCATCCGCCGATAATTCGATAAACTCTGTCCTCGTCAACTTAGAAATTTTATAAAGTATTTCTTATAGCTAAGTTCTGGCGCTTTATAAAGTGAATACTAAGAAATATCTTAGCAATTCACCCTTTTAACTTTTACGCTTGGGTAATACTAGGCCTTAGCATTCACTTTTTAAATTACGATAGTTTTTCTTGTATAAGGTTAGCTAAATTTGTAGCTAATTCTTTTATTTGACCTTCCTCTTTACCCTCTAACATAACTCTTACTAATGGTTCTGTTCCTGATGGTCTTATTAATACCCTTCCACATCCATCTAGTAATTTTTCTATTCTTTCTATTTCACTCTTTATTTCTGGGTATTCCATGTATCTATTTTTATTTTCATTCTTTATTCTAGCATTAACTAACACTTGTGGATATTGAGTCATCACTGCTGCTAATTCTGATAACTTCTTACCTTCTTCTAATACTATTTGGGCTAATACTAATGAACTTAATACTCCATCTCCTGTAGTATTATAGTCTAAGAATATCATGTGCCCTGATTGCTCTCCACCTAAGTTATATCCAGTGTTTTTCATTTCTTCAAGTACATATCTATCTCCTACAGCAGTAGTAGCTAGATTTATTCCATGTTCCTTAGCTGCTATAGTAAGTCCTATATTACTCATCACTGTAACTACTAATGTATCCTTTGCTAACTTACCTTTATTCTTTAAGTGTATTGCACTTAATATCATTATATGGTCGCCATCTACAATGTTTCCATTTTCATCAACAGCTATTAATCTATCTGCATCACCATCATATGCAAGACCTAAGTCAGCATTATTCTCTACAACAGCTTTTTGTAATCCCTCTGGATGTGTTGAACCACATTTATCATTTATATTATTTCCATTTGGTTGACTATTTATTGTTACAACGCTTGCACCTAATTCTTTAAATATTATTGGTGCAACATTATAAGATGCTCCATTAGCACAGTCTAACACAACTTTTAATCCTTTAAAATCTACTTTTACTATAGATTTTAAGTAATCTATATAATCTCTCTGTGAATCATGTACATATACCTTTCTTCCAACATTTTCTCCTACTGGAAGATAATCAACCTTTTCTATATTGTCTATATAATTTTCTATTTCTAATTCTACAGAATCATCTAATTTATATCCATCTTTATTGAAGAACTTTATACCATTGTACTCAACTGGATTGTGAGATGCTGATATAACAACACCACAATCAGCTTCATATTTTCTAGTTAGGTATGCAACTGCTGGTGTTGGAACTACCCCAACTGTCATTACATCACATCCAACAGACATAAGTCCTGCTATTAAAGATGCTTCTAACATATCTCCTGATACTCTTGTGTCTTTTCCAACTACTACTTTAACTTTTTCTTTTCCTTGAGCTAGTACATATCCTCCAGCTCTACCTAATCTGTATGCTAAATCGCAAGTAAGTTCTGTATTTGCTACACCTCTTACTCCGTCTGTTCCAAAATACTTTCTCATAAAAAATCTCCTTTCGTGAAGAAAAGCTCGTCAATTATAATATATTATTATACACATTTAAGTGTTCTTAATTCCAAGTTTATTCCATAAAGACATTTTAATACATATATAAAAAAAGGACAATAGAATTCTTTCTATTGTCCCCTTTTTTGTAACTTTTTATATTATTTTATAGAACTAGATCCTTTTTGTAAAGCTTCCTTATTTAATGGAACGAATTTTTCTTTACTTGGTCCAAATACTTTCTTGAATGCTTCTAAAACTGAGTCTACCTCTACTGTTGGTTCAGTTTTTAAATAAGCACCTAACATTACCATGTTAGCAACTCTAGGGTTTCCTAACTCTAAAGCTATATCATTAGCTGGTATATAGTAAACATCAACATCATCTCTTTCTACTTTTCTTTCTATAAGAGAACTGTTAACTAATATTTTTCCACCTGGCTTAACTTCACTTTCAAACTTATCAAGTGATGGTAAGTTCATTACTATTGCACAAGTTGCATCTCCTGCTATAACTGGAGAACCAACTGGCTTATTAGATACAGTTACTGAACAGTTAGCTGTACCTCCACGCATCTCTGGTCCATAAGATGGTAACCAAGAAACTTCTTTACCTTCTAGCATACCTGCATATGTAAGTAATTGTCCCATAGACATTACCCCTTGACCACCAAATCCTGCACATATTACTCTAGCTGTAGACATATTACTTCACCTCCTCAGCGATTTCAACATCTTTTATATTGCCTATTGGATAGTATGGCATCATATTATCTCTTAACCATTGTAATGCATCATTTGGATTTAATCCCCAGTTAGTTGGACATGTAGATAAAACTTCTACTATACCAAATCCAAGTCCTGCTTGTTGTACTTCGAATGCTTTCTTTATAGCTTTTTTAGCTTTTCTAACATTAGCAGGAGTATCTACAGAAACTCTTTCTACAAACACTGCACCTGGTAATGTAGCTAGCATTTCACTCATTCTTATTGGGAATCCTTGCTTATCTATTTGTCTACCATATGGAGCTGTTGTAGCTTTTTGTCCAACTAATGTAGTTGGAGCCATTTGCCCACCAGTCATTCCATATATAGCATTATTTACGAATATTGTAGTGAATTTTTCACCTCTAGCTGCTGCATGAACTATTTCAGCTGTACCTATAGATGCTAAGTCTCCATCTCCTTGGTATGTAAATACTGTCTTATCTGGATGAACTCTCTTTATTCCAGTAGCTGCTGCTGGAGCTCTACCATGAGATGCTTCTTGCATATCACAATTAAAATAGTTGTATGCTAAAACTGAACATCCAACTGGAGCTACACCTATAGTGTCTCCTAATACATCTAACTCTTCTAATACTTCTCCTACTAATCTGTGGATTATACCATGAGTACATCCTGGGCAGTAGTGTGTTTGAGCATCTGTTAATCCCTTAGTTTTCTTAAATACAACTGACATTATCTAGCACCTCCTACAGCTAATTCACTTTCCATTACTTCTTTTGCTTTATTAGCTATACTTTCTGGATCAGGTATCATTCCTCCTGCTCTTCCGTAGAAGTGTACAGGTAATCTTCCTTCAACAGCTAATCTTACATCCTCTACCATTTGCCCCATACTCATTTCAACAGTTAATAAGCTTTTAGCTTCTGGTATTTGATTGAATGCTTCAAATGGGAATGGCCATAAAGTCTTAGGTCTTATTAAACCAGCTTTGATTCCTTCTTCTCTTAACATATCTATAGAATTTTTAACTATTCTTGCTGTAGTACCATAAGCTACAAATACTAATTCAGCATCTTCAGTCTTATACATTTCATAATCAACTTCATTTTTTTCTATTTCTCTGTACTTAGCTTCTAGCTTTATACAGTGTTTTTCTAGTTCATCTGGTTGTAAGTATAAAGAATTTATTATATTAGGCTTTCTTTCTCCTTTAGTTCCTACTGTAGCCCAATCTTTAGGTTTTAATTCTCTAGTTTTAGGAGCTTTAAATTCTACTGGCTCCATCATTTGTCCTATCATACCATCTGCAACTACCATAACTGGAGTTCTATAGTAATCAGCAACATTGAAAGCTTCCATTATCATATCAACAGCTTCTTGAACTGTAGCTGGAGCATAAACTGGAGTTCTATAATCTCCATTTCCTCCACCTCTTGTAGACATAAAGTAGTCAGATTGAGAAGGTTGTATTCCTCCAAGTCCTGGACCACCTCTCATTACGTTAACTACAACACATGGTAATTCAGCACCTGCTGCATAAGTTATACCTTCTTGTTTTAAAGCTATTCCTGGTGAAGATGAAGAAGTCATAACTCTAGCTCCTGCTCCTGCTCCACCATATATCATGTTTATAGCAGAAACTTCTGATTCAGCTTGAACAAATACTCCTCCAACATTAGGTAGTTCTTTAGACATATATTCTGGTAACTCATTTTGTGGTGTTATTGGATAACCGAAGAAATATTTACATCCAGCTTCTATAGCTGCTTTCCCAAATGCTTCGTTACCCTTCATAAGTATCTTAGCCATTTACAAATCCCCCTTATATTTTAATTAGTCTCTCTCAACTGTTATAACTGCATCTGGACACATAGTCGCACAGTTTGAACAACCTATACATTTATCCATTTCTACTACTGTAGCTGGATTGTATCCCTTTTTGTTGATTTTGTTATTATCAATTACTACTATTTGCTTTGGACATGCAGCTACACATAATGCACATCCTTTACAAAGGTCTTGATTGAAAGTTACAGTTCCCTTAGCCATATTCCTTTGTCCCCCTTAGAAAAATTTATAATTATTTTACTAATAAACTACATCCAAGCTTCTCTCATATAAAGCTTGATAGGGAAAATTTCTCCCTCTAAACCTTCTGGAAGTTGTGGAACTAATTCTTCTAAACATACTATATATTTAACTGGTATATCATACTGTCTAGACACTTGCTCAACTAATTTTTGACCTTTTAAAACATCATCAATTGTAGTTGACCTTACTAAATGTGTATTGTTTACTAGCCCAGTAACCTTAAGACCAGAAGATTTCTCAATTGCTCTTATATGACCTATTACATCTTCTACTGACTGAGTATATTCTCTATTAGCGTTTACTACGCAAAACATATCGTAGTCAGCTTTTTCTATTAATTCGTGGAATCTACCTACCACTCTAGCTCCTACGTTGTCCCCTCCTACATCCATAACATAACTATAAGAACTATCTGTTATTGGTGACATTATTTGAGGAGATATAGCTGGTAAATCTAAAGTTGGTGCGTCTATTGAACTATATATAGGAAGGATATCTAAAGAATTTAACAAATCCTTTTTTTCCCTTGTTCTAAAATAAACATTTACTACATCTAAATCTGATAAGGCAACTTTACCTTCTACCTCATTTCTTAATTTGGTAACATAGTTCATAGCAAACTCACTTTTACCACTACCATAGTGTCCTATTATAATTCTTATCCTCTTATCATCTCTTATCATTAGTTACCACCTATTAAGTCAATTTTGTATTTATATTAAATTTATATCATTAACTATATTGAACTTCATATCCATAATTTTTGGGTTCTTCTTCTTTATTTAATACTCTAAGTCCACCTTGAGCTAATGCTATCATTTCATCTTCACCTGGGTAAACTTTTACATCAGATATAAAATTAACTCTCTCTTTAATCATTCCTGTAAACATCTTAGAGTAAGCTATTCCACCAGTTAAAAGGATTGCATCTACATTACCTTTTAATACTGATGCACAAGAACCTATTTCTTTACTTACTTGGTAAGCCATAGCTTCATATACTAATTTAGCTTTTTCATCACCAGCTTCTATTCTAGATTCAACTTCTCTACCATCATTAGTATTTAAGTATCCTACTAGACCACCATTTCCTTTTATCTTTTTCTTTATTTCATCTTGAGTGTATTTTCCACTAAAGCACATCTTCACTAAGTCTCCGACCGGTAATCCACCACTTCTCTCTGGCGAAAATGGCCCTTCTCCATCTAAAGCATTGGCAACATCTATTACTTTACCTTTTTCATGTGCTCCAACAGATATTCCTCCACCCATATGTGCTACTATAAAGTTACAGTCAAAATACTCTTTTTCTAATTCTTTAGCTGCTCTTCTAGCAGTAGCCTTTTGGTTTAAAGCATGGAATATACTCTTTCTATCTATATCTTCACTCCCTGATATTCTAGCTACATCATCCATTTCATCTACAACTACTGGATCAACTATGTAAGATGGTACATTTACTGCATCTCCTATTTCTTTTGCTATAATTCCGCCTAGATTTGATGCATGTTCCCCTAATACACCAACCTTTAAGTCATCAATCATAGCTTCATTAACAATATAAGTTCCACCTTCTATAGGCTTAAGAAGTCCACCTCTACCTACTACTGCATCTAAATCAGATGTTTTTATTCCACCTTCTGTTAATGCATCTTCAATCACTGTTTTTCTAAACTCAAACTGATCTGAAATCTTCTCATACTTGCCTATTTCTTCAGAAGAATGTCTTAAAGTTTTTTCAAAGACTAAATCCTCATTATCAAATACTGCAATCTTCGTTGATGTTGAACCAGGATTTATAGTTAATATTTTGAATACCTTATTCAATTGTGTTACCCCCTTAATAAACTAGGCTTTAGCTGCCATTAATACCCCTAATGCTATAGAATTTAGTTTAGTTTCCTCATTGTCTGCTCTTGATGTTAATATAATAGGCGCTTTAGCCCCTACTATCACACCTGCATTTTTAGATTTTGAGAAAAATACTAATGATTTATATAATATATTTCCAGCTTCTATATCTGGAGCTAATAATATATCTGCTTTACCTGCTACTGGATGATTTATTCCCTTATGATTTGCGGCTTCTATTGATACAGCATTGTCTAATGCAAATGGACCTCCTACTATGCATCCTTTTATTTCGCCTTTTTCACACATTTCTTCTAATTCTTTGGCATCTATTGTATCTTGCATTTTAGGATTTACTTTTTCTTTAGCACATAATGCTGCTACTTTTGGTGTGTTGATATCGAGTGCATGAGCTACCGTGCATGAATTTTCTATGATTTGTTTTTTGATATTTACATCTGGTGATAAGTTCATAGCTGCATCAGTTATAAAGAATAATCTATCATAACCTTCTACATCAAATACAGCTACATGGCTTAGTACATTCCCTGTTCTTAAACCAACCTCTTTATTTAATACAGCCTTTAGAATTATAGATGTATCTACCAAGCCTTTCATTACCATATCAGCTTTTCCTTGAGATACTAATTCTACTGCTTTTAATGACGCTTCTGATAAATCTTTTATATCTATTAATTCATAGTTATTAAGGTCTATACCTACATCATTTGCTATTTCTCTCGTTTTTTCTATATCCCCTACTAATATAGCCTTTGCTATCCCTTCTTTTCTCGCCATTTCTACTGCCATTAATACTTCTTTATCTTGGCAACATGCTACAGAGATAGTTTTAGGACCTCTTTCCTTAGCGAATTTTATTACTTCTGTAAAGTTTTTCATCTAATCCACCCCATTTTGTATCCAATAAATATAGATTGGTACGTTTAGCTTTTAATAAACATCTCTATCCCCTTAATTCTGTTAATTTTTAAGCTAATTACTAATTTGTCTCATACCTATATTATATATATTCCACCAACGTTTTCCCACTATATTTATAATTTTTAAATTTTCAGAATTATTTTACTTTTATATAATGTCAATTATCCTTTTAAAAAAGCTTCAATATATATATTATGTATAATTATACCTTTAATAGTTATAATCCTTTATAATTAACAGATTTTTAATTATTTTTTTATTTGCTGATATATTGGTAAACTATTTTAGTAAATCTAAGAGCCATATTATTTCATATTAATTAAAAAAGACATAAGAAAAATACTATATTTTCTTATGTCTTTATATTATTATATCTCACTTGGATCTATAACTATTTTATTAAATTTATAACTAGAATCATATTCTATCTTATATTTTTGGTTTTCATTTGGCTTAGATAAATCTATGTATAGTTTTATATCCGATTTTTCTAAGTTTTCTATTGTACTAGGATAATCAACAGTAACCTTTATAGATTCTGGAATATCGATATCTGATGTATTCTTACCATCTGAATTTCTTAATTCTATTTCATCTTTGCTATAAGTAAATTCCTTCTGTAATGATTTATCGCCATTAAGCTTTATAGTAATATATTTTGTATCTGATGATATACCTTTTGGAATATTTAACTCTACATCCTTAGGAAATCCAGATGTTATATCATCTAAATTAACCTCTTTAGTTTCTATATATTCTATACCATCGATTAAATCTTTACTCCCTTTTATGACGATATTGCTTTTACTAAGCTCATAACTTGGTACTTTTTCATTATCTGATGTATTTTCTTTTAATTTAACTCTTATTGGAACAGTTTTTTCTTTTAATAACGTTGCTGATACTTTTAATGTTGATTGATATAACTTTACGCCTTTAACTTTATTTCCATTTTTATCTACTGGTATTAAATTAATTTCACTTGAAAAATCTTGTGTTCTTGAGCCTACATCTAATACTCCAATCACTTTAGTTACCTCATTCACTAAAGTCCTTGGACCTGATACTTCTATGCTCTTTTTATCTCCATCTATACTTACTTTATCTATATTACCTTTAGAATTTCCTTCTAATTTAACTTCTATATTTTTATTTTCTTGTACTATTTTATCTAAATTAACTGCTATAACATTACTCTTTAGCTCATGAGTCATTCCTGGCAAAGTCGGTACCCTTAAGTATACTTGATTTTTTCCTTCCATAGGATTTTCTATAGTACCATAAACATGTATATCCTCTTTTTTTACCTTTTGTATCTTAGATAATTTGCCGGAAATAGAAACATCAATAGTCAATTCTCCATCTGGATAAATTACAAAACCTTTTTCTTTTAATTCATTCATATTACTTATAACTATAGGGACGTTCTCAAATAGCTTAGTATCCGTCGGATCCACTATTGCCATTACATATAGCCATAATGTTATTGCGCTAAGCAGGGATATTAATTTTATTTTTGTATTATGCTTTAATTTATTCATCATTTAAATATCCCACCTTTTAAAAAGCTTTTTTCATCAACTTTAGGCTTTAAATTTTTCTTAAGTATACTTTCCATTCTTTCTTTTGGTATATTTCTATATATTTTTCCCGCTTTTGCAATTGATACATCCCCTGTTTCTTCTGATACTATAAGGGATATACAGTCAGAAACTTCACTTACTCCGACTGCTGCTCTATGTCGTGTTCCTAGATCCTTACTTAAGTCTTTACTCTCTGTTAAAGGAAGGAAACATGCAGCAGCTTTTACCTTTGAGTCTCTAATAACAACTGCTCCATCATGTAATGGTGTATTTGGAATAAATATATTAATTAGTAATTGTCTTGATACCTCTGCATCTATTATAGTTCCCGTATTTATTATATCACCTATCTTAGTTTCTCTTTCCATTATAATAAGAGCTCCTATTTTTTGTCTTGATAGTGAATATAAAGCCTCGACAATCTCTTCTATCATTTTATTAAATGTTTCTTCAGATGTATTAGGACTTCCTTTTAGAAAGAATTTAAATCTCGTCCTACCTATATGTTCAAGTCCTGCCCTAAGTTCTGGCTGGAATATTATTATTGCAGCTAAAAAACCAATCTCAAGAGCATTTACTAATAGCCAGTGAAGTGTATGCAATTTAAAAGTCTCGCTCAACTGAGTCGCTACTAATAAAAATATTATTCCTTTTAAAACTTGCTCTGCTCTTGTATCCTTTATAAACATAAATATTTTATAAAATATATATGCTACTATGGATATATCTATAATATCATTTACAGTTACTTTATTGATAATATCCAAAAAACCACTGAAAAAAGAATTTATATCCAACACAGTTTTGTCCTCCTGTTTGACAGCTTCTTCATTACTATATTAAGTATTATACTATATTAATATAAGTATATACAAACTATTTAGCTCCTATCATTTTTTATAATTTAAAAATAAACATAAAAAAAAGTTTCACTATAGTGAAACTTTATATTGGTGAGCGCACAGGGATTCGAACCCCGGACACACGCCTTAGAAGGGCGTTGCTCTATCCAGCTGAGCTATGCACCCATGTAATTAAAATGGAGCGGGAAACGAGATTCGAACTCGCGACTTCAACCTTGGCAAGGTTGCGCTCTACCGCTGAACTATTCCCGCAGATTCAATGGCGGGAATAACAGGACTCGAACCTGTGACCCATTGATTAACAGTCAATTGCTCTACCAACTGAGCCATATTCCCGCGTATTAAATTAAGTGGCGACCTGGAAGGGACTCGAACCCTCGACCTCCAGCGTGACAGGCTGGCATTCTAACCAGCTGAACTACCAGGCC
>NZ_JADNAJ010000017.1:0-22114 GCF_015550185.1 Romboutsia sp. 1001285H_161024_C4 | reverse complement strand
TTTGTAATTTATTAAAAACTGTATCGTAATCTATGCTATAAGATAGCTCCCAAGGCATATTCTCAATTAGTTCCTCGTAAAACTCATACATATAATTTTGTGCAAACTCATTGTTATTACTAGCTTCTATTGTATAAACATCTTCTAAATATTTTTTAATCATATTCATATCTAATTTTTTAAAATCAATTCCATAAGTGTATTCAAGATGTTCTATTAAATATCTATTTAAATCTAAGCTTTCTATCGTTTCACATAATTTATTTACTTTTATTGGGTCTGTGTACTCTTCAATTTCAAATGGAAGTTCGTAGTCGTGAATTGCAAAATCACTTTGTCCCTTTTTACTTTGTCTTAAAATAGCTTCTTGTATTTCTTCATTTTCTGTAGGAAGTTCAATCCATTCTCCTTTTAAATATCCGTTATTGTAGCTTTCTAAATCTGCTATATATATTTGCACTTTTTCCACTCCTTAGATGTAATTTTTAACTTTATTTCTATAGTTATATTATGTCCTTTTTAAGTGAAAAACATACTTAAAAGCATTGAAATCCCTATATTCCATTGATTTTGCTTTTATTAATTTTTTCATATTTTTAGGTTAATTTTTCCTAAATTTTAATTCACGAAAACGTGAATTAAAGATAAATATTTGTACTCAAAAATTCACTTAAACGTGAAAATTAAAAACTTAGTTTTATACTTCAATTTCACCTTTAAGTGAATTTAAAAATGTATTTAAGTATCTTTATTGAATATATAAATTAGTTCCAAGGACTAAAAATGGACGTATACGGGAATATTAAAGATATAAATTTACTATGAGGTGATATTATGGCAAAAGGTAGTTTTGAAGGATTATATACATTTCTTGAAGTTGCAGAAATCTATAACATAGATGACTCATGTTTAAGAAAACAAGTTGCTCGTGATAAGTTTGTTATTGGTGAAGATGTTAAAAAGATGGGCAGAACATGGATTATAACAGAGCAAGCAATGGTTAGAAGTTTTGGAAGTCTAAAGTTTGAAGAATATAAAAAGAAACTTGAGAAAAAGGAAAAAGTGGTTCGCCCACGCAGTGGCTCAAAGGCTCAGGCTAAAAAGTTAGCTACTAAAATGGTTAAATCAAAAGGCTCAAGGTCCAATAGTAAAATACATAGCATAAATGGAAAAGAAGAAAAGTCAAAAGACAGTTGGGTACAAGGCGATATTAAAGGCATAGAGCTAAAAAGTTTTGCTTTTAATACAAATGATAGTGAGTAGGTTTAAAAGCTCGGACAAGCAAAAATATAGGATTTTTTTAATAAATAAAAATATATTTTACATTTTAGATATGTTTTTCTTATTATATATACAGAAAACATAAATTGGAGGAGAGCTATGAAAAAGTTAGAAAATAATTTGATGATGATAATAAAAGAAAGTAATCTTATAAATTTATTTGACTATGGATATGTGAAAGAAGAAAATACCGCAGAAGGTGAATTTGCATATAAATATTTTGTAAATATGAGAGATAGTGTTAAAAATCCACTTCATATTAGTTCATTTGAATATTATACTAGAAAGCATTCATATAAAAATGGTAGCTTTTCTAAGTTTAGAATTTACCATGATGGAAAAATGCCTAGAAATATACATAATGAGTTAGAAAAATTAAACTATGTCATATCAAGGTCTAAAAGCTATGTAGATTTTGCATCTGATAATATAGATGGTTTAATAGCTATTGGAAAAAATGTATATGACATAATTTCATAATTTTATAATTATATTTAGCAAATAAGGTGGTTTAAATTATCCATCTTATTTTTTTTCATTATTTTATTTTTTAAAGTTTTAGTAATTGGCTTACATTCACCCATAAAACTACTTTAAAATTTTATAATTTAAATATATTAAAGATAAGTTTAATTTTTAAGTGGGAGGTATTTATGGGAAAGTTGGTTATTGATTTAGGGCATGGAGGAACAGATCCAGGAGCTATCGGACCAAATAAAACACATGAAGCTGATGTAGTTTTAGCTATTGGAAAGGAACTTAATGAATTATTGAAAGGTTGTAATCTTGAAATCAAGTTTACAAGGCTATCAAATAAATATCTTTCATTAACTGAAAGAACTAAGATAGCAAATAATTTTAAAGCAGATTATTTTTTATCAATTCATATCAATTCAACTAAAGATAATACTATAAGAGGTGTTGAAGTATGGCAATATTCAAATAAAAATGAGAATCTAAATAAATTTTCTAATGGCTTATGTACTGATATTTCAAAGATTTTCAATGTTAGAAATAGAGGTTTGAAATTAAGTAAAGAGCTCTCAGTTTTAAAAAATACAACAATGCCAGCTGCTTTAATTGAAGTTGATTTTATTTCTAATGCTCAGGCAGAAAAAGATTTAAAAACTAATTCTAATATTAAGGCTATAGCTATAGGTATAAAAAATAACTTAATTGAATTATTTGATTTAGAAGTATCTACAAATGATACTTTGTATAAGGTTTGTATTGGAGCTTATAAAGATAAAAATAATGCACTAAATCAAGTGAAATTAGCTAAGGATAAAGGTTTTAAAGATGCCTATATCATTTAATAAATACATTGTTAGATATAAGCTATTTCAATATAATATAGATAAATATGACTTTGTAAAGGAGGTTGGTATCATGTATTTACTATTAAGTGCTGATGGTGATGTTGGATTATATAAAGTTGATAAAGTTATCTTAGATAATTTTGATACTATCCTTGATGATTTTTTTAAATGGAAAAAGAAGAATTGCTATGATGAAACTTTATTCGTAAAGTTTATTAAAAGTGTATATGGTGATGACTCTATTATTTTTAAAAAAATAGTTGGATGTTATCCAGAAATAGAAAATGAATATAAAAATATAAAATGGTTTAATTTTTAAGGAGCATTAATTTTTATGATGCTCTTTTTAGTATTCAGAAATATTCATATAAGAGCTTATTCCTTAAAAGATATATAATCACTAGCATTGGATAGCGGAGCAATGGTTTTATCCAATGCGGGATACCAAACAATAAACTTTCATACCGAAACCAACTAACTACACTCTGTCAAGTTTATTAAAAAATAAAACTTTCAAATACAAACATAGTAAGTTATACAAAATGTGAAGGTACAATAAACTTTATTTGGACAAATACACTCATAAAACTAAATACACAGGGCATTGGGCGACGGGGCAGTGAATGGCTATCCTCAAAAGCTACGAACACATGCCGAGCGATAAGATACGTAGCAGACTTGATATGAAATATGATGTTTGCGAAGTATGTTATCAGCGAGTCGTGTTCGTGCGTTGAGGATTAGTCAGAGGGGCATGGCCGAAGGCCCATCTTTCACCAATCCAACTAACTAAAAAGCTATATCCTTAAAATTCACATGAAACTCTTGATTAAAAGACTGTTTTGAGTTAGCGATTGTAGTGGAAATCCTTTTGAGCGCTCTTTGCTCAAAAGATTGCAACGTAAAGCGCGGTGGCGATAGCCAAACTCCCAAAGTATCAAATATACGTATACTAATAATAACAACTGCTATAGCCATAATAATTAAGTCTAATAAAATTTTAAATTTTCATAATCACTAAGCCTCAAAATACATATTAATAGCAAACCTAATAGAATTAATTATTTTCTAATCCTATAAACTATAAGCTCAAAAACTAAAATTTATAAAATAAAAGTATCATGTAAACAAAGAACCTTGTTTTTAAGTCTGACATCGCAGTTTGCAGCGCTTTTTGCTGCAGTCTGTGAGGTCATACTAGACCCCAAAGCTTTTGACCCAAACATATAAATAAAGATAGTTGAGGTAGGAGTGTTTTTTCTCCTACTTCAACTATCCTCCACTACTATTCGTTCATCGAAAACCATAATCTTAATTTCATAAATCCATAAAAATAAACTTAAAGGGTAGGATGGTGGGGGAGCAGAGAGCGCGGTGGGAAAAGTAGGTCATATCTTACAAAGTAAATAGTAAGCATAAAAATAAAGCTACATTTTAGCTCATATCCTAATCAAAAAATCCTCTAATATATGAGCTAAAATGTAGCCACACCTTGTATGCCTTATTTTTTACGAAGTAAAAGATATGACCTACAGGGGCTGATAACCGAAGGTTTAATAAATTGCACAATATTTACCTACGAATAAATATATGCGTAGTAATAATAAAATTAATTATTTTATATATATTCTTTTAATAAATTTTTTAAAATATGACTTAGAACCCTTACATCGGATGCATTATCGGCTATTCTAAATTTTGTACTTTCATCTAAATCATTCCATGTAGATATTTCTCTATAATCCACACCTTTATAGGATAATAACTGTTCTGGTGATATTTCCTTAACTCTAATTTTTATATTCTTTATTTCTGCATCTAAATTTATTTCTTGCTCTAACCATACCTTAAATATAATATTAAATAATATATCAGAAATTTTATTATATAATATTATGCATGTTTCGTTCTCTGATAAAGGATATAGTAAGGCATCTTCATCAAATAAAATATTATATTTACATAAATTTGCATGTGCTAATAAATTTCTTATCCTTCTTACTCCATTAAATTTATTGTTTAAAAATTTATACTCTGTATTAGTTATATACCCACTATCTTTAATCTTTCTTATAACACTACTAAAATCACTATCATAATCGTTTATTTTTGATTTAAGCATTATTTCAGTTATATTTAACAAATATATTAATGCAGCTTGTCCATTTTCATCCTCTATAATATTCTCACAATAACCTAGCATATTACCATGATACCTAGAGTATTGCCAAATATAATCAATAATTTCTCCCTTATTATACATAAAAGCCCCCCCTTATTAATTCTTTGATTACTATATTCTAATATTAAATATAGTACTTTTCAAATAATTGGCATAAATTTTTCAAATTAAATATTTCTAAAAATAAAATAACAAAAAAACTTCCTCAAATACATTTTAGGACTTTGAACTCAAAACAAAATACACTGTAATTAATCAAATCAAAAGGAGGTTCTAAAATGGAAAATACAAAACTTGCTGAAAGTGTATCAGAAACTAAAAATCCATCATCATTAAAAATTAAATTCGATTGTGGATTAGGGGATAATGGAAGAACAATAGTAAAATCAAGAACTTACTCAAACTTAAAACCTGATGCAAAAGCTCTTGACGTTTACAACGTAGCAGATGCAATGGCATCACTTCAACAACACTCAGTACTAGAAATAGTAAAACAAGACAACACACAATTAAATCAATAAAAATTTAAATAAGGAGGTAAATTAAATGGATGGAATAGAGGTAAAATTACTAATGACATTTATGACTGAATCTGGAAGAAAGGTAAGCTTATTTGTAACAGATCCAAGAGAAGATGTAACAGAATCAGAAATAAAAACTGTTATGGACCTAATAGTAGAAAAAAATATCTTTGCTCCTAATGGAGAAGATATAGTATCTGCAAAAGAAGCAAAAATAGTTCAAACAGAGATAACAGAATTTGACCTTGTAGTTTAGTAACACATGAAACACATAAGAAATACCCCTCTGAGCTTATGAGGGGCTTTCTTAGCAATATTAAATATTATTTGGAGGAATATATCAATGGAACTAGATTTAATGCAATTAGTGGCTAATTTAGGATTTCCAGCTATCGTTACAATGTATCTATTAATACGAATAGAAGGAAAACTAGAGGGACTAAGTGTAAGTATTAACTCTCTAAGCTCAAATATAAATGAATTAAATAACAAAATGTAAAAAATCTACACACCTAAAATTAATTTAGATGTGTAGATTTTTCATTTTAAGCACTTTTCTTATGTCTATTTATAATAGCCCTTATATAGCTTTCAGACATATTAAACTTAACAGCTAACTCTTTATGATTAAAGCCATTATACTTTGATATAATCTCTCTGTCTCTAGCTTCTTTGTATATCATCTTTTCAGTAGGAAAGTACACAGATGTCCCTCCAAATTCTTCAAATAATAACTTTGTCTTTTCAATCCCAAGCTCTCTAGCTATATTCTCAAATTGTGGAGGTAAGTCACTTATTTTAAGTTCCATAAAATATCCTCCTATAAACTATATTTATATTGGATATTCTTCAGAAATTAGATTTTCCCTACAAGAAATTATTAATTATTATATTTATCTATATAATCAATTACTTTATCAATATATTTTTTAGCATTTAGCATTGATTCTTCATTATCTTTTCTTCCTGTTCCATACCAAAATTGAGAACTTCCCATACCAAATTTCTTAGGGTTAGTTTTAGATTGAGGAACATCAAATTTTCTTTTATCTACAGGTACTAGAACACAATCGCATGAATTGGCCTCACAGTTAAACGGTCTTCCATTTGAATCAAATTCATACCATCTATAAACTGTAGCTTTTTTATACCATCCTACTATTTTATGTTTTTTATCATTAGGATTTTGTGCTACCCATATAACTAGCACATTTTCTGCAATATCATCTTTCTTTGTTATTCCTTGAAAACTCTCAATCCTAATTTGCCTATCATTTCCATTTGTTGATTTAGTTGAAACATAACCACAATATGTATCATCATCATATATTAAAAAATTTTCACTCTCAGCACCATCCTGATTATCTTCCACCCATTTACCACCACCTGTGGGTCTATCATCATCAATACCTTCATAGTACTTCATCCAAGCTATTTTACAAAATAAAATTCTCATAACAACCTCCTAAAAATGAAACCAGGCTAAAGCCCCCCAATACTAAGAGGACAAAAAATGAACACCCCTATTTTTTTAGCAATCGAATAACTTTAGTTCTATCTATGTTCAGTTTTTTACTTATCTCTGTATTATTTAATCCTTGCTCTTTTAGACATCTAATCTCATTCTTTAAATCTTCTAACTCTTGTTGTTTTTTAGTTAATCCATTCTCATTTCTTCTTTTAGCCTTCTTCCTTGCTTTCTGCTCCTCTGCACTTCTTCTATATTTCTCTTTACCAGAAATAATAGTCTTAAGATGCATCTGCTCCTCTAAAGTTATATCTAATATCTTTATAAGCTTTGCATTGGTATACTTATATTTTTTTTCAACATAAGCTCTCTCTGCTGACTTTGTATCACTTTTAACCTCATTTACAGGTAATGGCTCTTTAAACATTGAATTAAGCTCTAAAGCCTTTTGTAAAGCTTCTTCTGAATCTTGTGTAAAACAACAAGTAAAATATCTATATAAAAATAAAATTAACTCTCTGTGACCTTTAACATCATAATCTCTAAGCTCACAAATCTTTGTTATATCTAACACTCTAGCATGATATAAGCTATACTCTGTAAATAAACTTACAATCTTTTTAGGTCTACCTTTTTTCTTTTCTCTTTTCTCACTTATTTCAGGTAAAAAACCTTCTTGAATCTCTCGTAAATTATACTCATAGTCATACATGTCTAAAATCTCAACAAAGCTATTGCTTTTTGAATTAACTGTACCAACTACTCTTAAAACCCTAGTTGGGTCTAATGCACAAGCATCAGCACCAAATTCTTTTAACTGATTATATATATACCTTTGAACCGCATACCAAAGAGGCATAGCCATACTTGGAACAGGCTCTATTAAAAGCACATAATATAATCCCCTTCCACTATCTATTAAAAAATTAGGTCTTGGAATTTTATATCCATATAAATCATTTTCTAAAAAGTATTGAACAGCTTCTTTAGAATACTTTGTCTTATGACAATCTATATCTATATAAATAGCTCTAAGTTCCTTTATATTCTCAATTCTTCTTTGTGGCTTATAAAATGTATTTTGAGATACATAAGCATTTATCTCATTTAATATGAGTTCTGGATTCTCAAAAATATCCTTACTTTTATAATGCCATTGCTTATATGCTGGATCTTTTGATGCTATTGTTATGTATCCTTTACTTTCTTTATGTAATACCTCTAAATGTTTTTTACATTTATCATAATCTATGTTAATATCTTCAACTATTGCTAAGTTATTTGATTGCATAAAAAAACTCCCCTTATCTATTGAAATCTACCCCAAAAAAAGATAAGAGAAGTTATTATATACCTTGTCACTTATAATTGAATATGATAAAATGACACTATAAAATAATAAAAAACTCCCTTTAAGGATTTAGATACTCTTATCTTTTTCTTTTATAGGGCTTTAGATAAAAAAGGTTAGAATCTCTGTTTGGCGATGGAGGGTTCTAACTTTTTTTATTTTCCGATTATTATAGATAAATTGTAACATAAAATTCCTTTTTAGTACATAGAAATAGATACAGGACGAAAGTCCCCCAATACTAAGAGGACAAAAAATGAACACCCCCTTATAATCTAAACTTTTAGCGTATTTTTAAATTTTCAGAACATTCCTTCTTTTAACTATTTACTTTTCTCCACATATATTTAGATACTATTGGCTCTATAGTAAGATTAATATCATTCTTTTCTTTTTTACCTTTGTATTCAAATATACCTATATAATTTTTATTTTTTAAAATATAATCAACCTTTTGTTTTGAAAATCCATACTTATCACCTATCTTAGCTAATGAAAGTCCCTTAGACCTTAATTTAAATATATCTTTAACTATCTTAGCTTCTTCTTCATCTATTTCAAATTTACCATCTTTATTTACTTTATATCCAAGTGCTGGTTTTCCACCGACCCACTTATTTTCATTAAGCCTCGCAATTCTTCCATTTCTAGTTCTTTCATTTATCACAGCTCTTTCAAACTCTGCAAAGCTCCCTAGCATTTGTAAGAATAACATACCTTGTGGTGTAGATGTATCAAACATCTCTGTAACACTTACTAAAGCTACTTCATGCTCTTGTAATTCATAAATCATTGCTAATAAATTATATAAGCTTCTATGTATCCTATCATTTTTATAAACTATAATCATATCTATATTATTTTGCTTAACGTAATTCATCATTTCATAATACTTTGGCCTATCCGTTGACTTTCCTGATACAGCTTTATCTATAAACATATTATCTATATAAATGTCATGAAGCTTAGCATACATTCTTATTTTTTCTTCTTGGTCCTTTAATGAAGTATTATCTACTTGCATTAAAGTCGATATCCTACAGTACCCTACTGCTCTTTTTTTCATAATGTCCTCCAATGAATCTGTCAAATGTCTCTAATTAATTTTTTATATCTAAAATCAAATTTATAATATATCTAAAAACTAAAAAAGGTCAAGTTTGTCGGCTCAAACTTGACTTTTTAACATTATAACCACCCGCTAATCCAAGTATTTTAAATAGATTAATTATAAATACCATTAGTTATTTTTTATTTTACACATAAACTATTTTAATTTATTTATCAAAGTTTGTCGAATGTAAAAAAATTATTCTTTAGCTATTATTAAGCCTCTTTAAATGCTAAAATATATTTATTACTAAAGTGTTGCTCTTGTAACACTAAGGAGGTTTTTAATTTGAATAGACAAGAATTTGATACCTTAGATATTTACAAGCAAATTGATTATTTTAATACGCAAATGGCCTTAGGATTATCCCAATCTAAAATATGTGAACAAATAAATTTACCAAAATCAACTTGGAGAGATCGTTTAAAAAGAGTAGGTTATAAGTTAGATCAAAACAGCAAGTGTTACAAAAGTGTTACTCATTCTATCAGCAAGGATGAAAATACATATAACACTATTATAACACCTAGTAAAACTGTTGATTTTCCTTTAATTCAAGATAGTATCATACCTGATAGTGTTACAACATCTACTCTTGAAATTTTAAAATTCAAAAGCGATTTATTAGAACTTGCTCAAATAAAAAAAGATATTTTAAAAACTATTGATATCGTTAAAAAGTATGAGATTGAAAAAGAAATTATTGATATTGTAGATATAAAGATTGATTCTAATAAAATGACAGGTGATATAAAGACTAGATCATTTAAAGTTTACTCTGATGTACTAGATAGTTTCTTAGCGTTTACTAAAAAGCATCCTGATTTAAAACAGCAGGATATATTATGTCAATTTATTTTAGAAGGTATCTGTAAGTATAATAGATAAGGTGTTACTACTGTAACACCCTACTTTGCACAAATCGATATAAATTCTAACGATTAATTAACCAGATTATCATAATAATCCGTAGCTAAAAGTACACTTAATTGTTGAAGTAAACTAAATAAAATCATGAAGCCACCTATATATAATCTCTCCCTATCTATTACACATATTCCTGTATAATGATAAAAAGTAAAAATAGCAGAAATTATACAAATAGATGTAGCCGGTTGTAAAAATCTATTGCTGAAAGATTTTCTATTTTGATATATATCACTAGAAATTAGATTAAGCCAATAGTTATCATATCTATAAAACTTTATATATACTATAAACATACATGGAATTAACAGTAGATGATATAAAGATGGAAAGAAAAAAATATCTCTTGAAATAGTTAGGAATGTAAATAATAAAATATGAACAAAAGATGTATATCCCATTACCATAGAAGAAATCTCAAATACACTATAGTCTATATCATATAAGTATATTCTCCATAGAACTAAGAATACTATAATCGTCAGTATCGTAAATTTAAATACAAAAGAAAACATGTTATCCTCCTAAATAGTAAAAAAATCTTATAAATAAATATATGTTTTAAAATTATGTATATGCTTTACTCTGTAATGAATTTGAGACAATCATTTACTCATATATTGATTAAGGGGTGAGAGTTTGATTTGTCCAATTTGTAATAATATTTTAGAATATCAAAGTCCTTGTGATCCTCAAGATATTAATCTTGATATCAATGGATATATAACGATTTACATATGTCATAACTGCTGTGAATTATTTAATCTTATTCATAATCGCGATACAGATGAAATTAAATTAGAAAAATATTAAAGCGTAGATTAAATCTGCGCTTTTGCAGTATTATATGACAATAAATCTATTCGCCTATAAATGATGTATAACCTTTTTTAACTGAGTTTTGCATTTCTTCTAACTTATTATTAGTTAATTTATAGTCTTCGTTACCAGCAAATATCATTTGTAATGAATCTAACTTTGGTTTTAAAGCTGCCTTAGCTCCATGTAGTTTAGGTAGTATTTTTTGGCATACTTGTTCATCAAAGTATTGATTAAAATTCTCTTCACTGAATAAATCTGTGTTAATCTTTATGTATTGACTAACTTCGTCTACCACTCTAAATCCAAAGTCCTCTTTAACCGCTTCATATATTCGATCTAAGTTTGCTATATATTCTCCAAACCAAGACTCACTTTTTATATCTTTATATATTTTTTCTTGGCTATCCTTAACGCTATTTATATACTCAGATGGCTTTTTCCCATTCATTTCTATTACATTAGCTCTATCCAATACTTTAGGTGAAAACATATATGTAGTTTCATCAACATTAACTGTACCTATTATTTTTAAATTTTTACTCCATCTTATGATTTCCCCATTAGGAAGCTTAATTTCCTTTGACCTAGATTCTAATGCTGATAAAAAATCAGCGAAATATCTTTCTACATGAGATAAATTCATTTCATCTAATATAATAATATACTGTCTATCTTTTTCTTTATTAGAATCTCTAATAATTTTAACAACTTCTGTATCTGAATAGCTATTATCTCCCTCTAACAATATATTCTTAAATCCTAATAGTTTCTTATTATCATTCCAATTACTGCCTACTGATACATGTACGCTTCTGTCTTTTCCATCTTTATATATGATTTTTTTATACTCTATCCATAATTCAGCTATTTTAGTTTTACCTGATCCACTTATTCCTGTCAGTATTAAAAATGGCTTAGTTTCTAGTGACAATATAAATCTTCTAATTAATCTATCCTCATAATAAAAACCCTTATCTAAACAAAACATTTTAAAATCTTTTATATTCATAGTGCTTTCATATTCTATTGCACTCGAATTACTACTTTCTTTATATAATTTTAGTTTGTCTACTATATTTTTATATTCTTTTTCATCTTGTTTTGTCAGAATATCTATAGCCTTATCGATACTACACTTATTAAATAGATTTTGATGATCAGATACTAATCCATAGTGCCTCATAATTCCCATAGATTGATAACCCCTTGTTTCTTTGCTATCCAAACCTAAGATATCCTCATCTATTTTTCTATATGAAGTCTTTGAAAATAAAAAATTATATATCGTATTTGCTATAGCATATTCGCTATATTTATTTACTGTACTAGGTTTAGGCTGTATATTAAGTTTAGGTATCAGCATTAAATTCCTCCTTTAGTGTTTCATATACTGTGCTAGCACTCTCACTAATAAAGTATAGCAAAAAAGGAACCTATATAGGTTCCTTTTTTGCTATACTTCTAAATTGTTTAAATAAGTTAATATACTTTCTCCAATAGCTTTCCCCATTAAGACTGGAACTGCATTTCCTACTTGAACATACGTATCTTGTTGATTACCTATAAATTCAAAATTGTCAGGAAAAGACTGAATTCTAGCAGCTTCTCTTACTGAAAGAGTTCTAAGTTCCGTTGGATGTATATACATATAACCATCCATTCCAATATGAGCTAATATAGTCCACGAAGGTTTTTTCATAACTAATCTTTTTAATCTATCTTTAAATATATCTTCTCTAAATGGTAATATTTGTCTAACTTCTTTTGGTAAATCCATATATATATCACCTTGTTTCATATGAGCAAATACCTTCTTAGCTCTATCATTAGACATTCTACATATATTATTTTTAACTGTTCTATTAGGGTTATTCCTTCTCATTATTTGTTGGAATTCAGTTAAATCCTCAAATTTAGAGTACTCAACTTCTGATACCCTCCAATTATCAGTTATCTTTGGTAAGTCTGATATAGCTGATTCAACATCCACAAATGGTTTAAGATTTTCTTTATTTACATCATCTTGATCATAATAATGAGTATGCTTAGGATAAGAGAAGTCAACATTCTTCTTTTTATGAGCTACAAGCATCATTCTTCTTCTAGCTTGTGGTACTCCATAGTGTACACTATTTAATACCTGAACTGGTTTTTGTACTTCGTACATTCCATCTCCAATACTTTCTATTATTTCAACTGCTGTATTGAACACTTTACCTTTGTATTTAGTCATAAATGTGGGTACATTTTCCATAACAAATATTTCAGGCTTGAAGTAATCTACATATTTTAAATACTCCATAAATAATTGGTTTCTAGGATCTTCTGATACATCCTTTCCAGTTACAGATTGGATTTTAGCATGTCCTATAGTTGAAAATGTTGGACATGGTGGTCCCCCTATTATTACATGTACATCTTGATATCCTATTTGCTTATGGAATTCTTCTGGTGGTATTTCTCTTATATCTCCACAAATAGATACAGAGTTAGGGTGATTTAATTTATGTGTTTGAACCGTTCTTTCAACTACATCTATTCCACCTATACAATTAAGACCTGCTAACTCAAGTCCATGTGAAAATCCTCCAGCTCCACAAAATAAATCTATAAAATTATATTTCATTTAAAAACTCCTTTACTTATACATTGTCTATTATTCTTCTAAGTGCTTGATATGATACAGTATTATCTTTTTCAAAAATACCATATGAGTTATTATTGATAGCTAATTCTATAAATTTATCTATAATACTAAATATTTCATTTAAGTCATTAGTTTCAGATTTAGAATTAATATTCATTGATAATGCTCCAACTGATGGGAATAAAGTATCTTCTGTAAACTCATTAGTTGATTTAAGGAATTCATCTTGTTTAAATATACAAGACTCCTCACTCAGGCACAGTGCATATGAACCTACAGTACCCATTATAGCGTCTTTATATGTGTGCATTTTATCTATATCATCTGTATTATATTTTTTATTATCAGGAACTTTATACTTTGCATCGAAATGCATTATAGCTACTAATTTATTATCTTTATAAAGCTCCAAAGAAATATCAGGATCTAAATCATGTGAGTATGATCTACCTTCATAGATAGATTTTCTTCTTGAATATTTCTTTTGGTAATATAGTTTTAACTCAACACTATCATTTATAAAATATGTTACACAACTTTCGTCTACAGTACTTAGACTTACATTTAAAGATTCCTTATCATATCTAATCCAATTGCACTTACTAAAGTTATTGTTATATTTAGAATTTAATATATCAAATATTTTAATAAATATCCAATATTCATATAACTTTGGTACATCCTTTTGGCCCATACAAAATTGTTCATCTAATATATCTATTGATAGACTAGGAACTAATAAAATATCATTGTAGGCTTTAAATAGTTTATTATAAGGATATTTTTTTTGCAATACCTGAGAGTTAAATGGAAGAGAATTCATATTAGAAATTTCTCTAAAGAAAGGTAGTCTCAACTTATCATCTACTATTCCTATACTATTTTCTATTTCTCTTGCTAATTTTGTATTATTTATATTTATGCTAGATTGTAGATCTAATAGCATTTCTCTTAAATACTCTAAAAAGAATTTAACAAATTGATTTTCATTAGTATCAATACTATCTGTATATTTCATAGATGACACTTTCAGTGGTATTTTCATTTTTCCTTTGCTTGGATGATTATATTCTGTAATGTTAGATTCATCCATTAATGCATCAATATAATCATCTATATCTAAATCATCTACTTCCCAGACAAACTCTTCTTCTTTATATGAACTTAGCTTTGAATGTGTGTTTTTAGATATATAATCAATCCACATTGGTAAATTATCTTCTTTAAGCATATTTTTAATAAATGCAAATGTTGAATAATAATTTTTATCATCATCAGACATAGTATCTCCCTTTGAAAATCTACTTTCTAAGAAAGAACTACTTCTTGATATTAAATCTATAAAGAAGTCCGATATTTGTTCTAATAAGTAACTAAAGTCTTCTTTATAGTTTATTTTGTTACTTTCAACTTCTATTATATTCTCAATAATATTTACTGACTCTAAATTTAAAACACCAACATAATTATCAGCATTAAATATTCCTTTAAAGAATTTTTCACTTAAAACACCTTTATTATTGAAAAATAAACTCTTGAATAAATTAAAATAAGGAGATTTAGTATCTAGTAATGTAAACCAATAATCTCTATTTTGAAATAGCCTTATAGGGCAATCTTTACTATCTGTATCAATATATAAATCAGTTTCTTGAGAAACTATACTAAAGTCGATAGTTAACTCATCATATGTGTATCTCTCATCTTTATTACTTTCAGATAAATAATGAGCTACAGATTCTATTTTTAGAATCTGCTCCCCATTTTTATATACTGAAATACTTTTACAGTATGATATTCCCATAAGCTTACTCCCCTATGAATGATGCATAACCTTTTTTAACTGCGTTTTGCATTTCTTCTAACTTATTATTAGTTAATTTATAATCTTCATTACCTGCAAATATCATTTGTAATGAATCTAACTTAGGTTTTAGAGCTGCTTTAGCTCCATGTAATTTCGGAAGTATTTTTTGACATACTTGTTCATCAAAGTATTGATTAAAACTTTCTTCACCAAATAACTCTGTGTTAATTTTTATATATTGACTAACTTCATCTATTACTCTAAAACCAAAGTCCTCATTGACTGCTTCATATATTTTATCTAAGTTTTCTATATAACCTTCAAACCAAGATTCATTCTTTATACCCTTATATATTTTTTCATTGCTATCTTTTACACTATTTATATATTCAGATGGCTTTTTACCATTCATCTCTATTACATTAGCTCTATCTAATACCTTAGGTGAGAACATATATGTAGTCTCATCAACGTTAACAGTCCCTATTATTTTTAGGTTTTTTGTCCATCTTATCTTAGTATCATTAGGTAACTTTATTTCTTTAGACCTTGATTCTAATGCTGATAGGAAATCAGCAAAATATCTCTCAACATGGGATAGATTCATCTCATCTAATATTATTATATAAGGTCTGTATTCCTCTTTATTAGCTTTTCTTATTGTACTTACAACGTCAGTATCTAAATAGCTATCCTCACCTTCTAATAAAATATTTTTGAATCCTAATAGTTTCTTATTATCATTCCAATTACTTCCTACAGATACATGTAAGCTTCTAGTCTGTCCATCTTTGTATTTTTCTTTTTTATACTCTATCCATAACTCTGCTATTTTAGTTTTACCAGAACCACTTATACCTGTTAATATTAAGAAAGGCTTTGATTCTAATGAAAGAATAAATCGTCTAATTAAACTATCCTCATAATAAAATCCTTTTTCTGAGCAGAAATCTTTAAATGCTTTTGCATCAGTAATACTTTCACATAAAGATATCCATTTTGCGAAACTTTCTTTATTATTGATATATTTTCCCCACTCAGTTAATACTTGATGATCATCACCCTTTTTATCTTGATCAAGAGTCATATACTCATCTTTATATTCTTTAATTAATACTTTACTTATCGTGGCGATATCATCACCTTTTTTCAACCCAAACATAAATTTACCAACTACATTAAACTCCGTAGCCTCTTCTGTAAGTAATTGTGAAGTTCTTAATAATGCTTTTATGTATGTAAGTCTCTTTGTAACATTTCCTTGAGTTGATTTTCTTCCATCTATTATTTTATTTATAAAACTATTATCTATTTCATCTACACCTAAATTAGAGTCCTTAAATATTTCACCAAACTCAAATTCTGTAATATAGGCATTTTCATATCCTTTTTCTTTTAGCATCAGCAAAACCTTTAATATTATTAAATAAGGTTTTGTTATTTTTAACTTTCTTTTATCTTTGTTTTTTTCACTCGGTAAAGGATATTGCCACTTACTTAAAAAATAATTCATATAGCTATTTGCTAGTGTTTCATTTTTACTTTCGTATATTTGCTGTAATAAGTCATTTTCTATAACTTCTCCATCAGTAGGGTCTTGCGATAAATCAAATTGAAGTAAACCTGTGAACCTTAGATGCGTTGTAATTTGTCCATAATAATCATCATTCTTACCTTCTTTATTAAAAAAATCTACAGCTAACTTTGGTAACTCACTTTCTTTTTTACCTTTACTGTAATTTATAAATGCATATGAAGAATCTTTATCTAAAAATACAGTTTTTTCATTTGTAACTCTTACTTCTGGTATATTTAAGTACATAGCTTGCCTCCTTTTTATTTAGTACTCTATTATTATAATTTAATTGTATATTTTTTCCTATCTAAATTATGGTATAAAAAAAAAGGATAGTAAATTACATTATCCTCTTTATCTATCTTATTCTTATTTAGACACTATAAAATCCTTATATAGACTTCTCCACTCTTTAAACCTACTTTCATCTGATATATATCTTGAAAATTTAGTTGTTACAACTCTATTATCAGACGGTATATTAGGATTAAACTCGAAAAATTGACCTTCATATACATCTATTAGTTTGTCTATTATTAATATCCAATTCTTTTTTTTACTTAAACCTATCATGAAGTCTTGAGATAATGGGTAATCCTTTTTATCTGTTGTTATTATAAATGATTCAGCTATAAATCCTTTATAATAACCTACATCCTTTTTGTAATACTTATTATCTTTATATCTAAACCACGATTTATTTTTTCTGTTCTTTATTATGTTATCTATATATTTATCATCTATGTATCTTGTACTTTTAGGGCTCGATATAACAAATAAATCATAAAACTCTTTATTTTCAAGATATGCTTCACTAGCATCTTTCTTATATAACATTTGTAGTATTTTCAATATTATTAAATATGGTTTTCTTATTTCATCATCTCTAGAAAACTCTATCTGTGGTTGTGGGAATTGCCAATTTAATAATAAGTAGTTCATATATTCACTTTGTAATTCTTTTGATTCAGATTTATATAATTTAGATAAAAGCTCATTTTTAACTATTTGACCTTCTTCATGTAGTGAACAATCGAATTCTAATAATCCTGCATACTTTAAATATGTTCCTATATGCCTTCTAAAATAAATCTTATTCCCTGTTTTTCCAAAAAAGTCAGTTGCCATACTATCAAGTTCATGATACCTTTTACCTTCTACATATTCAATGAACTCTAACATACACTTGTCTTTATTTACTTTAGTAAATATGTGCTTTAATGTTATTTGCCTTACATTTGGAATTCTCCAATACATTCACTAACCTCCAATATTATATATTTATTATCAATTTAAATTTTAACATAAATATAATAAAACGTATAATAATTGAATTATTATACGCTTATATAAATATTTATTCTAATTCATCTAATATTTCTCTAATAACCTTTGCTATAGCTTTAGCCATTAATGGTGGCACAGCATTACCTACTTGCTTAAATTGATGTGTTCTAGCTCCTACAAACTTAAAATCATCAGGAAAAGATTGTACTCTAGCTGCTTCTCTAACAGTGAATGTTCTTTCTTGGCTAGGATCTGGATGAATAAATAAATTACCATCCTTATATAAATGCGCCACAACTGTTTTTCCTGGTTTATCAAAGTCTTGCACAGTATATCTGTTCCCAAAATGTTTTGGGTCATGATGTATTAAATCAGGCCTTACATCACTTAGATGCTTAAGTTGCCAATTATTTTCACTTAATATTCTATATCTTTCTCTATCTTTATCATTATGATTTCTTGCTGCATGGTTGTATAATTTATTAAAATCTTTATCTCTCAATTCGTCTAAATATTCATTCCATGTACCAGGCTTAAAGTCGATTTCTTCTTTTCCCTCTCCTGGCAATAACTTTGGTAAATCACCTATCGCATCTTTAACTGTTTTAAACTTTTTTAAATTCCTACATTCTTCACCTGGAGCATAATGTGTTTTTTCGATTCTATCATATATATCCTTAGGGTCTAGGTCTATATCATTTCTCACTCCTATTAGAATAACTCTCTTTCTAATTTGAGCAACTCCATAATGAACTGAATTTAAAGTAACTATATCTTTGTCTCCAATTACTTTATATGTTTCATTCATTCTCTCAAGTATCTTAGGGAATATAAGCTCTCCACCTGGTTTTGCAGTAAGTAAACCTGTTACATTTTCAAATACAAATATTTTAGGTTTATAAAAATTTAATATATCTAAATAATTTTCAAATAAATAATTTCTAGGATCATCACTCATTGAGTTTGGATCTTGCGCTCTTCCAACAGTTGAAAATGTTTGGCATGGTGGCCCTCCAACTAATACATCAACTCTTTGGTCTCCTATTATTTCCTTAGTAATTTCCAATATATTCTCATTAGTTATATCTTCACATAAAACAGCTTTTTCAACTTCACTTTCTTCATACTTGTAGTATCTCATTCTTTCTTTTAATGTCTCACATGCATTTTTATCTATTTCTAAGTGAAGTAAAGATTTAAAATCTTCCATATAAAACCCTTCGCTAAATCCTCCACATCCAGCGAACAAATCTATAAAATTGTACTCTTTTTTCATTTGTTTGTATCCTCTCTATGAATGTCTAATCTCAATCCTCTTAGATATTCCTCCTTATCTAATACATTTGTTTTGATACTTATTAGCTAAGTATTCTAATAGTGCTATTATCATTTATTATCTATTACTTTTGCTTGTATATCTTCATCTGTTAAATCTTCTTGAGAATTTAACAGTTCTTTTAAATTCTCACTTATTTCATTAGACATAGAAATAACTGTATCTCCCGGTCTACATCTTTTATTTATGCCTGCATCTATTAACGATACTCCATCCTTAGGCCTTATAATAAACTCATACTTAAATTGATACGGCCATCTCTCTTGATCTCTTATAACTTCCATTTCAGATGTTATCTTAACTAATGCTACAACTTTTTTTATTGGTGTTGTCAAATATATAAAGCACTCTAAGTTTTCACCATCTCTAACTCTTCGGCTTATTTGTTCTGCTAACTTCCTTCTATTCTTAGGAAATCCGATTTTTCCATACTCTAAGTTATTTAAAAAGCCTGGGTAAATTAATTTAATAAAAGGATTACTAACATATCCTTTTGAGGATATATTGTCATTCATTAGTTTTATATTTTCTAATGAGCATCCCATTTCTCTAGCCACTTCACCCAACGATTTATTTTCATCATATATTAATTTTGCTACTTGTAATTCTCTATCCGTTAATTTAGAAGTGTTTTCATCACTAATATAGCCATTTATTATAAGCCAAGTTACATACCTTCTAACGGTTTGTATCGATACATTTAAACTCCTCGCTACCTCACTTTGAGATTTACCTTCTCGAATTAATTTCAATGTTTTCTCATACTTTTCATTTTGAGGTAAGGGAGTCCTTCCAAAGTCATCTCCTTCTGAATCTCCATTACTCAAATTACCGTTATTTAAACTATTTATTCTTTCTATTATTCTTTCTTTAGCTTCACATATCTCTTCATTTATAATCTGCTCTAGACTATCCCTAGATATTCTGTAATACTTCATCTTTTACCTACCTTTTACACTTTTTTTACTACTTACAAGTATAACTTCTTTAAGTATATTATTTTACTACTTAAAAGTAAATATTTAATCACTTAACTTTAAAGGTAAATTTTTCTAATCCGTTTAAGTAACTTCTTAAAATAAACAAATGCTTGCCTTTACACAAATTCTTAATACTAAAATAAATAGGTTGATAGTTGAAGAAGGAGCAAAAACCACTCCTTCCTCAACTATCTTTTTTATATTTTCGGGTCAAACTAAAGGGTCTAGTCTGGCATCAATTAATTATTAAATACCTCTAAAAGCTAATGCTATTTAGTATTTTTATTAAACTACGCATTTAGATTAAATTTAAAGCTCTTATTTCTACTTTTAGAAAAATCATATATATTACTGCTTCTAATATTCAATAGTTCTTTTATGTTATTAACTATATACCTATTTATATAACTACATTTAATTTTAATACTTTTGGAGTTTGGCTATCGCCACCGCGCTTTACATTCCTATCTTTTGAGCAAAGAACACTCAAAAGGATATCCACTACAATCGCTAACTCAAAACCATCTCCTAATCGAAAATTGCTTGTAAATTTAAATGTTATAGCTTCCTTGTAAGTGCATCATTTAAAGATAGGCCTATCGGCCATGCCCCTCTGACTAATCTCAAAAGCACTCACACTATTCGCTACTAACATAGGTCTCCAATATCTTATTTCATAACAAATCTCCGACCTATCTTATCCGCTCATACGTGTTCGTAGCTTCTTTGAGATAGCCATTCACTGCCCTAAGCCCAATGCCCTATGCATTAGTTTTTTTTGGGTGAATTTCTCCAAACTAAGGTTATTGAACCTCCACATTTTCTATAAATTACTACATCAGTCCTTAATAGTTTTATCTCTCCTATAAACTAATAGAGTGTAGTTACTTGGTGTCGGTATGGAAGTTTATTGTTTGGTATCCCGCATTGGATAAAACCATTGCTCCGCTATCCAATGCTGGTGCATATATAGCTTTTAAGGAAGATTTGTTCCTTGGTACATAAAAGAAATAAATATGCTAGTATATTAAAAATAATTACATAACAAAAGCTCCTTTAATTAGGAGCTTTTAACTGTTAACTCATTCATTTTATAAATTTCTTCCCATGAATGAGTTCTTCTATATAATTTTATTTTTCTCATGTTTTTTAAATTGTGTAATAGCTCTTTTGTGTGTTCATTTGATTCAATTTCTATTAAATAATTATCTCCGATTTTTTTTGGTTTAACTTTAGCTTCTTCATATATTTCATGGTTTACAAGGTATTCAAATATTGAATTCATCATATCAAAATTTATATATCCTTCTGGATTACTACCTATGTATATTTTATTTTTAGCTCTTACCATTTTAACATCCTCCTAGTTATTTGAATAATAATATATATTTTCATCTTGATTTTTTGTAATGCTCATTGTCATTTGTAATTTATTAAAAACTGTATCGTAATCTATGCTATAAGATAGCTCCCAAGGCATATTCTCAATTAGTTCCTCG
>NZ_JADNAJ010000016.1:0-25094 GCF_015550185.1 Romboutsia sp. 1001285H_161024_C4 | reverse complement strand
GAGTTTGGACCGTGTCTCAGTTCCAATGTGGCCGATCACCCTCTCAGGTCGGCTACTGATCGTCGCCTTGGTAAGCCGTTACCTTACCAACTAGCTAATCAGACGCGGGTCCATCCTGTACCGCCAGAACTTTGATAAGAAAGCCATGCGACTTCCTCATGTTATCTCGTATTAGCATACCTTTCGGTATGTTATCCGTGTGTACAGGGCAGGTTACCCACGCGTTACTCACCCGTCCGCCGCTCTTTACCGAAGTAAATCGCTCGACTTGCATGTGTTAGGCACGCCGCCAGCGTTCATCCTGAGCCAGGATCAAACTCTCAAATAAAAGTTGTTACCTGCTCAGACTATCATTATCTGAATATCTGGCTTGGTTGTATTCGATTCTTTTAAGAATCAGTTATATAAATTAACCTACTGTTTAATTTTCAAAGTTCATTTTCGTTTTGCCCTTTTCTTAAGGACAAGTAATACTATATCACCATAATTTTGTATCGTCAACACTTTTTTAAAAGTTTTTTATTATTTTTATTTTTGATATTCTATTTTTAGTTCTCTAAGTTCTGCTAAATCTAGATTTATCAATGCTTTAAGTTTTTTTCTTCTTAATGAAACGTCTTCATATTTTTTTATTATTTCTTTTCTTAATTCGCCTAATATATCTATATATTCTTCATAACTATCATCATATTTTTCTTCTAATTCTTTTTTTATTTTAGAAGATAGTGAGGGACTTTTACCTCCTGTCGATATACTTATAAGCAAATCTCCTCTTTTTACATATGAAGGAACAGTAAAATTAGATAATTCTATATCATCTACTACATTAACTAGTTTACCATTTTCTCTACAATATATACCTATTTTTCTATTAACTTCTTTATTATTTGTAGCTGCAACTACTATAAAACTATCTTTTAAGTATTCTTCTTTATATTCATCATTAACAATTTCTAGTTTATCTTTTAATTCTCCAAATTTATTTATGTAATCTTTAGATATAACTTTCACTGTTTTGCCAAAGGCTAAAAAGTTTTTGCACTTTCTATATGCAACTTCTCCACCTCCTATAACAGTTATCTTTATATCACTTATATCTATATTTATTGGATAAAGCATACTGGTTTCTCCTTATTTTACTCTTATTTTATTATGTATAATAATCTAGATAATTTATTGACTATGTATATTAAAAAGGAGCAACAAAAGTTACTCCTTTTTGTGTATATATTTATCTATTTTCTTTAATCATCTTAGCTAAATCTTTTGCAAAGTAAGTTATTATTATATCTGCACCGGCTCTTTTTATAGACATAACAGATTCATAAATAGCTCCTTCACTTAATATTCCATTTTTAACAGCTGATTTAAGCATTGCATACTCTCCACTAACATTATATGCCGCAAGTGGTAGGTTGTAATTATCTTTGACTCTTCTTATTACATCTAAATAAGATAATGCAGGCTTAACCATTAATATATCTGCACCTTCTAGCACATCAAGTTCAGCTTCTATTAATGCTTCATTACTATTTGCTGGATCCATTTGGTATGTTTTTCTATCACCAAATGATGGTGCAGAGTTAGCAGCTTCTCTAAATGGTCCATAGAATGTAGATGCATACTTAACACTATAAGACATTATTGGTATATGTACAAATCCTTCTTTATCTAAAGCCTCTCTTAAGGCTTTTATTCTACCATCCATCATATCAGATGGCGAGATTATATCAGCACCTGCTTTTGCATGACTTACTGCTATTTTAGATAAGTATTCTAATGTTATATCATTATCTACGTATCCAGTTTCTGTTAATATTCCGCAGTGACCATGGCTAGTGTATTCACACATACATACATCAGTAACTACATTCATATTACTGTCTATTTCTTTTATTTTTCTAATAGCCCTTTGAATTATACCATTGTCATTATATGCTTCTTTTCCATGAGGATCTTTTTCATGGTCATGAGGTATACCAAATAATATTACATGTTCTATTCCTAATTCTTTTAATTCCTTTATCTCCTCTTCTAGCATATCTAGTGAAAAATGATATACATCTGGTAAAGATGATATTTCTCTTTTTATATTTTCACCTTCTACTACAAATAGAGGATATATAAAATCTTCAACATTTAACTTAGTCTCTCTAACTAAATTTCTTGTAGCTTTATTTACTCTTAGTCTTCTAGGTCTTCTTAACATTTTGTCGCCTCCATAAATATATAAATAACTACACATCAATTATAATACTTATTTATCTTCTATAATAGTGCTAATCATTCCATCTATAGTTGAAACTTCTGCTTCTTTATACAGGTTTAAACCTAATTCTTTAATCGTCTGTGTTGTTATAGGTCCTATAGATATAACTTTTATATTATTTAATTTATCTATATTCTCTTCACCTATTATTTCTACAAAATTCTTTACTGTAGATGAGCTAGCAAAAGTTATATAATCAGCATTATCTTGATCTAATAGTTCTAAAACTTCATCTTTTCTTGTAGAATCTACTACTGTTTCATATGTATGTATTTCTTTGACTTCACAAATTTCACCTATTTTATCAACTAGATAATCTCTAGCATTTTTCGCTCTAGGCATTAATACTTTATCTGTTGATTTTAACATTGGTTTTAATTCTTCAAATAAGTACTCTGCTACAAACTTTTCTGGAACTATATCTGCTTTTATTCCTCTATTTTTTATCTCTTTAGCTGTAGCACTTCCTATAGCACATACTTTTAAATTTGCTAGAGCTCTACTATCAAGCCCCATTTCATCTAATTTATCAAAGAATATGTCTACTCCATTTTTACTTGTTAAAACTAAGTATGTATAATCTTTAATGTTATTTATTTCATTTTCTAGTTCTATATTATTTTCTATTTTATCTATTTTTATAGTTGGTATCTCTATAGGATTACCACCTAAGTCACTTATTTTTTCTACTAGTGAACTACTTTGTGTTCTTGACCTAGTCACTATTACACGTTTACTGAATAGTGGCTTATTTTCAAAGAAGTTTAACTTATCTCTAAGTCCTACTACCTCTCCAACAACTATAAGCGTCGGTGGTTTCACACCTTCCTTTATTGCTGTTTCATATACATTTTCTAAGGTAGATATTACTACTCTTTGATTATATCTAGTTGCCCAACTTATAAGAGCAACAGGAGTATCTTTAGACTTTCCTTCTTTTATTAAGTTAGAACTTATTTTTTGTAAGTTCGCAACTCCCATTAAAAATACTAGTGTTCCATTGGTATTTGCTAAAGCATTCCAGTTTATTTCTGGATTTTCTTTATCATCTTCTCTTAAATGACCTGTTATTACATGGAAAGAAGATGCATAATCTCTATGAGTTATAGGTATACCTGCATAGCATAATCCACCTATAGCAGAAGTTATTCCTGGAACAACTTCAAACTCTATTCCTTCTTCTCTTAGAAGTTCTCCTTCTTCTCCACCTCTACCAAATACATATGGGTCTCCACCCTTGAGTCTAGTTACTATTTTCCCTTCTTTTGCTTTATCTGCTATAACTCTATTTATATCCTCTTGTGGAAGAGTATGATTGCTTGATGCTTTTCCTACATATATAAATTCGCAGTTAGGCTTAGCTTCTTTTAAATAGTTCTCATTTGCTAATCTATCATATACTATAACGTCTGCTTTTTGTACACATTCTAGACCTTTTAATGTTAGTAATTTATAATCTCCAGGTCCTGCACCTACAAGATAAACTTTACCCTTCATATTTTTCATACTCCTTTAAAACTAATTTAGCTAATTCTTTACCTAACTCTCTTGGGGAATTTTTATCTCCTTCTATTGATTTGATGATTAATTTTTTACCTTCTTCATCACCAAATAATCCAGTAAGCTTTATACTATCCTCATTTACTTCACAATAAGCTCCCATAGGAATATGACAGCTTCCATCAACACCATCTAAAAAGCCTCTTTCTGCACTAACTTGAAGTTCGGTTAATTCGTCTCGTAACGAGTTTATCACTACTTCTACTTGATAATTATCTTCTCTTATCTCTATTGCTAATGCCCCTTGTGCAGGTGCTGGCACTACTACGTCTGTTGGTAAATAGCAGCTGATTTTTTCTTCTAATCCAACCCTTAATATTCCAGATGCAGCTAAAACAACACCGTCTAAATTCTCATCAGTTATTTTTCTTATCCTAGTATCTACATTCCCTCTTATTGGAACTATATTTAAATCAGGTCTATGTTTTAATAATTGATATTTTCTTCTTTTACTTCCAGTTCCTATAGTTGCTCCTTGAGGTAAGTCTTCTATACTAGAGTAACCTTCTTTTAATATAAGTACATCTCTTGGATCTTCCCTTTTAGGTATCCCTGCAAACTTTAATCCATTAGGTAAAGATGATGGCATATCTTTCATACTATGAACAGCCATATCTATTTCCCCATCTATTAGTTGTTGCTCTATTTCTTTAACGAATAGGCCTTTATCACCTATTTTATCTAGACTAACGTTTTGTATTATATCACCTTTAGTTTTTATTATTTTAACTTCGAATTCAACACTAGGGTTCTTTTCTTTTAGCTTATCTATTACCCAATTAGTTTGAGTAACTGCTAATTTACTTCCTCTCGTTCCAACAATTATCTTCATAACTAAAATCTCCTTTAGATGTTACAATGTTATCCTACTTGAGCTTCCTTTTTAACTTCTTTATTAACTAATATAGTTGAGAAGTAAGATATCTTTTCTTCAAGATTAACTTCTCTTAAGTTATAGTATACCACTTCTCTATCTTGAGATGAATTACTTACTAATATAGCATGTTCTATAAGACCATTCTTTTCTAGCTTAGCTACTATTTCTTTAAAGTTTTTATATACTTTCATTAATACTATAGAGCTATAATTTTCTAATGCATAATCTATTTTTTCTTCTTCTATCGTGCATGGTATTATTATTAATGGCTCTCTATCCATTACTAATGGGAAATTTTGGTTTGATGCTATATTAGAGAATGAAGATATCCCTGGTATAGTTTCAACATCTATATTTCCTATAAGTCTTTCCATTATATATACATACGTACTATATATCATTGGATCCCCTAATGTTACAAATCCAACATTTTTACCTTCTTTAACATCCTCAACTATCTCATCAGCTATTTTATTCCAAGCCACTATCTTTTCTCCATCATTGAAGTTCATTGGGAAGTGTCTTGATTTTATTTCTAATTCTTTTGGTAGATACTTACTTACTATTGATAAAGCTAAACTTTCCCCGCCTTTTTTAGCTTCTGGTGTATATAATATATCTAACTTTTCTAAAGTTTCGACTGCTTTTATTGTTAATAATGAGCTATCTCCAGGTCCTGTACCTATTCCATAAAATTTTGCCATCTTCAATCTCCTCCTAGTTAATTAACAAATTTGTCCTAATTCATTTATTTTTTCTACACAATCATTTGCATGATTCATAAATTTATCTTGTATATATGGATTTTCCCCTAACCCTTGTAAATGAACTTTTACTTCAAATCCAAAGTTTTCTAGTACATTTTTCCATGAATCTTCTTCATCTCCTGCCATATCATTTATAGCATGGTCTCCTGCTACTAACATAAAAGGCATTAAATTAACTGTTTTTATATTATCTTCTTTTAATCTTTTTATAACATTATCTATTTCTGGATATCCTTCAACAGTTCCAACGTAAGCATTTATTCCTGCATCTCTCATCATGTATTCTAATGCTGGGTATGATGCATGTGACTCGTGGAATGTTCCATGTCCCATAAATACAACAGCTTCATCTTTTTTCATTTGAGGTATTTGATGCTTTATTGCTTCTACTGTTTCCTTGTAATCTTCTATATATGTAAGTAATGGTCTACCTAAAACAATTTTCTTAAATTTATCTTGATAGCTATCTACTTGTTCTTTTAATTTAGTAAATTCTTCACCACATATTATATGAAGTGTTTGAACTATAACGTCTTCATATCCTTCTTCATATAATCTATCTAAAGCTTGAATTGGATTTTCAATTTCTATTCCATCTCTATTTTTTAATTTCCTTATTATCATGTTAGAAGTAAATGCTCTAAAGAAGTCATATCCTTCTAATCCATTTTTTATTTTATTTTCACAAGCTTCTATTGTCTTTTCTCTCGTTTCTTTGTAAGAAGTCCCAAAACTCACTACTAAAACTGCTTTCTTCATACTAATCCCACCTTGAATTTATTTTATATAGTCTTCTACTTCGTCTATGCTATTTACAACATACGGATAATCTATTTTTTCTCTAGATACAATTACTACAGGTATATTAAGTGATTCACAAGCATCTACTTTCTCTAAGAAACCACCTGCTACACCACTTTCTTTAGTTATCACAATATCTATATCATAATGTTTATAAAATTCTTCATTTATACTTTGGCTAAAAGGACCTCTCATAGCTATTATATTATCTGCATTTAACCCTAATTTTTCACAACTTAATATCACTTCACTTGTAGGAAGTACTCTAACTATTAAATTTCTATCTGGTATAAGCTCAACTATTTCTGGTAAATGCTTACTACCTGTTCCTATAAATATGTTATTTCCTTTTTTTCTTGCTACTTCACAAGCATCTTTTATACTGCTTACTATGTATTTATTTTCATAAGTAATATCATCTATTAAAGATTTTCTCTCATATCTTATATAGTCTATCTTTGTTTCCTCAACACACTCAATAGCATTTTTAGATACTTCTATAGCATATGGGTGTGTGGCATCTATAATTTTAGTTATGTTATTTCTTTGTATGAAATCTATCATATCTTCTTTTGACAGCCTTCCATTTATAACATTTTTTGCTTTCTTTCTTGCAAGATCCTCTCCGTAATTAGTTGTTACGGAAAGTGTATATTCTAGGTTCTCATATTTATTAAGTCTGTCACATATTTCTATACTGTCTGATGTTCCACCTAAAACTAATATCATATATTGTAACCTCTTGGAGTTATCATTAAATCTTCATGTATAAATGTTGATTTGTTCCCTATTATAACCATAGTAGTCATATCAACTCTTTCAAAATCCATAGTATCAAATGTACATATAAACTTTTCTTCCTTCTCTCTTCCTACATCCTTAACTATTCCGACTGGAGTTTTTCCATCTTTAAATTCTCCCATTATTTCAAAGGCTCTAGCTAAATGTTCACTTCTACCTTTGCTTCTTGGGTTATATAGACATATTGCAAAATCTGCCTCAGCTGCTAATCTTAGTCTTTTTTCTATAACTTCCCATGGAGTTAATAAATCACTTAAGCTTATGTGACAGAAATCGTGCATTATAGGAGCTCCAAGTATTGCTGCTGCACCTATACTTGCAGTTACTCCAGGTATAACCTTAACTTCTATATTTTGTTCTTCTTTAGATACAAGTTCTAATATTAATCCTGCCATTCCATATATTCCTGCATCCCCACTACTTATAACTGCAACCTTTTTACCAGTCTTAGCTATTTCTACAGCTTCCCTACATCTATCTATTTCTTGTCTCATTCCATTTTGTACTACTTCTTTTCCTTCAATAAGGTCTGTTATTAAATTTATATAAGTTTTATATCCTACTATAACTTCAGAATCCTTTATTGCATTTATGCATTGCATAGTCATTAATTCTTTACTTCCAGGTCCTATACCTATAACGTATATCATTTTGACACTCTCCCTACAGAAATTGTTATTCCTTTATATTTATGTTTTTCTATTATTAAATTTCCTTCACTTAGCAGATATGCTACTGGTTCAGAAACACAGTACACCCCTACATTCTTTTTTACAAATTCAGATTTTTCAAATAGATGGTCTACCTTAGATATTTCATCAACTGAAAAAGTTTTAAATGGTACAGATAAACTTGATGCTAAATCTATTATGGCTTTTTCATCACTTTTTACATCTATACTTCCAATCTCTTTGATTGAGTTAATATCAATATTGTATTGATGTAACAAATTGTTTAAAGACTCTTGTAACAAACTGCTTTCTGTATTTCTTCTACACCCAATACCTATTACTATTTCCTTTGGCACTACCTTTATAATGTTACCTTCACTACATTTTTTTCTTAGCATTTGTTCATCTAATTCATTCTCTTTTTTATTTTCTATATAGTAATCTATAAAGTTGTTTTTACTACTTATAATAACTATTTTTTCTGTACTATCTACATCTTCAAAATTAGTTAATATCTTAAATCCTCTAGTGTCTATTTCATAATTCCCATCAATATATAATCCAACTTCTTGATTATTAACTAACATAGCATTTACATCTTTGACGTTTTCTCTAAAATCCTCTATATAAGCATCTAATTTTTTAGCAATCATATCCAAGGAGGATTTTTTATTTACATCTGTTGCTGTAGTTATAACTGGATTAGCTCCTATTAGTTCACTTATATGGCTGGTCATTTCATTAGCTCCACCCATATGACCACTTAGTAAGCTTATAATGTTTTGTCCTTTTTCATCGCTTACTAATATAGCAGGATCACTAAATTTACTATTTATGTATGGTGCTATAACTCTCACTACTATACCTGTAGCCATTATAAATACAATATATTGATATTCTTCAAACAAACTAGGAACTAAATTGCTAAGCTTATCCTCTACTAAAAATACATTATTTTTTTCTTCATCTATCTTAAAATTATTCTTCTTATTTCTTATTAGATATACATCTCCATTATTAAGTTTGGATTGTATTTCAAATGCTAGATTCTTTCCATTTTCAGTTATACAAACTATGGCTATTTTATTGTCTATACTCATGTTTGAAGTCCTTATCATATAACTTCGAATTGTTATATTCTTTACCTAAGAATTGACCTACTAATATTAAAGCAGTCTTTCTTATATCATTTTCTTTTACTTTTTGAGCTATATCTTGTAATGTTCCTTTTACTATCTTTTCATCTGACCAAGTAGCTTTATAAACAACGGCTATTGGAGTATCCATTGGATATCCACCTTTATGAAGTCTTTCTACTACTTTTTCTATATCTTGTACTGATAAAAATATAGCCATAGAAGTTTGATGCTTAGCAAAAGACTCTATTGATTCTTTTTCAGGTACTGGAGTTCTTCCTTCCATTCTTGTTATCACTACACTTTGAGATATTTCTGGAACTGTATATTCAACTCCTAAAGCTGATGCTGCTCCTAAGAATGAACTCACTCCTGGTGTACAATCGTAATCTATATTTAATTTAAATAACTCTTCAACTTGTTCTCTTATTGAACCATATATAGAGAAATCTCCTGTTTGTAGTCTTACTACAGATTTTCCTTCTCTAACTCCTTTTTCCATCACTTCTATAATTTGATGTAAATCCATATGAGCACTATTGTGTATCTCACAACCTTTTTTACAGTACTCTAAAAGTTCTGGATTAACTAATGAACCTGCATATATTACTACATCTGCATTACTTAAAAGTTTGTATCCTTTTAAAGTTATTAATTCCTTATCTCCTGGTCCTGCTCCTACGAAATGTATTTTATTTAACATATTAGTTTCTCCCCTTCTCACAAGATATTATATAAATTGGATTTAGAGGTTTAAAATATTCTCCTCTTCCTAGTTTTTCTAGCTTAGCTACATTTAAAACTGAAACATCTATATTTTCAAATCCATACTCTCTTAATAATCTTAAAGTTTCATTAAATGTATCTACTATTATAAAATTCGCTACCAGTCTTCCACCTTCTACTAGCATATCCTTAGACCAAGTTATTATTTCTTCTAGTTTATTACCTGTCCCTCCTAAGAATATAGCATCAGCTTTTCCTTCTATCTCTACTGGTGCATATGCTTTAATTACTTCTACATTATCTAACTCAAACTTCTCTACATTTTTATTTATTAAATCTATAGCATCATCGTTTCTTTCTATAGAAATAACTTCTAGATTTGGATAATGGTATGCAGCTTCTATACTTACACTGCCTGTTCCTGCTCCTACATCTATAAATCTTTTAGCATTTACTAAGTCTAGTTTCATTATAGATGCAGCTCTAACTTCTTCTTTTGTTATAGGAACCTTTCCTGTTATAAACTCACTGTTTTTCATATGAAATCTCCACCTTCTAGTATTACAACTACACACATATCAAAGTTTTCTACTTTTAAAATTTCTTCTGGTTTTCCTATTGTAATTCTTTCATTTTCATAGGATAAATTTTCTCCTACTACAACTGTTTTATCTAGATTTCTTTTTACTATTTCTTTACATATTTCTTTAGGACCAATTAATTTATCGGTAACCATACATACCTTCTTATGAGAAAGTACATAATCAAAGTCTGGTATTTTCCCATGGCTACTAGTTATATATAGGTCGTTCATATCAACATATATCTTTGAAAATATATATTGAAGTGAACTAATTCCTGATATTATATTTAATTTATTAGTGTCTATATTTTTAGAAAGATATCTTCCTATTCCATACATCAATGGATCACCTGATGCTATAACAGATATTTGTTTATCTTCATTATTATTTATATAATCCACTATCTCTTTTAAATTTGATGCTAACTCTATCTTTTCTCCTTCAAAATCTTTTATCGATTCTAAATTCCTTCTTCCTCCAATTACAACATCAGAGTTTTTAATTAATTTCTCACCTAATCTAGTTATATAATCAGTATTCCCTGGTCCTAACCCTATGACATTTATCATCTAAATACCTCCACTAGATTATCTGTATTATTTGATTTACCTAGTAATGTCTTGTCCATAGAAAACATAATAACTTCTACGTCCATATCATCATCACATAGATATTGTTTAATTTTATGCTTACACTTGTTACTTACCAAATTGTAAAAGCTTTTGTACTCACTATTATTTATGAGCTCAACTGCTTCTTCAGCAGTAAGACACTCACTTATCTTTTCTAAAAATTCATATGGAGCTTTCATTAATGCTAGATTAGATACTAATATTTCACTTCTCGCATCAGCTACTTTACTATGTGTGTTAAATATACCAGCTGATATTTTTATAAATTTTCCTATATGACCTGCCATAAGTATTTTCTTATAACCCATTCTTTGAGCTTCTTTTAGCATATATCCTATAAAGTTACTAGTTCTTATTACGTATTTCATATCTAATCCTAACTTTTCTCTTATGAACTGTTCTCCATGATTTCCTGGTACTAGAATTATCTTATCTAACCCCTGTTCTCTTTTCATTTTTAGCTCTATAGATAAAGATTTTTTCCATCCTTCATCACTCATAGGCTCTACTATTCCTGTAGTTCCTATAATAGATATACCTCCAACTATTCCAAGCCTTGGATTAAATGTCTTTTTTGCTACCTCTTCTCCTTTTGGTGCAAATATAGTAATCTTTAAAGATTTATTTTTACCTATAACTTTACTTATATCTTCACCAACTACTTTTCTTAACTCACTATGTATCATTTTCATAGGAGTTGGATTAATTGCTGGCTTTCCAACCTCAACACTCAATCCTTTTTTAGTTACTACTCCAATACCTACTCCTCCACATACTACTATATCTTCATCATCTTCTCTATTGATAATTTCAGCTCTAGCGTGAATATGCATGGTATGTGTAGCATCAATATCATCTCCACCATCTTTTTCTATAGAACATTCTACATAATCGTCATTAATGTCTATATTAAACACATTCAATGTCAATGGTATGCCTTTTGGAGTATCTATATTTACAGTATCTATACTCTTTTTAGTTAATAGCATGTATGTTGCAGCTTTTGATGCTCCTGTAGCACAAGAACCTGTTGTGTATCCTCTTCTATACTTTTTACCTTCTATATATACATACTCTTCCATAATATTACCTACATAGTGTATAAAATAGCATTAACTATAGCTGCTGCTAAGTTACTTCCGCCTTTTCTACCTTTTGATATTATGTGTGGTATATCTGTTTTTTCTAATTCATCTTTTGACTCTGCTGCTCCAACAAATCCAACTGGAACACCTATTACAGCATCTACATCTAGTACTTTTGAGTCTCTCATTTCCATTACTTTATATAAAGCTGTTGGTGCATTTCCAAGAACAAATATTTTTCTTCCTGAATCCTTTGCTGCTATCTCAACAGCTGCCATCGAACGAGTTATTCCTTTTTCCTTAGCTAGTTTTGCAGTTTCTTCTTCTGCTACTAAGCATCTATATTTACAACCTAATGCATCTAATCTTCTTTTATTTATTCCACTTAAAGCCATGTTAGTATCCGTATATATAGTTGCATTATTTTTTAAAGCATCTACTATATTTTCTACTGCTGTATCTGATATTTTTAATATATCTAAATATTCAAAGTCTGCTGTTGTATGTATACAACGCTTTATTATTTTTTCTTCTACTTCATTTTTGTACTCATATCCTGGTCTTATTTCATCTATAATTTCTTGTATCATTATGAAACTTTTTTCTTCTATCATCATAGGATTTTTGATATATTCCATGGTGGTTCCCTCCTAATTCCTCCGTCTATAATATCTAGAGTATAAATTTTATTGTATGTTTTATGTATTTTATTGGTTTTTAAAATATCTATCAATTTATTATCATTCATATAATTGTCTACGATAATACCTATTACAGTTCCACTATGAGCAATGTTTACACCATAGGCACCATAATTTTGCGAAATATTTATTATCTCTTTTAATCCTTCTTTTGGGTCTATATTTTCATTGGCTAAGCTACTTAAAGTACATGCTTTTCCGATATTACTTAAATCATTATTTTTTATACCGTCTTCTAAAAGGTAAAATGATTCTTTTATAATATCTTGATTTTTTAGTTTTATATTTCTATAGTTAGGGTTACTTCTTATTTTTATAGTATCTAACGTCTTGTTAGGCTCTAGTATTATTACTCTGCAATCTTTTATACTTCCTAGATTTTTTACTATTTCACCACTAAGTGGGTTAAATATGCAGTTGTTTTCTATGTATGTAGAATCTGTTGGTTCTATAGTAGATGCAAGTTTTGATATTTCTTCACTAGTTAAATTTCTTCCTATCAAATCTAGAGTAGCTACTATAGTAGCTCCTATATCTGCTGTTGAACTAGCCATACCTTTACCTACCGGTATATCACTTTTTATAGTTAAAGAAATATTTTTACTATCTTTGATAGGCAAGTTAAATTTCTTAAAAACAGCTTCTATAGCCTTTCTAGATTTACTAGGACCTACATTGACTTTACCTAGCTTTTCTTCAATCATTGCTACTGAATACATATCTATGGCATATGAGCTAAGATACTCTTCTCCATCTACCATACCCTGAACAAACTCTCCACATGATGCTGGACAAAATCCATAATATTTCATGCTAATCACCTAATAAGTTTTTCATATTCTCTATAAGAATTTTATTATCATCATGAGATTTAATTGCAACTCTTATATATCTATCATCTAATCCGATAAAATTCGATGCATCTCTGATAAGAATTTTACTTCTTCTTAATAATTCGACTTTTATTTCATTTGCCCTTCTATTGTTCAGTTTAATTAATAAAAAATTTGTATCAGTATCATAAACTGATATATTTTCTATACTTCTTAATTCTTTTAACATATACTCTCGTTCTTGGATATAATAACTTTTACTATTTTCTATGTACTCTTTATCCTTGAATATATATTTAGATAAAGTATCTGCAAATGCATTTATAGTCCAAGGTTCTTTATAATGATAAATTTTATTTATTATATCTTTATTACTCGTAATCCCATACCCCAGCCTTAACCCAGGCATTCCAAAGAATTTAGTTACCGCTTTGATTATAAATAGATTATCATAGTCTTTTATTTTATTTACTAAGCTATAATTCTCTTCTTTTTCTGCAAACTCCATAAAAGTTTCATCAACTATCAAAAGTTTATTATTTTGTTTCAATAGGTTTAGTAACTCATTTAATTCTTGCGCCTTACCATTTGGATTATTTGGATTACATATAAATAAACTATCAAAGTTATCTAAATTATTTTTAACTTCATTTATATCTATTAAAAATTGATTTTCTTCATTTAAATTTAAATCTATAACTTCTAATCCATTTAATTTTGCACTTCTTCTGTATTCTGAAAATGTAGGATTTAATATTGCTAACCTTTTTCCTATAACCTTCATTAATAAATAGATTATCTCTGTAGCACCATTTCCAGGTATTATATATTCACTTTTAATATTTAGATAATTACCTATGTTTTTTCTTAAGTTTGTGTAATTTATATCTGGATAGCTCCTACTTTCTTCTAAGCCTTCTAGTATATACTTATCTAAATCTTTTATAATATTTGGATTTACATTAGAACTAAAATCTATTATCTCTTTTGGGTCTATATTATAATTTTTTCCTATTTGTTCTACATTCGCTCCATGTCCTAAGTCTTTCATAAATCCCCCTATAGTAATATAAATATTATTGTAAATACAATCATTGAAGTTATAGATGAGGCATACATTATTTTATTTGTTCTAACGATATCTTCTACTTCTATTTCTCTATGTTTATCTCCTATTGTAGGCTTATAGACAGCTTTTCCAAAATAAATATTCGTACCACCTAACTGTACTCCTAAGGCCCCTGCAACTGCACCTTCAGCATAAGCACAATTTGGACTTTTGTGATTTTTTCTATCTCTTATACCAATTTTTAAAGCTTCTTTACAGTTATGCCCTACTAATAAGCTCCCTATAGACATAAGTAATACAGATATCCTAGCTGGTACAAAGTTAGCTATATCATCAATCTTAGCTGATGCAAATCCTAAGTCTTTATACTTTTCATTTTTGTATCCTACTGTTGAGTCCAAAGTATTGACTGCTTTATATGCCATAGCAAGTGGAGCTCCACCTATAAATGCAAAAAACATAGGTGCAATTATTCCATCTACAGTATTTTCAGCTACAGTTTCTACAGTTGCTCTGATTATTTCACCTTCATTTAATTGAGTAGTATCTCTTCCTACTATATAAGATACTTGTATTCTTGCCTTTTCTATATCTCCTGTTTTTAATACATTGTATATTTTGACTGCTTCATCTTTTAAACATTTTGTAGCTAATGTCGTATATATCAGTATTGAATTTGCTACTAAAAAACCTCCTGGTATAAGGCTACTTAGTTTTAATATTAAATAAGTAACTAAATATGTTATACCTACTACTATAAACCATAAGAAAAATCCGCCTATTTTTAAATCTTTATCACTCTTAGCTTTTTTTCTTATTATACTTTCAGTTTTCTTTATTAATTTACCAATATATCTAACCGGGTGAGGAAATGAATATGGATCTCCTACTATTAAATCTATTATGTATCCTATATAAATAGATAATATATTCATATTAATTGTTTCCTCTTTCTAAATAGTCTTTACATCCACTATTTAAGAAATTTTTTATACAATCTAAGTTATTGTAAAAATGAGTATGTAAATATGTTGCTAAAGTTTTATCTTTGCTATATCCACCTTCCCATTCATCCACTACTTTCTTGTCTCTTTCTTTTCTCATTATATAAGCACATTCCTCATTAGTTTCAAATATAGAATGGTGGAATTCATGTCCTTTTATAACCTCACCTTTTTTAGATAAAATTGTATCTATTTTAGACTCTCCATAACAATATCCAAATCTCTTTAATGATTTTGTCATCTTGCTAACTCCACTAAATATTCCTACCATATCGTATTCACTATTATTTTGGTCTATTAGTTTTTCCCCTAGATACATAAGCCCACCACATTCAGCATATATAGGAACTTTATTTATATGAGCTTCTTTTATAGAATTTCTCATACTTTTATTTAATTCTATTTCTTTTGCAAATATTTCTGGAAATCCTCCACCTATATATATGTAATCTGATTGTGGTACTTTTTTATCTTCTAATGGACTAAAATATTTTATATTTAATCCTAATGCTTTTAATAATTCTATATTTTCTTTGTAGTAAAAATTAAATGCTTTATCATAAGCTATAGCTATTGTTTTATCTTCAATCTTATTTTCCTTTATAAAATCTTCTAAATTAAAACTGCTACTAACTTCTTCTGTTTCGGCAATTTCTATTATTCTATCTATATTTATATATTTTTCTATTTCATCTGCTAAATTGCTAAATTTATTTTTTAATGAATCTATTTCTACACTAGGAACTAAACCTAAGTGTCTTGACTCCAATGAGAATTCATCATTAGGTGGAAAATAACCTAAGACTTCTATTTTGCAATAGGTTTCAATTGCTTTTTTAATTATTTCGTAGTGAGTCTTAGTCCTTACATTGTTTACTATTACACCTTTTATATTTACATCTTTATCAAGTTCCTTGTATCCAAGTACCATAGCTGCACTAGATGCTGCCATAGCTTTTCCATTTATAACTAGTATAACCGGTGCTTTTAGTATCTTTGATGTATGAGAACTTGTACAATTATCTAAGTCTATTCCTATTCCATCATAAAGACCCATAACACCTTCAATCACTGATATATCTGCATCTTTAGATGCAGAATTAAATACATACTTAATTTTTTCATCATCTAACATATATGAATCTAGATTTCTTGAATCTCTACTTGTTATAAATGTATGGTATGATGGATCTATATAATCAGGTCCAACTTTATATGGTTGAACTTTCATACTTCTTTTTGTAAGTGCTTGCATTATACCTAAAGATATTGTTGTTTTTCCTACTCCACTATTAGTTCCTGCGATTAAGATTTTTTTCATATATTTCACCTAACCATCATTTTATTTTTGTATTGTTTATATTTCTTCTTCATGTTCTTCCATTATTTTATATATCTTCTCTATATCTAAATGTTCTCTTAGTAAATCAGCTAGTTTATCATATTCATTTTGCTTAAAGGCTTCGAAAGAAGTTACTTTAGTGTCTATTCTTTCAAGGCCTTTTTCTTCTCTGATATTATTTAATAGAGCTCTAGTAAAATCTATTTCATCAAATATTCCATGTAAATAAGTTCCTACTACATTACCTTCTTTATTTACACTTCCTTCTAGGTAGCTTACGTCTTCTCCTAATTTATTGTTTATTTCATTTAGGTTATATACTTCTTTACCTATATCACTTATTCCCATATGAATTTCATAACCTTTTACTTTCATTCCTGATAAATTTGCTAAATATCCATTTAAATTTTTACATATAGTGGCATTCACTTGTGTAGTTGTTTTTTCTTTTTCAAATGTAGTTTCTATATCTAAAAGTCCTATACCATCTATTTCTTCAATTTCGCCTTCTACATGGTAAGGGTCTTTTAATTTCTTGCCTAACATTTGATATCCACCACATATCCCAAATACTAACTTTCCTTTTTTCTGTAAATCTTTTATTTGTTCCTCTAGACCACTTTCCCTTATATACTTAAGGTCATCTATAGTACTTTTACTTCCAGGAAGTATTATCATATCTGGATTTGAAAGAGTCTCTACATAATCAACATACCTAATACTCACATCTTCTTGAGTCTCAAATATATTAAAATCTGTGAAATTAGACATATGAGGTGTTCTAATTATCTCAATATGTATATCACTCTTTTTCATTTTAGTTTTAAATCTAGTTGTTACACTGTCTTCATCTTCTATTTTTATATCACTATATGGCACTACTCCAAGGACAGGAACCTTTATTATTTCTTCAAGCATTTTTATGCCATCATATAAAAGTTCTTTTCTTCCTCTAAATTTATTTATTATTACACCTTTGACTCTTTTTCTTTCCTCTTCACTTAGTAAAAGCATCGTACCTGCTAGTGATGCGAAAACTCCACCTCTATCGATATCCCCCACTATTATTACAGGAGCATCTGCGATTTCTGCCATACCCATGTTAGCAATGTCATGTTCTCTTAAGTTTATTTCTGCTGTACTACCTGCCCCCTCCATAACAACAACATCATAGTTCTCACTAAACTGATTAAATATAGTTTTAAGTTCTTTAGCAAGTATTGGTTTATAATCATGGTATTCTGATGATGATATATCATCTCTAACTTTACCCCTTACTATAACTTGGCATCTATGATTACCTGATGGTTTTAGAAGTACTGGATTCATATCTGCAATTGGCTCTATTCCACAAGCTTCCGCCTGAAATACTTGTGCTCTTCCCATTTCTAAACCTTCTTTTGTTATAAAAGAATTTAACGCCATATTTTGAGATTTAAATGGTGCTACACTATATCCATCTTGTTTGAAAATCCTACATAAACCAGCTGTTAATATACTTTTTCCAACATTTGATGCTGTACCTTGTAACATTATCTTTTTTCCCATAAGATTCTCCTTATATTACTTAATTTGATTTCCTTATAATCAAAAAAGCCCTAACTCTTAAGAGTTAAGGCTTTTATTCTAATGCTAATATATTATATACCTGTTTCATATGTTTTGTAACATATCAAGCTATATAGCATGTAACAAAATATAACTATTTAATCTTTACTATATACTTAAACTATATAATACTAAATCTTATTGTATTAATCTAAAATACACTTTATGTATTTATGATTAATATGTAGATTTCATAATAGATTTATTTATTATAATTTAAGTTTTAACAAAGTATAATTTATCTGCTAATATGCATATACTCTGATGTTTTATTATAGGTACATACTTTATAAGCGATAGTTATATTTTATCTGAATAAAAATCCCTCACCCCGGAGATTTTACATTTAATTAAATTAGGCAGGTATCCTGGCTCAATTTCATCCTACTCCTACTCCTTCCCATCCAAAGGACAGTGGCAAATTGTAGTTTCGTCAATATTACAGTAGCGGGGGCTGCAAAGGCTTTTAACCTTTTTCCCTATTAATCTTGTAGAACCTAAGTTAATATACTATTTGATTTTAATTATTTATAAAACTTGTGTTATTCATACTATCTATGACTGCAAATCCATCTTCTACTTCTAAAATACTTACTGATGCATTATCTATTTTAAAATTCCAATGGTATTTGTAGCTTCCTGATACTAAATAACTTATTATGTTCCTTATAGTTCCTCCATGAGAACATATAAGTATTGTTTTGCCTTTATCCATACTTATAATTTCTTTAACCTCATTTGATACTCTTGTAAATGAATCAATAAGACTTTCACCATTTGGATATCTGTACTCATATCCTTTTTCTATCATCGAGTTAAATTCTTCTGGATAATTCTTTTTTATGTCATCAAAAGTAATCCCCTCAAAATCCCCAAAACTAATTTCTTTCAATGTTTCTTTTTCTATTATTTCTATCCCTTTTTTCTTTGCAACATCTTTTACAGTATCTTTTGTTCTTGAAGATGTTGTTGTGTATATCTTATCTATATGTATACCATCTAAGTATTTGGTTAATTTCTCTATTTGCTTAATTCCAACTTCACTAACTACACTGTCTATATGTCCTGATAATCTTTTACTTTGATTATCTGTAGTCAATGCATGTCTTACTAAAACTAATTTAGTCATTATAGTATCACCTCTTTTAAGGTTACCCTATTATAAGATATATGTAAAGTAAATATATAACTTCTCCAAGTTCTATACTACACCCTAATATATCTCCTGTAACTCCATCAATTTTTTTGTATATATGATTTTTAAATAATTGATTAAATAAAATAATAACTATTATAGATGCTAATATAGGCAACGTCATCGAAGAATTAAATACAAATTTGGCTACTAATATAATCAATGCCATCGTATATAGTATTGCAGTTAAAAACATTGATGTAGTTGCCTTACCTATAAATAAGTTTCCCATTCCTTTCTCTCTTGGTGTAACAGTTTTATAAGTTAATCTTATTACTCCAAGTCTACCTATAACAGGCATAAATATTATAGTCCACATTAAATTATTGTTTATTAAGCTATATATAAAACCTATCTTAAGCAAAATTAAAAATACTATAGCCAATAATGAATTTGTCCCAAGTCTTGAATCTTTCATTATTTCTAGCATTTTTTCCTTATCCCTATAACTATATATAGCATCAAATGTATCTCCCAATCCATCAATATGTAATCCCCCTGTCAATATAACAGAACCTAAGGTTACCAATATTGATGTTATAAATGGATCAAATAATATGTTTGATACAGTACCAATTATAAATAATAAAATACCTAATACAAACCCTACCAGTGGAAAATATGTTATAGTTTTATGAAATTCATCATCAAATCCTACATCTATATTTATTGGAATTCTAGTCATAAACTGAAGTATTGATATAAATCTTTTCATAATTATCCCTTAATTTTCATAGGTATTGAACTAACTACAAAATAGACTTCGTCACTTTGGGCTGCTATTTGTTGATTTATTCTACCTACTATATCCGTATATACTCTACTAAGTTTATTAGCAGGAACTACTGCCATTCCTAATTCATTAGTAACAGCAACAAAATAAAGTTCTGTTTTTCTTATCTCTTCTATCAGTTTATTAACTTGATCTTTTATGTACTTTTCTAATTCATTTATCTCATCTTGTGTTGCATTTTCAATATCTATATCATGCGTAAACATTAAATTATTCACTAATAAAGTTACACAATCTAATATAACTGTTTTGTGAGATTTAGATATATCCTCAATTATAGAATATATATCCTTATATATTTCATATGTTTTCCAGTTTTGTGGTCTACTTTCCTTATGTTTTTTTACCCTATCTTTCATCTCATCATCAAAGGGTATCGATGTTGCAATATATGCAGTATTGTTATTTCTATCTTTACATAATTGTTCTGCAAAACTACTTTTTCCTGATCTTGCTCCACCAGTTACTAGTATAACTTTGCTCATACTTATCTCCTTATTGCTTTTTCTATCTTCCCATATCTATCTCATCAAATGTCGCCATATTTGTATATGTATAATTTGATGCTTCAATTATATTAAATGCAAGTGCTGCACCACTACCTTCTCCTAATCTCATATCCATATTTAATACAGTACTTAAATTTAGCATATCTAGTGCTTTTTGTGTACCTGGCTCTGCTGATGTATGAGATGCTATCATATATTCCCTAGTTATTGGATTTAGAGTGTAGGCTAAAAGAGCAGCTGCATAAGATATAAATCCATCTAATACAACAGGAACATTTCTAGCACTACATGCTAATATAACTCCTGCCATAGAACCTATCTCAAATCCGCCAACCTTCGATAATATATCTATAGCATCTTCTCTATTTGGCTTGTTTAGTTCTATAGCTTTTCTTATAGTATCAGCTTTATGCTTTATTCTATCTTTTTTAAGTCCAGCTCCCATTCCTGTAACTTCTGCTGGATCACATCCATCTATTACAGATATTATAGCACTACTTGGTGTAGTGTTACATATACCCATTTCACCTATTCCTATAAGCTTATAACCATTATCTATACACTCATTTGCTGCTTCTATCCCTATTTCTATGGATTTTATAGCTTCATCTCTACTCATTGCAGGTCCCTTAGCCATATTAGATGTAGATTTTCTTATCTTTTTATCAATCACACCATCTAGTTTATGGTCACAATTTATACCAACATCTATAGCTATTACATCTGCTCCTACAAATTTACTTATAACTCCTACTCCATTTAATCCTTTTGTAAAGTTCGGGAATTGAAGATAAGTTATACTTTGAGGATCCGGAGCTACACCTTCTTCATAAACACCATGATCTCCAGCAAATGCTATAATAGCTTTTTTAGATGTATCAAGCTCTTTTTTTCTATATATCCCAGCTAATTGCATACAAATTTCTTCCATCTTACCTAAACTTCCAACTGGCTTTATAAGTCTATCTAATCTTTTTTTAGCTTCATCCATAGATTCTCTATCTAGTGAATCTATATTATTTAATACATAATCTAGTGAATTCATATATATCATCTCGTTTCTTCGAAAATAATTTACCTAGCCAGTAAGGCTAGGTTTAGTGAAAAACCTCTCCAAAATTCATATATATTTTACATATAAATAAACTATTCTACATGGCATTTATATATCCTTCATATCATATGGTAAATTTTATCGAGATTTATATTTAGTTTTAAAGATTATGAGCTATTTTTAATGCCTCATAACTAGCATTTATAGTATAATCTATGTCCTCATTAGTATGAGCATTTGATAAGAACATTGCTTCAAACTGTGTAGGAGCTAAAAGAATTCCTCTTTTTAATAACTCTTCAAAATACTTATTAAACTTAGAAACATCACATCTTGTAACATCATCATAGTTTTCTATTGGTCCATGTGTAAAGAATAAACAAACTAATGAACCAGCTCTATTAACTGTGTAGTTAAGACCTAATTTTTCTATATTAGATTTTAATCCTTCTTCTAATCTTATAGCTTTTTCTTCTAACTCTTTATAGATTTGAGGATTATCTCTTAATATTTCTAAGTTCTTTTTACCCATATACATAGCTAGTGGGTTTCCTGATAATGTACCTGCTTGATATACTGGTCCAACTGGAGAAACCATACTCATTATTTCTTTAGTTCCACCATAAGCACCAACAGGAAGTCCTGCTCCTATTATTTTACCGAAACATACCATATCTGGCTTTATTCCAAAATATCCAACAGAGCTACTATAATTTAATCTAAATCCTGTTATAACTTCATCAAATATTAAAACACTTCCATATTCTTTAGTTATATCTCTTAATAATTGTAAGAACTCTTGCTTACCTGGAACTACACCCATGTTTCCTGCTACTGTTTCAACTATTACAGCGGCTATTTCATGTCCTTGAGTTTTAAATATTTCTCTTACTGCATCTAAATCATTGTATCTACAAACTAATGTATCTTTAACTACATCAGATGGAACTCCAGGGCTAGTTGGTACTCCATATGTTATTGTTCCTGAACCAGACTTAACTAATAAAGCATCTGAATGACCATGGTAGCAACCTTCAAACTTTAATATTTTATTTCTTTTTGTAAATCCTCTAGCTACTCTTAATGCACTCATAGTTGCCTCAGTCCCTGAATTTACCATACGTACTTGATCTATAGCTGGATATGCTTCTACTATTATCTTAGCCATTTCAACTTCTATAGCTGTTGGAACTCCATAGCTAGTTCCTCTAGATACAACTTCTTCAATTCCCTCTACTATTTCTTTTGGGCTATGACCTAGCATAAGTGGTCCCCAAGAGCATATATAATCTATATATTCATTTCCGTCAACATCATATATTCTACTTCCGTGTGCTCTATCTATAAATATTGGATCTAATCCTACTGATTTAAACGCTCTAACTGGGCTATTAACCCCTCCAGGTATATATTCTATTGCTTCTTCATATATCTTTGATGACTTTTCGTTTTTCATAGTCATGTCCTCCTTAGTTTATATTTCGAATAGTTCTTCTACCATTTTCATATATTCTTCTCTTTTGCCTTTATCCTTAGTTTGCTTTAAATTTATTATCGGTTCTCTTATAAGTCTCTTTAGGGCAGAAGTCATCATCTTTTCAATAATTTTTTTCTCCCTATTATCAAGATTGATCTTTCTAAAAATATAATCTAATGTATCTTCTCTTATTTCATCGCATCTTTCATTCAAAGATTCTATCGTAGGATCTATATTAGTTGAGTCTAGCCACTCTACAAATTCATCTATACTTTCATTTATCATTCCTAAGCCAATATTAGCTAACTCTTTTCTCTTTTGATCATTCTTATCATGTATTTGTTTTAAATCATCTATATCATAGAGTTCTACATTCTCTAACTTATTTATATCTGGATCTATATCTCTAGGAAGAGCTATATCCATCATATATATTTTTCTTTCAATCTTTGGCATTTCATCTGCCTTTATTATAATATGTGGAGATGCCGTTGCGCTTATTACCATATCAACATCATTTAACACTTTATATCTATCGTTATATTGTATAGGTACAATATTTTTATAATCATTTTCTATCTCTTTTATTTTCCCATGACTACGATTTGAAACATATATGGTATTAACTTTTCCTTCTTCTAAATGTTTCATTGTCAACTTACTCATCTTACCAATTCCTATAACTAGTGCATTTTTCCCCTCTAAATTGCCTAGTTTTTCTTCTAAGAATCTAACCCCTATGTAACTTATTGATAATGGCTGTTGTGATATTTTAGTTTTGGTTTTTATATCTTTAGAAACTGTGATAGCTTCCCTGAATAGCTTGTTGAATTTTTTCTTACTAGCTCCTAATTGCATAGAAAATTCATGTGCATCTCTGACTTGACCTAATATTTGATCTTCACCTAACACTATAGAATCTAAACCTGCAGAAACTTTGTATATATGCTCTATAGCATCTCTATCTTTTTTAGTGAATAAATACTGTTTAACTCCAGGTAAATTGAAAAATGATTCATAAAACTCTTCTACAATTTTTATTTTGTTTTCAATATTTTTTGATTGAATATATATTTCACTTCTATTACATGTAGATAGTATTATAATTTCTTCTATTTCTTTGTCTAATAAATAATTTATAGCTTCTATTTTTTGTATATCTGTAAAAGAAACTTTTTCTCTTATCTCTATGGGAGCTACATTATGATTAACTCCTATCACCCCTATATTCATAGACAACCTCCAAATCGTATGTAATATTTCTGTTCACTCTTTATAGTATACAACTACATGCATAATTTGTAAATTTTCATATAAATATATTTTTGAACGCAAAAAAAAGATTACGTGGCTACGTCTTACTCTCCCAGGAGGTCGCCCTCCAAGTACCATCAGCGCTAAAGAGCTTAACTTCTGTGTTCGGTATGGGAACAGGTGTATCCTCTTTGCTATAATAACCACATAATCTTTATCTTTTAGAGTTAATACTCTGAAAACTGTATATCATTTAGTTAATGATTTTTGGTCAAGTCCTCGACCTATTAGTATCGATAAGCTAAATACATTACTGCACTTACACCTTCGACCTATCAACCAGGTA
>NZ_JADNAJ010000015.1:0-26222 GCF_015550185.1 Romboutsia sp. 1001285H_161024_C4 | reverse complement strand
TACCTGGTTGATAGGTCGAAGGTGTAAGTGCAGTAATGTATTTAGCTTATTGATACTAATAGGTCGAGGACTTGACCTCATTTAAATGATGAATCTAAATGGTATACAGTTTTGAAAGTACTAATAAAACTAAATATGCGGGTGTAGCTCAATGGTAGAGTTCCGGCCTTCCAAGCCGGCTGTGAGGGTTCGATCCCCTTCACCCGCTCCAGATAAAGATTATGTGGTTATTATAGCAAAGAGGATACACCTGTTCCCATACCGAACACAGAAGTTAAGCTCTTTAGCGCTGATGGTACTTGGGGGGCGACCTCCTGGGAGAGTAAGACGTAGCCACGTAATCTTTTTTGTTGTATTTGAAATTATTCACATTTTAACTTCATTTTATATATAATAAAATAAAGTATATGGGGTGAGTATGTGAAAAATACATTTGACCTGGGAGAAAAACTATTTTTTAATACTTTAATTATATGTATAATATCATTTATATACTTTAAGATAATTGAGATTGAATCGAGTAACTTAATCATAGAAATTTTATTTGCATTATTCTTTTTTCTTATAAATTTTTATTATGGATATAAATATAGCTTGAAACTTAAAGAATCTTTAATAGTGGGATCAATGGGAGCAGGTTTAGGAATTTTTTTATCATTTTTTTCTTTATGTGCACATTTTTTAATAGAAGGTAGTAATAGCTCTATATTGTTTTCAGTATTATATTTATCTCCAATTCAGTCTATTTCAAATTATTTGAGTGGATACAACAGTATAGTAAATATATTTATAATTATAATTATAAATATATTTTTAGTTGTTATTGGTGGACAATTAAGAAATATTACAAATAAATTTTTAAATAATTTTAAATAGATTATATTTAAAAAATAAAAGAAGCGGCTATTTGGTTGCTTCTTTTATTTTTAGGATTAAAAAAATAGTATGTAGCTTTAAGTAAACATTTTAATGGAGGAATTAAAAATCTCTAATATGATATAATTAAAATACAAAATAGTTTAAAGAAAGGGTTTATATGAGGTACATATATAGAAATTTAAATAATAAAGATAAAGAGAGCAAAATAGTTAGTTTATATAATGAAATATTAAAAAAATGTAAAAATAAATCTTCGAAAATAATGATTCTAGTTCCTAATAATCTAACTAAATTAAAATATGAGAAGAAGATTAATATAGATTATTGTGAAAAACTAAATATAATATCATATACTAATTTTATTAAAGGAGAGCTCATAAAATTTTGGCCAATAGTGTTAGAAAATAATAATGAGATAAAAGAACATCACATAAGACCTAAATTTATAAATAATACTTTGACAGACTATATAATAGGGGAAAAGGTAAAAATTAAAAGAGAAAAAGAAGGATACTTTGAAGATATTATAAGCACCAATAAATCTATAACTTCAAGTATAAGTACTAATATAAATAAGGCTACATTAAGTAAATTAGAATTTGAGAGCATAGGAGAAAAAATTTATTTGTCTAAGAAAAATAAAGATAATATAAATAAATTTTCTTATAGTGAAATGAACGAAATAATAATGGATTACACTAGCATGTTATTAAATAAAGGTATGTTAGATAATTCACTGAGTGTATATGTATATAATAAATATCTTTTAAAAAATGATTTATACAAAGAATATTTAAGAAAAAAAATAAAATATTTAATTGTAGAAAGTTTAGAAAGTGTATCTGTAGCAGAAATCGAATTTATAAAAGAGATACAAGAAAATGCTATAGATTCATATACATTTTTTAATGAAAAAAGAGATTTTTCAGTTTTTAATAATATAGATATTAAGTTTATAGAAGGATATATAGAAAATGAATATGAAGAAGAAAAGCTTAACAAAAAAGGAGAGGTTTCTATAGATGATTTACCAGTAAGTGTTGAACTAAATGAATCTAGTCAGCTATATAGCGAGATGATAGAAGTAGTTTTAAAGAAAATTAAAGAGTTAATACTATCAGGAGTAAAAGCACAAGATATAGCTATAATTTCTCCTATAAACAATACAATATTAGACTTTCAAATGACTAATAAATTGAAAATTAATAATATCGATATATTTAGCACTAAAAAAGATAAAAAGTTAATAGATTATCCTTATGCTAATGCACTTATAGTGGCTCTTAGCATTTTTAATGGTAGCCAAAATTCCATAAGAGAAGAAGACTATATAAATTTTATAGAAACTATATTAGATGTCAATAAGATACAAGCATTAAAAATATATAAAAATAAGTATGAAGAAGAAAAATTTAAAGAAATATTAAATTATATAGAAGATAAAAGGAATGAGAAACTTAAAATAGGTGAGTTTCTAATTAAATTTTATATAGATAAAATGCTAAATCTTAAGTTTGGAAAAGAAAATATTCATATTTGTAAAAAGATAATATATGAATGTGAGACATTTACAGAAAACATAGAGTTATTGAATATAAATGAGGATAAAGAAAAGTTATTTATAAAAGCACTTAAAACTACAATAAATGACTATTATCAATCTTCAGAATTAGAAGATTTGAGTAATATAGATAAAGTATTATTAACCACTCCATATACATATATATCATCAAGAGTAAATAGACCAATACATATATGGCTAGATGTAGGTAGCAATGGGTGGAATATGAAGATAGAAAAGGATATAAGTAATTTGATAGTTCTTAGAAAATCTTTTGAAGAAGGTAGAATATATACAGATAAAATGGAAGAAGATTATAAGAAGTATTATTTATACAATACTATATATAATTTACTAATTAATACTAAAGAAGTATATGCATATAAAAGTGAATACACAGTAAATGGGTATATACAAGAAAGTATATTATATAGCATACTACTTAAGATGTTAGATAAGGGGGAAAACTCTTATGAATAATATAAATTATAGACAAGATCAATTACCAATAATAGCCTATGAAGGTGGAACTATGGCGGTACCAGCAGTACCAGGAGCCGGAAAAACTTTTATAGTTACCAATTTAGTAGCAAAGTTACTAAGTGAAAAAAAACATGATAAATCTAAAATACTAATATTAACTTATATGAATAGTGCAGTAAATAACTTCAAAGGAAGAATAAAAGCAATATTAAAAGAGAATGACATAAAAGAAGAAAATTCTTATGAAGTTATGACAATACATAGTTTAGCTGTAAAAATAATAAAAGAAAAACCAGAAGTAGTTATGTTGAGTGAAGAATTTAACATAGCAGATGATTTACAAAAAACTATAATACTAAATGAATGCATAAATAATTTTAAGATAAATGGTGGGGAAAGGGCATTTAGATGGTTCCTAAAAGAGCAAAAGGATGATAAATGGAATGATATAATGCTTGAAGCTTGGGAGAGAGGATTTTTTGACTTAGTAGTAAATGCAATAAGTGACTTAAAATATAAGGAATTATCACCACAAGAGCTAGAGGGGATATTATCTAATGGGCATAGAGGAATATTAAAATTAATACTTCCTATATATAAAGAATATGATAAAAAATTAAAACAAAATGGCCTACTTGATTATGATGATATATTAATTCTTGCATATAAAGCATTAAATTTTGATGAGAATTTAAGAATAAAATTTCAGAATAGATATAAGTACATATTTGAAGATGAATGCCAAGATTCCAATGAGATACAGGGTAAAATTATAAAAATGATATGTAGAGATAATGAAAATTTAGTTAGAGTTGGGGATATAAACCAAAGTATAACTGGAACTTTTTCATCATCAGACCCTAAATTCTTTAAGGAGTTTATATCTCAGGCAGATAGTTGCTATAGAATGGACATGTCTAATAGAAGTTCAAAGGATATATTAGATTTAGCAAATAAACTAGTAAAGTATGTAACAAAGGAATTTAGGCAAGAGGAATGTAGAGATGCTTTAGAGGATATGGAAATAAAAACTGTTCCAAGTGGTATGGGATATAAGGAAAATCCTAAACCAGATATATACAGTATAAATGTTAAAAAATATGAGACATGGAATGATGAGTTGACAAAAACCGTAGCATACACAAAAGGAATAAAAAGAAAGTATCCGGATAAAAGTATAGGAATATTGGTACCTTTTAATGATCATATAACGCAAATTGCTAAGATTCTGATTGATGAAAATATGGAGTTTGAAGAGTTAGGACCTAATTCTCTAAATAAAAGAAAGATCATAAACAAACTGTCATATATAATAGACTTTATAATAAATTGTGATGATATAAATAAACTAATAAATGCCTTAGATAAAGTATTTGTAAAAACAGATAATGAAAAAGGGAAGGAAGATTTACTAGATGTATTAAAAAAATATAGCACAGAAGAGATAATATACAATGAAGAAATAACAAATAATATAATAATAGATACAAATACAGAGTTATACCAAACATTTATACAAGGAATAAATATTCTTAAAAGTATATTAGAATATCCTATAACAAGATTAGATGTGCTTTTATTATTTATAGGGGATGAACTTAATTTAGGGAAAGAAGATAGAGCAATAATAGATTATCTGGCATTTTATATAAAATTTTTAAGCTTAGATAACCCAGATATAAGTTTAATAGATGTATATAACCTTTTAATAGATAGTAAAAATAAGGTATTTAATCATATAATAGAAGTGGTATATGAAATGAATGGATATGAGCCACAACCAGGAAGTATAACTATATGTAACTATCATAAATCAAAAGGTTTAGAGTGGGATTGTGTTTTTATGTTAGGGCTTACAGAGTTTAATTTCCCTGATAATACAAATCAAAAGTTTCAAAGTGATAAATGGTATTTAAAAGATAAGTACAAAAATCCAGTGGCTATTGTAAAAAGTGAAATTGAATGTATATTAACTGGTGATATACCTACTAATTATATATATAAGAGTAAAATAGATTTAATAAATGAAAAGATAAGACTATTATATGTTGGAATTACTAGAGCTAAAGAAATGTTAATATTATCAACAAGTCTTTATAAAGATAAGAATGATGTAGGAAAAAGAAATAAAGAACAAAAGCCTTCTTTATATATAAATGAACTTGAGAAGTATATAAATATGAGAAAAAAGGAGGTAAATATAAATGAATAGTTGTCTAAAAAACTTTAGATACAGCCAAAATTCTATAAATACGTATAAATCATGTCCATTAAAATTTAAGTATAAGTACATTGATAGAATTAATTGGAAATACGATGATATAGAACATAGAGAGTACTACGAAAGTTTGAAAACAGGTACAGATTTTCACTTATTATGTGAAAGATATTTTAGTAATATACCTTTAGGAATAAATTCTAGTACCAATACAGATTTTCAAAGATGGATGGATAAAGTAAAAAAACTAGTTCCAATCAAGGAAGGTTATTTATACTTACCAGAGTATGAAGTAATGTTTAATTTAGATAGAAATATAATACAAGCTAAGTATGATTTAATAATAATCAAAGATAATAAAATTGAAATATGGGATTGGAAAACAGAAAATAAAAAATTTAATTATAAAAATGTAGAAAGTAGAATACAAACTATTGTATATATGCTTTTAGCAAAAGAAGTAATTCCCAATTTATTAGATAAAGATATAGATACACAAAATATAAGTATGAAATACTATCAACCAGAGTTTGATGATAATTGTGTATCTATATCTTATAATAATGAAAAACATAAACAAAATAAAAATAAGGTGTTATCATATATAGATTATATAAAAAACACCAACTATAACAAAGAAGACAAAGAATATAAATATGAGTTAGTAAAAAACAAAAAACACTGCAAATACTGTGAATTTAATAAATTATGTAATAATGAGGAAGTAGACAGAAGTGTTTTTGAGGAGGATATTTATGAGTGTTAAGTTTGTATTAGGTAGAGGCGGAAGTGGTAAATCGACCTATATACTAGATGAGATAAAAAATAGAGTTAAAGATAATGAAATAACACCTGTAATACTTTTAGTTCCAGAACAATATACATTTGAAATGGAAAAAAGAATGAGTAAGCTCTTCTTAGGAGAAGAAAAAGACAAGTTTTTAAGGTCTAGGGTATTAAGTTTTAAAACTATGAGTAGCATAGTTTTTTCTTACGTTGGAGGATTAACTGATGTTAACATAAATTCTAGTGGCAATGCTATGATGACTTATAAAGCAATAGAAAGTGTAAGTAAAGAATTAAATATATTTTCTAAATCATCATCTCAATCAGGATTTGTAAGTTCTATAAGTGAGATAATATCTGAGTTAAAACAGTATAACATAAGTTATGAGATGTTAGAAAATATATCTGGCGAAGTAGAAAGTGAAACTTTAAGTTTAAAATTAAAAGATATAAGTAGGATATATAAAGAATTCGAAGAAAAACTACATGAAAATTATATAGACACTCAAGACATGCTAAAATCATTAGCAGAAAAATTACCAGTATGTGATTATTTTAAGGATGCATATATTTATATAGATGAATTTACTGGATTTACACCTAATCAGTATAGGGTATTAAGTAGTTTATTTAAGCAGGCTAAGGAAGTATGTATATCTTTAACAGTGGATAACCCAGGTAATATTTCATACAATAAAACAGATGCTTTTTCTAGAACAAAGTTTACATATCAAAAGCTAATAAAATTATGTAACGAAGAGGGAGTAAAGTTGCTTCCTGATATAAAGCTAAATAATAATATTATACCAAGACTTAAAGATAGCAAAGAACTTCAGCACTTAGAAAGGTACTATAACTCGTATCCATATAAAGTGTATGAAGAGTCAACTAATAATATAAAGATAAAAGAATTTAGCAACTTATACTCTGAAGTTGAAGAAATAGCAAAGGAAATAGTACATTTAGTTAGAGATAAAGGGGTTAGATATAGAGATATAACTATAGCTACAAGAGACTTAAATAAATATGACTTTTTAGTAAGCTCTGTATTTAATGAATATAAAATACCTAATTTTATAGATAAAAAAAGAGAAGCTAAAACAAATCCAATAATAGTACTTATAATATCTATATTAGAAATGAAAAGTAAAAGATATAATTATGAGACTATGTTTAGATACTTAAAAAGTGGACTTGTAGGGATATCTAACGAAGAAATTAGTATGTTAGAAAATTATGTATTAGCAAATGGTATAAAAGGTAAAAAATGGTTTGAGGATAAATGGGAGTATAGAATAAATCACAATATTTCTTCAGAAGAAAAAGAAGAGGAAATAGAAATACGAGAAAAGGTTAATGAAATAAAGGAAAGAGTCTTAACTCCAATAATACATCTACAAGATAAATTAAAAGGTAAGAATAATGCAAAAGACATATGTAAGTATATATATGAATTCTTGTTAGAAATAAATATGCCAACAACTATAGAAAATTTAATAATGAAATTTAAAGGTAAAGGAGAATTAGATATAGCTAATCAATATTCTCAGGTTTGGAACATAGTTGTAGATATATTTGACCAAATTGTTGAGATAATGGGAGATGAAAAAATATCTTTAGATAAATTTATAAAATTAATAAGTCTAGGATTTGATGAATATGAACTTGGATTAGTTCCTCCAAGTATAGATCAAGTACTTGTAAGTAGTGTGGATAAAATGAAAAATCCAAATACAAAGTATCTATATTTAATAGGGACTACAGATGGTACATTCCCATTAATAGCAAAGGATAATGGGCTTTTAAATGATAGTGACAGAGAAAACTTAGGGCAAAAAGGTGTAGAGGTTGATATAGATAGTAAAACTAAAACATTTGAAGAACAATTTTTAGTTTATAAAGCACTTACATCAAGTAGCCAAAATCTAATAGTTACCTATCCTATAGCAGACCATGAAGGAAAAACTATAAGACCATCAGTAATAGTATCAAGACTTAAAAAGCTATTTCCTAATATAGATAGTAAAAGTTATTTATTAGAAGAAGAAGCTAAAACAGATGAAGATATCTTAAATAGAATAACTGTAAAATCTCCAACTTTTAATGAACTTATAAAAGAGATAAAAGAGTTTGACGATGGAAAAGATATAAATAATTTATGGTTAGATGTATATAGATACTATGCAAGTGATAGTGAATACAAAAATATAACTAATAAGGTTATAAGTGGACTTACATATACTAATCAAGTTCAAAAAGTAGAAGAAGAAAAAATAAGAACACTATATGATAAAAATTTAAGTGTATCTAGGTTAGAAAAGTATGCAGAGTGTCCATTTGCTTACTTTATACAGTATGGTCTTAAAGCTAAAGAAAGAAAAGAATATTCTTTTACAGCACCAGATTTAGGGAATTTTATACATAAAATATTAGATAATTTCTCAAAACAGTTAGTAAAAGATAATCTACATTGGGCAGATATAGATATAAACTATATAACAGAAAAAGTAGAAAAAATAGTTGAAGAAATAGTAGGTAAGATACCTGGATACATACTAGAGAGTTCTCAAAGATATAAGTATCTTACTCTTAGATTACAAAATATGCTTATATCAGCTATAAGTATAATAAGTGAACAAATAAAAATTGGTTCATTTGAGCCTACAGATTATGAAGTGAATTTTGGAACTAAAGGTAAGTATCCACCTATAAAAATAGTTTTACAAAATGGAGAAGAAATAAAACTAAGAGGACAAATAGATAGAATAGATGAATTTGAGAACGAAGAAGGTAAATATATACGAATAGTTGATTACAAATCTGGTAAAAAGGATTTAAGCTTAACAGATGTATATTATGGGCTTCAATTACAACTATTAGTTTATCTAGATGCAATATTAGAAAGTGGGAAATCTAAGGGACAGAATATAAATCCAGCAGCGATTCTTTATTCCAGAATAGATGACCCAATAGCAAAATTTGATGAAGATAAAGAAGAAGAAACTATAAGAGAAGAAATACTTAAAGAGTTAAAAATGCAAGGTTTACTTATAAAAGATTCTAATATAATCAAAGAAATGGATAAGACACTAGCAAATGGAGAAAGAACAACATCTTTAGTTATACCTGCAAACTTTAACAAAGATGGTACTTTAGGTAGATATACAAAAGGTGTTACTAATGAAGAATTTGAGGTTATTAGAAAATATGTAAAGGACTTGATAAAATATTTATGCGAAGATATGTTAAGTGGAAATATAAGTATATCTCCATATAAACATAAAGATAGAAATTCTTGTATATACTGCAATTACTCAGCTATTTGCCAGTTTGATACAACATTAAAAGATAATAAATATAAAATAATAAACAAAAAGAGTAATGACGAGATAATAAACACAATGAGAGGAGGAGTTAAGTAATGAGTTCTCCTAAATGGACAAAAGAGCAACAAGCAGTTATAGATAGTAGAGATTGTAATTTATTAGTAGCAGCAGCAGCAGGTTCGGGAAAAACTGCTGTACTAGTTGAACGTATAATTCAAATGATAACTGATAAAGAAAATCCTATAGATATAGATAAGTTACTAGTAGTTACGTTTACTAATGCAGCTGCATCTGAGATGAGAGAGAGAATAGGTGATGCGATAGGTAAGGCATTAGACAAAGATCCAGAAAATAAGCATTTACAAAATCAGTTAGTGCTTTTAAATAAAGCTAGTATAACAACAATACATTCATTCTGTTTAGAAGTTATAAAGTCTAACTTCCATAAAATAAACTTAGACCCTAACTTTAGGATAGGTGACACAACAGAGTGTGCACTATTAAAGCAAGAGGCCATAGAAGAAGTATTCGAACGACTTTATATAGATAGAGATGAAGGATTTTTAAATTTAGTAGAAAGTTATGCAGAGAGAAGAGGAGATAATAATCTTCAAAATATAATACTAGGTGTATATAACTTTGCCATGGCATCACCAGATCCTAAAGAGTGGTTAGAATTTTCAGCAGAACAATTTAATATAGATGGTGAATTTGATTTCTCAACATCTATATGGGCAAAAGCTATACTAGATACAGTAAAGATAGAGATAAGTGGTATGGAAACTAGTATGAAAAAGGCCTTAGAAGAGTTAGAAGGTATTGTTGAGTTAGAAACATACACAGAAAAATTTAAAACAGATTACAGTAGTATAAAAAGAATATTAGATGCTTGCAACTTATCATGGGATGAAGCTTATAGTAGTATATCAAATATAAAATTTGAAAACTACGTAAAAGGTGTGAAAAGGCTTGGAAAAGATACCCCAAGTTATATAAAAGACATAAAAAGTAAGGCTGATGATATAAGAAAAAAAGTTAAAAAGTCAGTAGAAAGCATAAAAGATTCAACCTTTAATAGAGAAAAAGAAGACATAAATTATGAGATAAAGTACATTTATAAAGTAGCAAAATCTATATCAGATATAGTCATACAATTTGAAGATGCTTATGACAATAAAAAAAGAGAAAAGGGAATAATAGACTTTAATGATATAGAACATTTTGCGTTAAATATATTAGTTCAAAAAGATGATAAAGGTGAAAATATACCTTCAGATATAGCACTTTCCTATAGGGAAAAGTTCTATGAAATATTTATAGATGAATACCAAGATAGTAACTTTGTGCAAGAGGTACTTCTTTCAAATATAGCAAAAATTAAAACCCCAAATAGATTTATGGTTGGGGATGTAAAACAAAGTATATATAGATTTAGACAAGCAAAACCAGAAATATTCTTACAAAAGTATGCTGACTATGATACAGAAAAAGGTTCACTATATAGAAAAATAATGCTTTATAAAAACTTTAGAAGTAGGGAAGAAGTTGTAGATAGTGCAAATTATATATTTGAGAATGTAATGAGCGAAAATATAGGTGAAATAAATTATACAGAAGAAGAACGATTAAACTTAGGTGCTATATTTAAAGAAAATACTAATGAAGATGTAGTAGTAGGAGGTCCTACAGAAATACATTTAATGGAGAAAGCATCTAGAAAGGATGATTCTGAGACTAAAGAAAATGAAAGTTCAGAAGAAGAGGAAGAAATAGATAATATACAACTTGAGGCTAGAATGGTTGGAAATATAATAAAAGGCTTAATGTCACCAAATGAAGAGGGAAAAATTCAAATGGTTTATGACAAAAAGCTAGATGATTATAGGCCTGTACAGTTTAAAGATATAGTTATCTTACTAAGAGCTACATCAGCTTGGGCTCCAGTATTTGCAGATGAACTTATGAATATGGATATACCAACTTATGCAGATATAGGGGTAGGGTATTTTGACACTATAGAAATAAAAACTATAATGAGTTTACTTCAAATTATTGATAATCCTATGCAAGATATACCTCTGCTTGCAGTGCTAAAATCACCTATATGTGGATTTACACCAGAAGAACTTATAGACATAAGAGTAGAAGAACATAATAAAAGTTTTTATGAAGCTTTAGAGGAATATAGTAATCATGAAGATGAAAAGGCATTAAAGTGTATTGAATTTATAGAAAAACTAAAAGACTATAAGGAAAAATCCCTATATATGAGCACAGACGAATTTTTATGGTATCTGTACACTAACACAGGATATTATGCATACGTAGGTGCTTTACCTGGAGGATCTCAAAGACAAGCAAACTTAAAGATATTATTTGAAAGGGCAAAGCAATTTGAAGAAACAAGTTTTAAAGGTATATTTAGTTTTATAAATTTTGTAGCTAAGCTTAAAAAATCAAATACTGATATGGGAAGTGCTAAAACTCTTGGGGAAAATGCAGACGTTGTAAGAATAATGAGTATACATAAAAGTAAGGGGCTAGAGTTCCCTGTTGTAATATGTTCTGGTATGGGGAAAAACTTCAATACTCAAGATTTTAAAAATGATATATTATATCATCATGAACTAGGATACGGTCCTCAAATAGTAGATTATGAAAGAAAAATATCTTATCCAAGTATAGCTAAAGAGGCATTAAAAAGTAAAATTAATGTAGAAAATTTATCTGAGGAAATGAGGGTACTTTACGTAGCATTTACAAGACCTAAAGAAAAGCTTATAATAACAGGTTCAACGAGAAACATTGAGAAATCTTTACAAACATGGGCAAATGGAGTAGAGGGAAATAAAGCAATATCACAGTATAAGGTACTAAAAGGTAAAAGTTACTTAGATTGGATAATGCCATCAGTATTAAAGCATAAAGATTTAGAAGAATTAAGAGACTTTGCTAATATAGATATAGAATATATAGACAATCATAATTCAAAGTGGGTATCTAATATATGGTATAAAGAAGATGTCACTTTAACTCAAAATGAAGAAGAGGAAGAAAAGAGCATAAGAGAGATAATAGACAGTCTAGATGTAGAAAATCCTGATACAGAGTATTTTAGTATAATAAAAGAAAAATTAGATTTTAAATATCCCTATGAAGCATGTGTAACAAAACCTGCGAGTATATCTGTAACTGAAATCAAAAAAATACAAAATGCTCATGAAGAAGATTTTTCTCAAGAAGTATTTAGTAATCAAATAACTCTCAAAAAACCTATATTTATGCAAGAGGAAGAAGATATAGAAAAGATAACTGGTGCAGAGAGGGGTACTATAGTTCATTTAGTTATGCAGATAATAGACTTTAATAAGATATATACTATTGATGATATAAAAGAGCAAATAAGTAGGTTTATTAAAAAGGGAATAATAACTGAAAAGCAGTCTAGAGTAGTTAATCCATTTAAGATATATAAATTCTTTAAATCTCATATAGGACAAAGAATGTTAAAGTCATCATTTATTAAAAGAGAACAGGCCATATATGCTCAAATCAAACTTAAAGATGTGTATATATATGAAGATTTAGCAACTGAAGGAAATGTACAAGACTTTGATGAAGAAAGCATAATGCTAAGGGGTATAATTGATGCATACTTTGAAGAAGATGATAAGATTGTTATAGTTGACTATAAAACTGATTTTGTAAATGACGAAAATAAAAATGAAGTAATAAGTAGGTACAAAAAACAATTAGATTTATATTCTGAAGTGGTAGAAAAATTAACAGGAAAAGAAGTCAAAGAGAGGTACATATATCTATTCGGAATAGATGAAGATGTTAGTATATAAATAAAAACTTAATATAATTAAACTTTAAATATAAAAAATGAAGGTACTAAGCTAAGTATCTTCATTTTTTATATTTATAACTAGTGATAATAAAAGAATAATTAACATATTATGAAAATAAGCGAGTGAAATTTTCATAAGGAAGTGATACTTTGAGCTTGTTAAGACCAACTTATGTACAGATAAATCTAGATAATATAAAACATAATTTGCAGGAAATAAAAAAATATACCAAAAATAGTACTAAAATAGGCGCAGTATTAAAGTCAAATGCATATGGGCATGGTTCTATAGAAATAGCTAAACTATTATGTAGAGAAGGTATTGATTACTTATGTGTAGCAACACTTAGTGAAGCTCTAGAATTTAGAAGAGAAAACATTAAATCTCCTATTTTAGTTATGGGATATATTCCAAATGAACATATAGAATTAGCAGTTGAAAATAATATAACTATAACTGTAATTAAAGAAGAACAAGGAAAAATTATAAACAACATATGTAGTAAAATAAACAAAATAGGAAAAGTTCATATAAAGTTAGATACAGGATTTAATAGATTAGGACTTAAGGTAAATCAAAATACATTTCAAGAAATATATAGTTTATTATTATTAAAGAATTTATATATTGAGGGTATTTTTTCACATCTAGCACTTAGAGATGAAAAATCAGATTATATTCAATTTAATATATTTAAAAAGACTATAAATGAATTAGAAAAAATTAAGACGATACCTATAAAGCATATTTGTGATAGTATAGGGTTTGTTTCATATAAGGATTTTCATATGGATATGGTGAGGATAGGTGCAAGTATATATGGATACAATAATAGAGACTCTTCCTTACAGCTAAAGCCTGCTATAACATTCAAGTCAAAGATAATTCAGGTTAAAGAGGTTAGAGGTGGTGAGGCTATAGGATATGATTATTCGTATGTAGCAAATAAAAATATTAAAATAGGAATTATACCTTGTGGATATGGAGATGGGATACCAAGAAGTTTATCAAATAAAGGGTATGTAGATATAAATAATAAAAGATGTAACATAATAGGTAAAATATGTATGGATCACCTTGTAATAGACATTAGTTATTTAGATAAATGTGATTACGATGCAGATGTAGTATTTTATGGAGAAAATGGTCCTACACTTTTAGAAATAGCAAATTTGATAGATACAAATAGAAATGAATTATTAAGCTTAATATCTAGAAGGGTAGATAGAGTATATATTGAGAATGGAGAAATTAAAAAAATTTTAAACTATATATACTAAGGGGGAAAATTATGATATTTCCAGAAAAACTAAAAAAAGGAGATACAATTGGAGTTATAGCACCAGCAAGTCCATCTAAATCTAAAACAAAAAAATTACTAACTTATGAATTAGAAAAAATAGAGCAAGAATTAAATAAATTAGGGTATAAAGTCAAATTTGGAAAGACTTGTTATCTAAGATATAAGGGGTATTTAGCAGGTGAAGATGAGTTTAGAGTAAAGGACATAGAAAATATGTTTTTAGATAAAGACGTAAATGGTATACTTTGTCTAAGAGGTGGATATGGAACACTTAGAATAATTGATAAAATAAACTACAACATTATAAAAGAGAATCCTAAGGTATTTATAGGGTATTCTGATATAACAGCACTTCATATAGCCTTTAATCAAATAGCGAACTTAGTTACCTACCATGGAATTATGGGATTAAATTTTTTACACTATGATAAATATACTTTTGATTCCTTCTCAAATATATTATCAATGGAAGATGAAATTATTATAAAAAACCCAGAAGACGAAGAATTACATACTTTAGTACAAGGAAAAGCTAATGGGATTACAGTAGGAGGAAATCTAGCTGTAATAATTAGCACCCTTGGAACAAGATATGAAATTGATACAAAAAATAAAATTTTATTTATTGAAGAAATAGGAGAAAATATATATAAGATAGATAGAATGCTTACACAATTAGAACTTAGCAATAAGTTAAATGACTGTTGTGGGATAATATTTGGAGACTTTAAAAAGTGTAGAAAAGATAATGAAGATGATTATGATTTATATGAATTATTATTTGAAAAGATTAAAAAATATAATAAACCATGCTTATGTAATATAAAAGTAGGTCATTGTACATCATCAAATAGTATTTTACTAGGGGGAAATTGCTACTTAGATGCTACGAACAAATCTATAAAATTTGTAAAATAATAATATCTATTAATAAAAATAACATAAAAGGAAGATGTTTAGACATCTTCCTTTTATGTTATAATCAAACTATTAAAATATATAAATAAATCATATTATTTAGGAGGATAAAATGAGATTTATTCATACATCAGATTGGCATCTAGGAAAAAGCTTAGAAAGTCACTCAAGATTGGAAGAACAAACCAAATTCTGTGAAGAATTTATACAGATAGTGGATGATAATAATATAGATATGGTTATAATAGCAGGAGATATATATGACACATCAAATCCACCTGCACAAGCTGAAAAATTATTCTATAAAACAATATCAAGATTATCAGACAATGGGAAAAGATGTGTATTAATAATAAGCGGTAATCATGATAATCCAGAAAGACTACAAGCATCAAGTCCTCTTGCACATGATCAGGGGATAATAATACTTGGAAATCCTCTAAGTAAAACAGAAGTATCAAAGTATAAAAACTTTGAGATATTAGAAGCGAAAGAGGGATGTATAAAACTTAATATAAATAATGAGAGGGTTGTTGTTATAACGCTGCCATATCCAAGTGAAAAGAGGCTTAATGAAGTAATACTTCAAAATGATGAAGACAAAGAAAGACAAATAACATATTCTCAAAGAGTTGGTGAGTTATTTAAAGAATTAGAAGAAAACTTTGAAGATGATTCAATAAATTTAGCTGTATCTCACCTTTTTGTTGTCGGTGGAGAAGAAACAGAATCTGAAAGACCAATACAACTTGGAGGAAGCTTATTAGTAGAGAAAAAAGACTTACCTCAAAAGGCTGATTATATAGCTTTAGGACATTTACATAAAATGCAAAAATCTTCACAAAGGTTAAATGCATACTACTCAGGATCTCCTATACAATATAGCAAAGATGAAAGATCATATACTAAAGGATGCTATATAGTTGATATAAATAAATACAAAGAAATAACAGTAGAAAAAAAATACTTTAAAAACTATAAACCTATAGAGGTATTTAAATGCAATGGAATAGAAGATGCATTAGAAGTATGCGAAAAAAATAAAGATAGAGATATATGGTCTTATTTTGAAATAAAAACAGATGAAGTTATATCACAGTCTAACATAAAAAAAATGAAGGATACATTAAAAGATATAATAGAAATAAAACCAATAATAGCATCAAAAGAATATAATGAAGAAATAGACGTAAAAGAAAAATCTATGGGAGAATTATTCAAGGAATTCTATGAATTTAGTAGGGGAGTAGAACCTAAAGGAGAGCTTATGGATTTATTCTTAGATATAATAAATGAAGAAGGTGAAGCTAAAGATGAGACCTATTAGATTAGAGTTAAGTGGTTTAAATAGTTATATAGATAAATCAGTTATAGATTTTGAAAAACTAACTGATAGAGGTTTATTTGGGATTTTTGGTAAAACTGGAAGTGGTAAGTCAACTATATTAGATGCAATGACAATAGCTATGTATGGAAGTATACCTAGAAATACTAAAGAATTTATAAATAGTAGCTGCGATAAAGCAATAATTTCTTATGAATTTGAAATCGGAAGTAAAAACGCAAAGAGAAGGTATAAAGTAGATAGAACTATAGTTAGAACTAATACAGGTACTAAAACTTCATATGCAAGATTAATAGAGATGTATGAGGATGAAAGTGAAAAAGTATTAGCAGACAAAGTTGGAGAAGTAAATAATAAAATCGCTGAAATTGTAGGATTAACAGCTAATGATTTTATGAGATCAGTAGTACTTCCACAAGGTAAGTTTAATGATTTCTTAAAGCTAGCAGGTGCGGATAGAAGGGACATGCTAGAGAGAATATTTAATCTTGAAAAATACGGAAGAGGATTAATAGATAAAGTTAAGAAAAGAAAAAACGTACAACAACAAGCTTTAAGAGATATAAATTCTAAGCTAAGTCAATATGATACTGTAAGTGAAGAAGTATATAATCAAGTACAAAAAGAGTTAGAAGAATTAAGATCATTAGAAATTAGTAAAAATAAAGATTTTGAAATAAACCAAAATAAATATAAAGAAGTTGAAGAAATATATGAAAAACAAGTAAAGTTAAAAAACTACAAGAAAAGAAAGCATGAGTTAGATTTAAAGCAAGAAGATATATCAAAAAAAGGAAGACAGCTTGAAGATGCATTAAATGCAGATAAGATTAATCCGTACATAAATGCTGTATTGGAGCTTGAGAAAAGGGTTAATGAAGATAGCCTAGAAAGTCAAAATTTAGAAAAGAAACTAGAATTGTTAAATAAAGAACTACTTATAACTAAAGTAAATTATGAGGAAGCATATAAAAATAAAAATGAAAATATGCCAAGACTATCTGAAGATAGAATCAAACTTCAAAATGCAATAGAATTAGAAGCGGAGTTAGTTGGTTTAGATTCTGAATTAAAAGATATAAAAGGCAAGGGTATAGGTTTAAATCAAGAAAAAGAGATACTTATAAAATTAAAAGAGGATTTAGAAAGCAAGAAAGAGATAGTAATAAATAACTTAAAAAGCTTAGAAGAGAAAATAAGTGAAATAAAGATAAGTGCTGATCTAAAACAGAAAATATTTTTAGCCTATGAGTATGAAAAAGAATATAATAAGCTTTCAGAAAGTAAGACTGTTAAAAATAATAGATTGAATGAAATAAATAAAAATCTAGATGAGATAAACTTAAAGTTAAGATATATTCAAAGGGATAAAGATTCTGTATTGAAAAAACTAACTGAATTAGAAAAACATTATGAAATTTTAATTAAAAAATCTCCAGGAACTAATGAAGAGATAGTTAATAAGACTGAATATATAGCAAATTTAAGAGTAAAAGCAGAATCTATCAAAGAAAATGAAATTAAAAAAGAAAATTTACATAATAACTTAAATAAAATACTAGAAAATAGACATCAGGTAGAAAGAGAATTACATACTTTAAATGATAAATTAGAGGTTAATCATACAAATATAACTTATCTAGATAAAGAATTAGAAAAGCTAAAGTATTTAAATTTAGCAACAGAACTTAGAAAAGAATTAAAGGAAAATTCTCCATGTCCAGTATGTGGATCTAGAAATCATGAGCATGTAGATGATACAAACTATAATGAAAATATAGAGTTTACTAAGTCAAAAATAGAAAAATTAAAAGAAGATGAGTCTAATATAAAAGTAAAAATTGAAGAACTCAACAGAAAAAATAGCGAGTGTATATCAGTAGAAAAAATAATATTAAAGGAATTAGAAGAGGTAAAATCTAAAATAGGAGACTTAAGTTCTAATGAACTAATAAAGAAGGTAGAAGAAGAGTCTAAAAGGCTAGAGATATTAAAAGTTAATCTACAAAATTGGAATAAGGATAAAGAGGAAAATGAAAGTAGTATAAATAAGGCTAGAGAAGAAAAAAACAAAATTGAAAAAGATGAACTAATACTACAAGAGAGTATAAACTCTTATAAGAAAAATGTAATCGAATTAAAAGAAGAACTAACAGCAATTGAAGAAAACTATAAAACAACAAAAGAAAACTATTTAACACTAAAAGCAATAACTAAAATACAAGATTTAGAAGTAAAAGTAGAAGAGATAAATAATAATGAAAAAGCATTAGAAGATTTAAATAATGAATACTTAAAAATATCTAAGTCAAAAGAAGCAATGGAAAAAGATATAGTAAATTATCAAAATAACCTACATAAAATAGAGTTAGATTTAATTCAAGCTAGAGAAATTTATTCTGAAAAGAAAAAAGTGAGAGATGGAAAATACAATGAAATAATAGCAACAACAAAAGGTGAATCTTCAAAATTATTGTTAGAGAATCTAGAAAATAATATAAATAAGCTTATATCTCAAGAGGAAATGATAAAAAATAAATTAGAAGCTCAAAGGTTGGAATTTGAAAAAACTACATCTGACAAATCAAATATAGATGGAAGATTAAAGATAGCAAAAGAACAGTATAAAATACAAACAGATACTTTAAATAAATCATTAGAGGAGTATAAATTTGAAAGTATATATGCTGTAAAAAGATCATTATTAGATAAAGAATACTTAAGAAAACTACATGATGAGATAACACAATATGAAGAAGAGCAAAAAGTATTAGGTATAAAGATAAATGATCTAGTTAAATCAATAGGTGATAGAAAAATAAATGAAAAGGACTTTAATGAATTAAAAGATAGTATTGATAACTTAAAAATAGAAATTAGTAGAATATCCCAAGATATAGGATCAAAGCAAACTATACTAAGTACCCTAAAAGAATCTTTAGACAAGATAAAAGATTTAAATAAAGAGTTAAAGGCAGTTCAACATAAAGTGGATTTATTAGATGATCTAGATAAGATTGTTCAAGGAAATAGATTTGTTGAGTATGTTGCTACTAATCAATTAAAGTATATAGCGCTTGAAGCATCTAATAGATTAGAGTCTATAACTAAAGGTAGATATGCATTAGAAATAGATTCAACATTAAACTTTGTAATGAGAGACAACTTTAATGGTGGGCAAAGAAGAAGTGTAGATACTTTATCTGGAGGAGAAACATTCTTAACATCACTATCATTAGCATTAGCATTATCATCTCAAATACAATTAAAGGGAAGTGCTCCCCTTGAATTTTTCTTCTTAGATGAAGGATTTGGATCTTTAGATAGTGAACTACTAGAAACTGTTATAGAATCACTGGAAAGACTACATCATGATAAACTTAGTGTTGGAATTATAACTCACGTTGAAGAGTTAAAAAATAGAGTTCCAATTAAGTTAATAGTATCTCCTAGTGAAGTTGGACAAGGATCTAAAGTAAAAATAGAATATAGTTAAAAAAAATTGGTGACTACAGGGGGAGTATGTAGTCACCATATAAATATATATACTTATTAGGGGGAGAGATATATAATTTCCGCTCTCATTTATAAGTATTGGCAAATTTTAAATTTATATTCAAAAAAAATAAAAAATAACCACCTAACCAGGGGGGGGGATTAGGTGGTTTAAAGAATATTTGGGGGAAAGAATTTTTTTATATCCGATCACTAAATTAGAATATTAACAGGAGTTTTGATATTTATAGTGTAAGAGAAACTCTTTTAATTTCTCTTACACTATAGTATATGCAAAAATATTAAAATGTGACATAAAAGTATAAAAATATGTAATTAATTTAAATATTTGTCTAAATTTAGCAAAGATTTAAACTCATCGAAACTAATCTTATCAATAAATGAACCTAATCTATGTTTTCCTTGTGCATTATTTTCATAAACGTTAACTATTTCAGCAACTAGTTCTAATGCATTTTCTTCAGTTAAATTCATTAAAACCTTGTCTCTAAGTCTAGGCATAGCACCATCTTTTTCTAGTAAATCTTTCATTTTACCCTCTTTTTAAATTTAATACTATTATAAGGGGATAAAAAAAATTATAATGCAAATGTATTTTAATAGTATTGGAAATGATAGATAATATAGATTATATCTAAATTAATAAATTTCCAAATAAGGGTAAGTATGTTATAATATATTAACATATAAACAGAAATTTAAAAGAAATTAGGAGTGTGGTTTAGGTTGGAATCGACCGGTATATTGATTCAGATTATTGTATTAGTGATATTACTTATAGGATCAGGATTTTTCTCAGCATCTGAGACTGCATTAATGTCACTTAGCAAAATAAGAATAAGACATATGAAAGAAGAAGGGGTTAAGGGCGCAAAGCTAGTAAGTAACTTAATAGAAGAGCCAAATAAGTTATTAAGTTCTATATTAATAGGAAATAACGTTGTTAATATAGCAGCAACTTCTATATCAACATCACTATTTATTACATTACTTAAAGGGCCGGAAGCAGTACCATTGGCAACTGCTGTTATGACTGTGTTAGTATTAATATTTGGAGAAATAACTCCAAAAACTATAGCAGCAAATAGTTCAGAAAAAGTGGCTATATTTGTTTCTAAGCCAATAAAGGCAATAATATTTATATTAACTCCAGTAGTATGGGTACTTAATATAGTAACAAATTTAATATTTAAGTTATTTGGAATAAAAACAAAAGGGAATGAACCATATATAACAGAAGAAGAATTAAAAACTATGGTTAATGTAGGACATGAAGAAGGTGTCCTAGAAATAGAAGAAAGAGAAATCATAAACAATGTATTTCAGTTTGGGGATATGCAAGCTAAAGAAGCTATGGTACAAAGATTAGATATTATAGCTATAGATGTTGAAGATTCATATGAAGAAATAATACAGCAATTTAAAGAAGAGAAATTAAGTAGAATGCCAGTATACAATGAATCTATAGATGACATCATAGGTGTACTTAATATAAAGGATATCATATTCTTAAGTGATGAAGAGATAGCAAATTTTGATATAAGGTTGTATGTAAGGGAAGCGTTCTTTACATATGAATTTAAGAAAATCACTCAACTTTTAGAAGAGATGAAAAAAGAAAAAATACAAATGGCTATAGTTGTTGATGAGTATGGAGGAACTGCAGGTATAATAACTGTAGAAGACTTAGTAGAAGTAATCGTTGGAGATATAGATGACGAGTACGATGAAGAAGATGAAGATATAATAGTAGTTAAAGAAGATGAATATATCGTAGATGGGGGACTTAAAATAAGTGATGTCAACGAACTTATTGGAGTTAGATTAGAGTCTGAAGAATTTGATTCTATAGGAGGCTACATCATAGGTTATTTAAGAAGACTTCCAGAAGAAAATGAAGTTATAGAAGTAGATAATATAAGATTCTGTATAGAAAGTTTAGATAAAAATAGAATAAAGAAAATAAGAATATACACATAAAACACTACAATATTGTAGTGTTTTTTGTTTTATTTGAAATTTATATAAATTAATTTTAATAGTAAAGATATTTGTTAATAATTAATAATATATTATAAGGGAAGTGATTAGATGAATGTAATAGATAATAGATTCATAAAAGTATTAAAGAAAAACATGATATTTATATTACTATATACAACAGTATTTATTTTGATTTATAAGACATTTCATTATATATCACCATTTTTAGTAGGAGGTATTATTGCATTTTTGATAAACCCTATATCAGAAAAATTAAGGTATAAGTTTAATATAAATAAAGGTGTATCAACTTTAGTATTAAGTTTTATTGCAGTTATAATATTTGTAGTATTAGCTGGATTATTAATAATGGAGGGAATAGATAGTTTATTAGAATTCGTAAATAATACTGTAAATAATTATGATTACATAAGTGATTTTATTTCAAATATAGCAATTAAACTAAATTTATATTTAGAGCAACTTGAGAACATACCAAACATAAATATAGAGTTTTTAATGCAAAAATATAGCACCAATATAGTAAGTATAGCAAAACAATTATTAGAAAGTTTCGTAAATTTTTTAGGATCAATTCCATATATATCTATATTCATTATAACCTTATTCATATCTACATATTTTATAGCAAAAGATATAGATAAAATAGAATATAGTTTCTACAATATGTTCTCTGAACCAACAAAGACTAAGGTTAAGAATATAAAAAGAGAAATAATAAAATCAATATTAGGATATATAAAAGCTTATGCCATATTAATGGGAATAACTTTCATAGTAACTTGGCTAAGCCTTAGAGTATTTGATATACCATATTCTATGACGTTAGGTATTATAGCTGGTTTGTTGGATTTAATACCTTTTTTAGGGATAGTAGTAATATATTTACCTTTTATAGTTTATTACTGTATAGTAAAAAACTATCTTATAGCAATAACTCTTATAGTTGTATTTGCGCTACTATCATTGTTAAGACAGGTTTTAGAGCCTAAATTAGTATCCACCAATATAGGTATTAGTCCATTAGCTACATTAGCAGCCATATTCATAGGTATACAAGTAAAAGGAATAATTGGAATAGTATTTTTTTTAGGTCTTACAATAATGCATCAAATATTAAAAAAGGTAGATATACTTTAGTAAGTTTTTGTAATATAATAGAAATATAAGGGATATATTACTTAACAATTATTAGACCAAAGAAAGAAGGTATAACCATGAAAAATAAAGTAGTAGAAAGATTCTTAAAGTATGTGACATTTGATACAACTGCAGATCCTAAGAATGCAAATTGTCCATCTAGCGAAGGACAAAGAGTTTTTGCAAACTACTTAGTAGAAGAACTAAAATCATTAGGATTAGAAGATGCTAATGTTGATAAAAATAGTTACGTTATGGCAACTTTAAAAGGAAATACAGAAGGTGTTGATACAATAGGATTTATATCTCACTTAGATACAGCTCCTGATATAACTGGGAAAAACGTTAAACCAAGAATAATAGAAAATTATGATGGAAAAGATATAGTACTAAATAGAGAATTAAATGTAGTTACAAAAGTATCTGATTACCCAGAATTAAAAGGCCTAGTTGGAGAAGACTTAATAGTTACAGATGGTACTACACTACTTGGTGCAGATGATAAAGCTGGTATAGCAGAAATAATAACAGCGATAGAATATTTAGTAAATAACCCTGAAATAAAGCATGGAGATATAAAAGTAGGATTTACTCCTGATGAAGAAGTAGGAAGAGGAGCAGATCTATTTGATGTTGAAAAATTTGGTGCAAAATATGCATATACAATAGATGGCGGTATAGAAGGTGAACTTCAATATGAAAACTTCAATGCTGCTGGAGCTACAATATCTATACAAGGAAGAAATGTACATCCAGGTGCATCAAAAAATAAAATGGTAAATGCATTACATATAGCAGCTGAGATATCTGAAATGTTCCCAGCTAGCGAAAGACCAGAGACTACAGAAGGATATGAAGGATTCTACCACTTAAATGATTTAAATGGTAATGTAGAAAATGCTAGTATGGTTTATATAATAAGAGATCATGATAAAGAAAAGTTTGAAGCTAGAAAAGCTCATATGCAAGATGTAGTAAATAAATTAAACGAAAAATATGATGGAAGAATAACATTAGACTTAAAAGACCAATACTTTAACATGAAAGAAAAAGTAGAACCTGTTAAGTTTATAGTTGATATAGCAGAAGAAGCTATGAATGAAGTTGGAATAACTCCTAAAATAGTACCAGTTAGAGGTGGTACAGATGGGGCTAGATTATCATTTATGGGTCTTCCTTGTCCAAATATATTTACAGGTGGTTTAAACTTCCATGGAAAGAACGAATGTATACCAGTAGGATCTATGGAGAAATGTGTAAATCTTATAGTTAAAATAGCAGAAAAATATGCTCAAAAATAAATAAAATAATAAAAGGTTATCTCTTATTTAAGAGATAACCTTTTATTATTTTATAAGTTTATTTGTATAAATATGTAACAATTCCGTATAAAAAGAATATATTTTTAGTAAGTAGAAAATAATCTACTAACCTAAAAATACAAGGAGAGGAATTGTAATGCCGAAAAATAAAATAGATATAGATAGAGAAAAAAGAAGAAGAAATAGGGAAGAAAGAAGAAGAAATAGAGAAATAAGAAGAGGAATGCGTGAGTGCGAAGATCCATGCGTAAATGAAGATCCAAATGAAGATATAAATTTAGATCCAGATCCACAAGTAGATATAAATGTAACAGCGGATGCAAATGCAGATGCAACGTCAGAATCGACATCAGAATCTAATGCAGAATCAACCGCAGATGTAGATGCAAATGCAGACTTAGATGCGAATGCAGATTTAGATACAACGGTAGACGCAAATGCGGACCTAGATGCGAATGCAGATTTAGATACAACAGTAGACGCAGCAGTAGACGCAAATGCGGACCTAGATGCGAATGCAGATTTAGACACAACAGTAGACGCAAATGCGGACTTAGATGCGAATGCAGATTTAGACACAACAGTAGACGCAGCAGTAGACGCAAATGCGGACCTAGATGCGAATGCAGATTTAGACACAACAGTAGACGCAGCAGTAGACGCAAATGCAGACTTAGATGCAAATGCAGATTTAGATACAACGGTAGACGCAAATGCGGACCTAGATGCGAATGCAGATTTAGATACAACGGTAGACGCAGCAGTAGATGTAAATGCAGACCTAGACGCAACAGCGGATGCAGATGCAACAGCAGATGCAGATGCGACATCTGATTCAACATCAGACTCAGATGCAACAGCGGATGCAGATGCAACATCTGATTCAACATCAGACTCAGATGCAACAGCGGATGCAGACTCAACAGCAGATGCAACATCAGACTCAGATGCAACAGCGGATGCAGATGCGACATCTGATTCAACATCAGACTCAGATGCAACAGCGGATGCAGACTCAACAGCAGATGCAACATCAGACTCAGATGCAACAGCGGATGCAGATGCAACATCTGATTCAACATCAGACTCAGATGCAACAGCGGATGCAGACTCAACAGCAGATGCAACATCAGACTCAGATGCAACAGCGGATGCAGATGCGACATCTGATTCAACATCAGACTCAGATGCAACAGCGGATGCAGACTCAACAGCAGATGCAACATCAGACTCAGATGCAACAGCGGATGCAGACTCAACAGCAGACGCAGATGCAACAGCAGATGCAGATGCAACATCTGATTCAACATCAGACGCAGATGCAACAGCGGATGCAGACTCAACAGCAGATGCAGACGCAACATCTGATTCAACATCAGACTCAGATGCAACAGCAGATGCGGACTCAACAGCAGATGCAGATGCAACATCTGATTCAACATCAGACTCAGATGCAACAGCGGATGCAGACTCAACAGCAGACGCAGATGCAACAGCAGATGCAGACGCAACATCTGATTCAACATCAGACTCAGATGCAACAGCAGACGCTGATTCAACAGCAGAT
>NZ_JADNAJ010000014.1:0-34977 GCF_015550185.1 Romboutsia sp. 1001285H_161024_C4 | reverse complement strand
TACCTGGTTGATAGGTCGAAGGTGTAAGTGCAGTAATGTATTTAGCTTATTGATACTAATAGGTCGAGGACTTGACCTCATTTAAATGATGAATCTAAATGGTATACAGTTTTGAAAGTACTAATAAAACTAAATATGCGGGTGTAGCTCAATGGTAGAGTTCCGGCCTTCCAAGCCGGCTGTGAGGGTTCGATCCCCTTCACCCGCTCCAGATAAAGATTATGTGGTTATTATAGCAAAGAGGATACACCTGTTTCCATACCGAACACAGAAGTTAAGCTCTTTAGCGCTGATGGTACTTGGGGGGCGACCCCCTGGGAGAGTAAGACGTAGCCACGTAATCTTTTTTATTTTAAGAAACTATTGAAAAATAGTTTCTTTTTTTGTTTATCTATACTCAAATTATAGATAATAGGGAATACTAAATTTTATTTATATTAAGGAGGGATGAATTGGATTTAATTTTATTTAAGTTTTTGTATTTTCTATTATTCTTTGGATTATCAAGTATAGCAGGAATGCTGATTCCATTTTTACAATATAAAGGGTTTAGTCCAATAGAAACGGCTACATTAATAAGTTTTTACACTGTAAGCGGAATTTTGGGACAACTAATAGCAGGTTGTTGCTGTGATAAATTAAAAACAATTAAAAAAATATTTATATTTTCTTTATTAGGTGTAATGTTTAGTACAGCTTTAGCTATTTTTATAAATATTAAAATATTATTTTATATTAGTTTTGTAATTATGGGATTTTTTTATTATATATTGACTAGTATACCTGATAGTTGGGTAATAGAAAGTGGAGAAAATGCAAAGTCAAAATTTGGATTTTTTAGAGCTTTTGGTTCAACTGGGTGGGCATTTGGAGTATTAGCATCAGGAATTATAACAGAAAAGTATGGATATCATATATTAAACATAATATATCTAATAATGTTGTCATTAACTCTATTTATAAGCCTTAAGATAAAAGATACGGTAAAAGAATATAAGGGTTGTGGAAATTTAAAAGAGTTATTCAATAATAAAGAATATATACTCACTGTAATTATATTATTAATAATTTGTATCCCGTTTAGAGGATACTGTCAGTTAGTACCTTATAGAATAGAATATGTAGGGGGAAACACTGTAAACTTAGGAATATTTAATTTTATAAGCTCAATAAGTGAGATAGCTATGCTTATTTTAGCACAAAAAATTATGCATAAATTAAGTCCTGACAAATTATTATTATTATCACCATTAGGACTATTTCTTCAAATACTAATCCTAAGATTTGGAAGTAATATAAATATTATATATATTAGTGCTGTCCTACAAGCATTTACATTACCAATAATATTAGTAGTAGGAAAAATAATAATAGATAGAATATCTCCTAGTAATTTAAAAACATCATCACAGTTAGTAGCATTTGCTATATTTAATAGTGTATCAACTATAATTGGAACTGCTAGTGTTGGATATTTTATAGAGAAGTTTTCCTTGGATAAAGCTAATTTATTTCTATTAGGGTGTAATATGCTATCTATATTAGGCGCATTATATTACGACAGAAATATTAAAGATAGGACTATATAAAATTAATAATATAAATTTATTAAAGTAGAATATTAAAGCTGCTTTATGGAAAAATAATAAATAGAAGTCATGATATTATTTACATAGAAGGAGAAAAACTATGGGAAAAATAAAGAAAACTATGGATGGAAATGCAGCAGCAGCATATGTATCATATGCTTATACTGAGGTAGCTGCAATATTTCCAATAACACCATCATCAAATATGGCAGAATCAGTGGATGATTGGTCAGCTAAAGGTTTAAAAAATATATTTAATCAAAAAGTAAATGTTGTTGAAATGCAATCTGAGGCAGGAGCAGCAGGAGTATTTCATGGATCACTACAATCAGGAGCATTAACTACTACTTATACAGCATCACAAGGATTGCTTCTTATGATACCTAATATGTATAAAGTATCAGGAGAGTTGCTTCCAGGAGTATTCCATGTAAGTGCTCGTGCCTTAGCAGCCCAAGCATTATCAATATTTGGTGATCATCAAGATGTTATGGCAGCACGCCAAACTGGATGTGTAATGTTAGCATCAGGGTCAGTTCAAGAGGTAGCAGACTTAGCACCCGTAGCTCATTTAGCAGCAATAAAAGGAAGACTTCCTTTTATACATTTCTTTGATGGATTTAGAACATCACATGAAATACAAAAAATAGAAGTACTTGAGTACTCAGACTATGCAAACTTACTAGACAAAAAGGCATTGCAAGAATTTAGGAATAGAGCTTTATCTCCAAATCATCCTGTAGCTCGTGGTACAGCTCAAAATCCTGATATATACTTCCAAACAAGAGAAGCAAGTAATAAGTATTATGAAGAAATAGTTCCGATAGTAGAAAATTATATGAATAAAATTGGCGAATTAACAGGTAGACAATATGGATTATTTAACTACTACGGAGCAGAAGATGCAAAAGAAATATTAATAGCAATAGGTTCAGTAACTGAGGCTATTGAAGAAACTATAGATGAATTAAATGCAAAAGGCGAGAAATATGGACTGGTAAAAGTTCATTTATTTAGACCATTTAGTAAGGAACATTTATTAAAAGTAATTCCAAAGAGTGTTAACAAAATATGTGTACTAGATAGAACTAAAGAACCAGGTGCAATAGGAGAACCTCTGTATCTAGATGTACGTGCTGCATATTATGGACAAGAAAATGCTCCTATGATTATAGGTGGTAGATATGGACTTGGATCAAAGGATGTAACACCAACAGATATAAAAGCTATATTTGATAACTTAGTATGTGACAATCCAAAAGATCAATTTACAGTAGGAATAGTTGATGATGTAACTCATAAATCTTTAGAAGTTAAAGAAGAACTTAAAGTAGTAAAACAAGGAACTATAAATTGTAAGTTCTGGGGACTTGGATCAGATGGTACAGTTGGAGCAAATAAACAAGCTATAAAGATAATAGGAGATAATACAGATAAGTATGTTCAAGCATACTTTGCATATGATTCTAAAAAATCTGGTGGGGTAACTATGTCTCACTTAAGATTTGGAGATGAACCAATAAGATCTACTTATTTAATAGATAGTGCAGATTATATAGCTTGTCATAATCAATCATATGTAACTCAATATGATTTATTAAAAGGATTAAAATCAAATGGTACATTTGTATTAAATACAATATGGGATGAAAAAGAATTAGAAGAGCATTTACCAGCAAAGATGAAAAATTACTTAGCTAAAAATAATATAGACTTCTACACAGTCAATGCTACTAAAATAGCACAAGAAATTGGTCTTGGAAATAGAATAAATATGATAATGCAATCAGCATTCTTTAAATTAGCAAATATAATACCTGAAGAAGAGGCAACTAAATATTTAAAATCATCAATAAGTAATGCTTATGGTAAAAAGGGTGAAAAAGTTGTTAATATGAACTATGAAGCAGTAGAGCAAGGTAAGAGTGCTCTAGTAAAGATAAATATACCAGATTCATGGGCAAATGCAACAGATAGTGAAGAACATCATGAAAATGAGCCAGAATTTATAAGAGAAATATTAAGACCTATGAATGCCCAAGAAGGAGATTCTTTACCTGTAAGTGCATTTAATGGAATAGAAGATGGTACATTCCCAGCAGGAACCGCAGCTTATGAAAAACGTGGTATAGGAATTAATGTTCCAGAATGGATACTAGAAAACTGTATTCAATGTAATCAATGTTCATATATATGCCCTCATTCAACTATAAGACCATTCTTATTAAATGAAGAAGAAGTAAATAATGCACCTGAAACTTTCAGAACTAAAAAAGCTGTTGGAAAAGCATTTGGTGGTTTACAATATAGAATGCAAGTAGATACTATGGACTGTACAGGTTGTGGAAACTGTGCAGATATATGCCCAGCTAAAGACAAAGCATTAGTGATGAAACCTCTAGATACTCAGATAGATGCAGAAATACCAAACTGGGATTATGCAGTATCTAAAGTATCATATAAAGGAGATCTAGTTACTGCAAATAATGTAAAAGACTCTCAATTTAGAACTCCACTTATTGAGTTCTCAGGAGCTTGTGCAGGATGTGGAGAAACTGCTTATATAAAACTTGTAACACAATTATATGGAGATAGAATGATGATAGCAAATGCTACAGGATGTTCATCAATTTGGGGTGGTTCAGCACCTTCAATTCCATACACTGTAAATCATGAAGGAAAAGGTCCTGCATGGGCTAACTCATTATTTGAAGATAATGCAGAGTTTGGATATGGTATGTATTTAGGTGTAAAACAAATTAGATTAAAGTTACGTGACTTAATGGAAGAGTTAGTGGCTAGTGAAGAATCTAATGAGTATAAAGATGTATTTGAAAATTGGATAAATACTATGAATGATGGAGAAGCATCTAAAGAGGCTAGTAAAAAGGTTATAGAAGTTATAGAAAACAAATCATTTAGTGGAAAAGCTAAAGAATTAGTAGATGAAATTAAAGCTAGAAAAGATTATTTAGTTAAAAGATCTCAATGGATAGTAGGTGGAGATGGCTGGGCATATGATATTGATTATGGTGGACTTGATCATGTACTAGCATCAGGAGAAGATGTAAATGTATTAGTGTTTGATACTGAGATATATTCAAATACAGGAGGACAAGCATCAAAGTCTACTCCATTATCAGCTATGGCTAAATTTGCTGCATCAGGTAAGAGATCTAAGAAAAAAGATTTAGGTATGATGGCTATGAGTTATGGAAATGTATATGTAGCACAAGTATCTATGGGTGCAGATAAAAATCAACTTATTAAAGCAGTAATGGAAGCTGAAAAATATGATGGGCCTTCATTAATAATAGCATATGCACCTTGTATATCTCACGGATTAAAAGAAGGTATGGGAAGAAGCGTTCATAATGAAGCAGAAGCAGTTGCTAGTGGATATTGGCATTTATATAGATACAACCCAGAACTTAAGAAAGAAAATAAAAATCCATTTAACTTAGATTCAAAAGAACCAAAAGGAAATGTAAGAGACTTTATAATGGGTCAAGTAAGATATTCTGCAATAGCTAAGCAATTCCCAGATGTAGCAGAGGAATTATTTACACAACTAGAAGAAAATATACAAGAAAGATATGAAACATATAAGAGACTAGCAGGGAAATAAATAAAGAGTGCGTACTTTTAAGTACGCACTTTTTATATCAAAATTAAACAAAGTTTAATAATAGTAAAAAAAGTGGTATCATTATATAATAGCTTAAATTAAAAAATTTATTAGAAAAATAAATTGTAATAATAAAATTTAGAAATGAGGATCTAATATGGCTAAAACAACAAAAAAAGCAGCTATTATCTTAATGATTATAATATTAACATCAAAAGTGACAGGTTTTTTAAGGGATATAGTACTAGCGAGGACATTTGGTGCAGGTCATATAACAGACGCATATCTTACAGCACTTAATATACCGGTAGTACTATTTGATGGTATAAGTGCATCTCTTGGAACAACATTTATACCAATGTTTTTTAGTATAAGAGAGAAACAGGGAATAGATGAAGTATATAAGTTTACAAGTAATGTATTAAACATAGTAACTGTAATAAGTATGATATTAATCGCAATAGGAATATTATTTGCTCCATATATAGTTAAGATATTTGCTATGGGATTTAAAGGAGAGGTGTTAGATTTAACTATATCTTATTCTAGAATATTAATTTTTTCTATGATATTTATAGCTATAAATGGTTTAATAACATCTTTTTTAGTTGCATCAGGAGATGTTCATATATCAGGTTTAATAACGATACCATTTAATATATTTGTAATGATAGCAATAGCTTTAGGTTCAATAACAAATTCATATTTTATGGTATATGGTACTTTATTTGCATATATAGCACAGCTTTTATTTCAGATACCATTTTTATTTAAACATGGATATAAGTATAAATTTATTATAGATTTTAAGGACGAAAATATAATAAAGATATTATATCTTATATTGCCAGTATTTCTAGGTTCTTATGTTAACCAAATAAATACAGTTGTTAATAGAACTTTAGCATCTACACTAGATTCTGGGAGTATAACAGCTCTAAACTATGCAAATAAGCTAAATATGTTTGCAGTAGGTATTATAGTAATATCTTTATCTACTGTAATGTATCCAATACTATCTAAATTAGCTAGTGAAAAAAAAATAAAAGCTTTTAAATATAACGTATCAAAATCTTTAAATATAACACTGATAGCTATGATGCCTATAATGGTTATAGTAATGGGATTATCAACACCTATAGTAACTTTGTTATTTGAACATGGATCATTTAACTCAAAAGCTACTGAATTAACATCAACAGCACTACTTTATTACTCTATGGGGATAGTTGCGTATGGATTAAGAGAGATACTTTCTAAATCATTTTATTCACTACAAGATACAAAAACCCCAGTAAAAAATGCAACTGTATCCGTTATAATAAATGTAATATTATCTATTGTCCTAGTTAAATATATGGGTATAGGTGGTCTTGCTTTAGCTAGTTCTATATCTGCTATAGCAACGTCTGTATTATTATTTATATCTCTTAGAAAAAAGATAGGAAGAATAGGTATGAAAAATACAATAATAACTTTTATAAAAGTAGCGATAGCATCAATTATTATGGGATTAATAATAAAATTTTCATACTATGAGATAGTTAATCTAGGAATGAATATTTTTGAAAAACAAAAACAACTTATAGCCATATCTTGTATAGGGTCTACATTAATTGGGTTAATTATATATATAATATTAACATTAATTTTTAATATAAGAGAATCAAAAGAAGTAGCGTATATGATTAAATCAAAGTTTAGACAAATTATTTATAAAAGATAGATCTATAAAGGAAATTCAAGATTTATGTAGAATACTAAAAGTATTAGAAAATAAGGGGGATAGACATGAGAGAAGAGGTAGAAAAAGCATTAGTGAAAGTTAGACCAATTCTTCAAAGAGATGGTGGAGATGTAGAACTAATAGACGTTAATGACCAAGGAGTTGTATTAGTGAAGTTACAAGGAGCATGTAAAGGATGCCCAGGAGCAACAATGACATTAAAGGCTATTATTGAAAATTTACTTGTTAAGGAAGTTAAAGGTGTAACTCAAGTTATAGGAATATAAAAAAGAAAAGTGCATTTGGCACTTTTCTTTTTTTGCAAAGAGTATTAATTTATCCGTAAAATAGGCACCGATATATTTGAGAGATGTTTTGAAACATATATAAAGTAGAAAAATGATGTATAATATAGTATAATTTTGTAGGAATGATTTTTAAATAAGGGGAAAATAATGAAAAATAAATATATTGCAGGAATGATTTTATTTATAACTATATTAATATTAGGGGATGGATATAAAGTATATGGTTATGATGTACACTTTACAAAAATAAGCAATAAAGATGGCTTGTCTCAGTCAACAGCAGAAGTTATTATTCAAGATCAAAAAGGATACATGTGGATAGGTACTAATGATGGTCTTAACAAATATAATGGGTATGATTTTAAGATATATAGACATAATCAAAGGTCAAAAAGCAGTATAGCAAACAATTACATAGTAAGCCTTCAAGAAGATAGTAATGGAGATATATGGGTAGGAACAGCTAATGGGCTTAGTAAAATAGATATTAATACAGATAAGATAACTAACTATTTTAATGACAAAGAAAGTGGAAATTTATCTCACAATAACATAGGAGATATTCTTATGACTAAAGATGGAGATATAATAGTAGGAACATCAGATGGACTTAATCTATATAATTCTGAAGAAGATAAGTTTGAGCGAATTTTAGGAGGAAAAGAAGATTTAAGTAGCCAATATATACGTGAATTAGAAGAAGATGAGTATGGGAATATATGGATAGGAACAAAAAGTGGAGTAGATAAATTAAATACAAAGAATAAAAAAGTATATAAATATAGTATAGGTGAAGATGTAAATAAAACAATAAAAGATGACATATATGCTTTATTATATGATGATGGGTATATGTGGGTTGGAACTTTTAAAAACGGATTAAATAAAATTAATATAGAAACTAATGAGATAAAAAAATATACACATGATCAGAATAATAGCAAATCCATACCAAGTAACTTTATAAGAGAAGTGTATAAGGATAGCAATGATACATTATGGGTAGGAACAGATAAGGGACTTGCAAAAATAAATGAAGGTAAAGAATTTATTACATATAAAAATGAAAGTACCAACTATAATTCAGTATCTCAGGACAACGTTTTTGATATAATTGAAGATAAAAGTGGACTTATATGGGTTGGAACATATTCGGGCATAAGCATATTTGACCCTAAAAATAAGATAATTCATTATAAAAATAATCCTAATGACAAGAACTCATTAAGTGAAAATATAGTTCATGGTATATATGAAGATGAAGATGAATTATTATGGGTTGGTACAAACTCTAAAGGGATAAACATAATTAATAGAAAAAATGGAGATGTAAGTCATTTAAATAGAGAAAATACAAACTATACACTTAGTGATAATTCTATAAATGATATAACTGGAAAAGAAGACAAAATATATATAGGAACTAGAAGTGGTTTAAATATAATAGATAAGAATGATAATAGTATAATTGTATACGACAAATCCAATGGGCTAAAAGAAGATGATATAAGAACTGTATTTATAGACAGTAAAGATAACTTATGGGTGGGAACTCCAAATGGGATAAGTATAATAAACTTTAAGACTAATGATATAATCAATTTAGATGAAGTTCTAGAAAAGTCAGGAATAGAGTCTTTATTTGCTAAAGTTATATATGAAGATAAAAGTGGTGTATACTGGATAGGGTGTTTTATAGACAATGGTCTTATAAGTATAGATCCTAAATCAAAAGAAATAAAAAACTATAAATATGATAAAAATGATGAAAGTTCTATAAGTTCAAATACTATAAGAGATATAAATGAAGATATATATGGAGATTTATGGATAGGGACTAGTTATGGTTTAAATAAGCTAGATAAAGAAACGGGTAAATTTACTACTTATACAACCGAAGAGGGACTTTCAAATGATATCGTATATGGGATTTTAAATGATTATAAGGGAAATTTATGGTTAAGTACTAATTCAGGTTTATCAAGACTAAATATAAAGACAAAAAAAATTGAGAATTTTGGCATAACAGATGGATTACAAGGTGGAGAGTTTAATGGAAATGCTTTATATAAAAATAAGAAAGAAGAGTTAATATTTGGAGGAATAAATGGACTAAATATATTCCATCCATCTGATATAAATACTGAAAAATACACGCCTAAAGTTATGTTTGATAACTTTGAGATAAATGGCAAAAAATATAATGATATAAATAACATGGAATTTGAGCATGATGAAAATTTCATAAATATAACTTTGTTTTTACCTGATTATAGAAACACTAAGAATATACAGTATTATTATATGCTAGAAGGGACTAAAGAAGGATGGCGTAAAGTTGAATCTAATGATATAAATTATAGCAATTTAGATCCAGGAAATTACACATTAAGGGTAAAAGCAAGGAGCTATAATGGAACGATAACTAGTGAAAATCAAGTTAAGTTTAATATAAAACCCCCATTTTATAAAAGTAACTTAGCAATTTTTATATATATAATAATATTTGTATTTATAATTTATTATAATGTAAATCGAGTGAACCGCTTAGATAATATGGTAAAGAAGAGAACAGCTCAATTAAGAAAAGAGATGCAAAAAAGTAATGAGCTTTTAAATAAAGTAATAGACCTAGAAAGAAGAAAAAATAATTACTTTATAAATTTATCTCATGAACTACGAACGCCTCTTAATGTAATTTATACAACTGAACAACTTATAACAGAATTTAATAAATCTCAAGGTGGTATAGAACGAGAAAAATTATCTCAATATATGATGGTAATGGATAGAAATACCAAAAGATTATTAAGGCTAATAAATAATCTAATTGACACCACAAAGATAGAATATGGCAAATATAAATTAGACCTAAAAGAAAATGACATTGTATATGTGGTTGAAGAAGCCACATTATCATTAAAAGAGTATGTAGAAAACAATGGTATAGAGTTAATAATTGACCCAGAGGTTGAGGAAAAATATATCGTATGTGATGCTAGTGAAATTGAGAGATGTATAGTTAATTTAGTGGGAAATGCTGCTAAATTTACACCGAGGGGTGGAAAAATTATAATAACTATAAAAGAAGATAATGACAATGTAATAATTACTGTAGAAGATACAGGTATAGGTATAGATAATAAATACCATGAATCCATATTTAATAGATTTAATCAAGTTGTAGATGCAAACTCAGAAGTAAAAGGTGGAAGTGGATTGGGACTTACTATAACAAAACAGATAGTTGAACTTCACAATGGTAAGATATACTTAGAAAGTGAAATAAACAAGGGTACTAAGTTTACTATTATCTTATAAAATATAAAAAGAACGTTGTATTAATACAACGTTCTTTTTATATTTTATATCTACTAATGCATCATTCCGATAAACATTCCAATAAAGTAAGGTATAAGCCATATAGACCAAACCACTATACTAAATTTATGGAATACTTTCTTTTGGTTTTCATTATTTTTATATAATACATAAGTTGCCCAAAAAGCATGAAATAGCATAAGAACTATAGCAAGTAAACCTGTTATCCCATGTATACTCTCTGCAACAGGAGAGATAGATAAATTTCCGCTAGAAGCTATACTAGTCATTGTAGTTGTACCTAATGTATCACATACAAGGCCTAACCAAAATATTATAACATGTTTTTTAGTTAAGGTATTAGCTCTTCTTTCGCTAAAAACACCTACAGTGTAAAATATAAGTGCGAATGTAATGAATGTAATAGCCATTATCAGTTTAGTACTCATAGTTGTCACTCCTTAATTTTAGATAAAATATTTTCTAAGTTTAGTTTAAGATCGTGTAAATCTTCATTATTACAATTTCTAAAAGTATTATCAAAACTTTTTTGAATCTTAGATCGAAACTCAAAAGCAAAAGACTTTCCTTTATCAGTAAATTTTAGATAAGTATTTCGTTTATCAGTTTCCTTTTTAAATTTCTCCAAATATCCACTCTGTTCAAGTCTAGTAACTATACCTGAAACAGTACCTTTTGCTAAAGACATTTTTTTGCAAAGATCAGATATTGTTAAATCATCATTGTGAGCAATAATTTTAATTACTATAATTTGTTGATAAGTCAAACTTTCTTCTTCAAAATTGTCTTCTATAGAATACATTGTCTTAGAGTAGAGCTCTTTTAATAGCAAGGTTATTTTAAAACAGTCATATTTTGAATTCAAAAAATCACCTCTATAATTTATTACCCAAAAAGTTTTTATGCAAACAATTAAAAGTTAAAAAGTGAATAATTTATATATAAACTAATTTCAAAAAGATATATAGACAAAGAAAAATAACATATAATAATTAATAAAATATTTTTTTAATAAGGAGGATTAAAGTGATAGGCGCAGTAAATACATATAGAGGAAGCCTAGTTGAGTGTAGCCATAATGTTCATATAGCTGTAGTCGATAGTAATAATAAGTTACTAAAGTATTATTCAAATCCAGAGAAAATTATATATGCAAGATCTAGTGTAAAACCAATACAGGTAATACAGGTTTTAGAGAGTGGAGCTTGTGAAAACTATAATATAAGTGATAAAGAAATAGCATTAATGTGCTCTTCTCACTCTAGTGAAGATTACCATGTAGAGGGGATAAATAGTATATTAAAAAAATCAAATCTTAGTGAAGATAATTTAAAGTGTGGAACTAAGGTACCATTTAACTTAGATGTATACAAGAATTTAATTAGGTCAGGAAAAGATATAACTAAAAAACATCACAGTTGTTCTGGAAAGCATTGTGGGATGTTGATTAGTGCTAAGGCTAATAAGGAAAATTTAGATGATTACTTAGAATTGAAACATCCGGTTCAGCAAAGAATATTAAATAATATGTCTAAGATATGTGGATGTGATAAGAAAGATATTTTAATTGGAATAGACGGATGTGGTGCTCCAACACATGCACTTAAATTAAAAAACTTAGCATATGGATTTGCACAAATGGCTAATCCAACAAATATATATGTAAAATCTGAATACATAAATAGAATAACTAAAGCTATGATTAGTTATCCCGAGATGGTAGGAGGAAGTGATAGATTTTGTACAGAATTAATGAAGGCATGCAAAGGAAGAATATTTGGGAAAATGGGATCTGAGGGTGTATATTTATTAGGAGATAAAAAAAATGGAATAGGTATAGCTGTTAAGACAGAAGATGGAAGTGATATATCCACCAACTGTGCAGTGGTAGAAACTTTAGATCAATTAGGTTTAATATCTAAAGAGGAAAAAGAAAAATTATCTAAGTTTCATAATCCAAAATTAAAAAATGCTAGAGGAAAAATTATTGGAGAAACAAAATCAGAGTTTAAACTTAGGTAATTTGTGGTAAGAATATAATATATTAAATTAATCAAAATAGAGATATATATATTTACAATAATAGGTATAATAAAAGTAAGATAAAATAAAGTATTTACAAATGTTTATATGGTAATTATAATTAAGAGATGCAAAATTTAACAACGAGGTGGCTGGACATGAAAAAGTTAGGAAACGTATTACATGGTTTAAAAGAAGAATTAACAGGATTAGCAGGGGTTATGTTAGCTTCAGAAAGAATGAATACACAAAGATGTATAGGAAAAGATTTAGATACAACTAAGACTATAATAGACCAAGATGTAGAAAAAGAAGAATTAACACAGGAAGAGTTAAATAAGTTAGGAAAAGAAATATCTACAATAGCGAAAGAAATAAAAGGGATATCAGGAGTTATGTTAACATCAGAGAGAATAAATACTCAAAGATGTATAGGAAAAGATTTAGATACAACTAAAACTATAATAGATCAAAGTGTTGATAAAGAAGAGTTTACAGAAGAAGAAATAAGCAATTTAGTAGAAGAAGCTAAGAATATGGTAGATACTATGTTAGTATCAGAAAGAATAAATAGTCAAAGATGTATAGGAAAAGATCTAGATACAACTAAAACTATAATAGATCCAAAAGAAGCCAAAAAAGAAATTGACAAAGAAGAAATAGGTAAAAAAGAAATAGAAAAATTAGTACATGAATTAAAAGGTTTATTAGCAGAAATGCTAGTATCAGAAAGAATAAACAGTCAAAGATGTATAGGAAAAGACTTAGACACAACTAAAACTATAATAGATAATAATAAAAAATAATTAAAACACCTACATTAATGTAGGTGTTTTTGATAATATAAAGATGTTATAAAAATTAATTTAGGGAGAAGTATATTATGAAAAAATTTAGCATCTTTATGATAATAGTATGTTTAATAGCTATTAGTATTTTAGGGTGTACAAGTAATGAAAATAATAAAAAACAAATCAGTGTTTCGGTAGCAGCAAGCTTAAAAGAGGCAATTTTAGAATTAAAAAAAGAATATGAACTTAAAAATAATAATGTCGAATTAGTCATAAATTATGGTTCATCAGGAACTCTAAAGCAACAAATTGAACAAGGAGCTCCTTGTGATTTATTTATCTCAGCAGGGAAAAAACAAGTAGATGAGTTAAATAAAAAAGGTATATTAAATAAGGAAAGTGTAAGAAATTTAGCAAAAAATAAGTTGGTTTTAGTTAGTAGCAATAATTCCAAAAATTATAGTATAGACGATCTTATGAGTGAAAAAGTTAAACATATAGGAATAGGGCATCCTGAAAGTGTACCAGCAGGAGAATATGCATATGAAACTTTAAAAAATTTAAACTTAGAGGAAAAAGTAAAAGATAAGTTAGTTTATGCTAAAGATGTAAAAGAAGTACTAGCGTGGGCTCAAGTAGAAAATGTGGATGCAGGATTTGTATATTCAACGGATGCAGTAAATAATAATAAAATTAATATTATAAAGGAAATAGATGATAAATACCATTCACCTATAATATACCCAATGGCAATAATAAAGGATAGCAAAAATATAGAAGAAGCTAAAGATTTCCAAAAATTTTTATTTAGCAAAGAGGGACAAGATATATTAAAAAAATATGGGTATAAGGAAATATAACTATAAAATAGGGGGAATTACATATAATATGAATTTTGATTTGACACCATTAATTATATCTATAAAAACATCTCTAATTGCAACTATTATAACAAGTATAATAGGAATTTTAATAGCATATCTTATGATGAATTATAAAGGAAAATTTAGAACCTTAATCGAAATAATCTTAACCCTTCCTTTAATACTCCCTCCAACAGTAGTTGGATTTTGTTTATTACTTATATTTGGTAAAAATGGGATAATAGGAAATATATTAATATCAATGAATAAAAATATAATATTTACTTGGTGGGCTACTGTAATCTCAGCAGTAGCAGTATCTTTACCAATTATGTACAGAAGTTTAAGATCGTCATTTGAACAAATTGATGAAAATATAATACTATCAGCAAGGACTTTAGGTCTTAGTGAGTGGAATATATTCAAAAAAATAATATTACCGCTATCAACACCTGGTGTGATAGGAGGTATAGCATTATCATTTGCAAGAGCAATAGGTGAGTTTGGAGCTACATTGATGATAGCCGGAAATATACCTGGAAAAACACAAACAATACCAATAGCTATATTTTTTGAGGTTGAAAGTGGAAATATGGCTATGGCTAGCTTTTGGGTTATGGTAATAATACTAATGTCACTAGGTATAATGTTAATACTTAATTATTGGTCTAACAAACAATTAAAAATAGTAGGAAAGAGGAAATAATAATGTCTCTATATATTGATATAGAAAAAAGGGTTGGAGAAAAGATATTAAAAGTGAAAATAAATCAAGAATGTAAAAAACTAGTTTTTTTGGGACAGTCAGGCTCTGGTAAGAGTATGACATTAAAATGTATTGCAGGTCTTGAAACGCCAGATAAAGGTAAAATTATATTAAATAATAAGGTATTATTTGATTCGGATGAAAAAGTTAACTTACCTCCTCAGGATAGAAAAGTTGGATTTTTATTTCAAAATTATGGACTATTCCCTCATATGACTGTAAAGAAAAATATAGAGATTGGAATAAGTAATTTACGAAAAAAAGATATAGAAGAATTATCTCAAAGGTATATAAATAAATTAAAGCTTAATGGATTAGAAAATAGGTACCCTTATGAATTGTCAGGGGGACAAGCACAGAGGGTAGCATTAGCTAGGGTTTTAGTTACAGAACCGGAAGTATTGTTACTAGATGAGCCATTTTCTGCGCTAGATTACCACTTAAGAAAAAACATAGGATTAGAAATAAATGAAATATTAAATGAATACAACAAAAATTCAATAATTGTTACTCATGATATAGAAGAAGCATATAGAATGTGTGAAGACATAGTAGTGTATGAAGATTTAGAGGCTAAGGTTAAAAGAAATAGACATGATCTATTCAATAATCCAAGCACAGTTTTAGAAGCTAAAATAACTGGATGTAAAAACATATCAAGGGTTAAGGTTTTGGAGTATAATACCATATATGCTATAGATTGGGATTTAATAATAGAGGATATAAATGCTAAAAAATTTAAGTACATAGGTATAAGAGAAAATAATATAAGCATAGATAAGGTAGAGGATTCAATAAGTAAAGAATTTGTAGTAGAAAATGTAATAGAAAACCCAGAAACGATAAGTGTCTTTTTAAGAAAAGATAAAAGTAAAAAAGCTATAGAAGTAAGATTAAAAAATAAGGATTTAAAGCTTGTAAGAGGAAATAGAGTTAGTATAAATATTAATAGAAATAAAATATATTATTTAAATTAGAGGAAAACTAGTAAATATTACAATATATTACAGAATTTATAATAAACATAGATATAAATTAAACAATGATATAATACAATTAATATATATTTATATTTAGGAGGGGGTCAATGAAACTAGTATGGTTAGTTGTAGCAATAATATTTGCTATAGCAGAAGCTATGACACCGAGCTTAACGTTAATTTGGTTTAGTTTAGCTGCTGTAATACTTATGTTTTTAAGTAGTTTTATAGAAAGTATAATAGTCCAAGTAATAATATTTGCTGTAATCTCAATAATTCTATTAATAATAGGTACTAGAAAGATAGTTAAAAAAGATAAAACATTTAAGTATAGTACAAATCTTAATGCTGTATTAAATAAAAAAGGCATGGTAACAAAAGATATAAAAGAAAATCAAATGGGATTAGTAGTAGTAGATAATGAAGAATGGAGTGCAATATCTATAGACAATAGTGAGATTTTAAAAGGTGAAGAAGTTATAGTGATGAAGATAGAGGGAGTTAAGTTAGTTGTAAGTAAACATGATGAAGTATCTATAATTAAATAAAAAGGTATATAAATTATTTAGGAGGATGTATTATGTTTGAAATGATAGGGAATTTAGTAATACCGATACTTATAATAGTAGTAGCAATTGTTATTGCTCTATCTTGTGTAAGAGTGGTAAAACAGTCTAGGGTAGGTATAATAATGAGGCTAGGCAAATTTAGAAAGGTAGCAGACACAGGTGTTCATTTCTTAGTTCCATTTTTAGATCAGATGAGTTATATAATTGATTTGAGAGAAAATGTTGTTGATTTTCCTCCTCAACCAGTTATAACAAAAGATAACGTAACTATGCAAATAGATACAGTTGTTTATTACAAAATAACAGATCCTGTAAGATATGTATTTGAAATAGCAGATGCTATTACAGCTATAGAAAACCTAACTGCTACAACTTTAAGAAACTTAATAGGTGAATTAGATTTAGATGAAACTTTAACGTCAAGAGATGTTATAAATACAAAGATGAGAGCTATATTAGACGAAGCTACTGATAAGTGGGGGATAAAAGTAAACAGGGTAGAGCTTAAAAATATAATGCCACCACATGATATACAAGTAGCAATGGAAAAGCAAATGAGAGCTGAGAGAGAAAGAAGAGAGGCAATACTTCAAGCAGAAGGTAATAAATCAGCTTCAATACTTCAAGCAGAAGGAGAAAAACAATCAGCGATACTTAGAGCAGAAGCTAAGAAAGAAGCTATGATAAGGGAAGCTGAAGGTTTGAAAGAATCCTCTATATTAAAAGCGCAAGGTGAAGCAGAGGCTGTAAAAGAAATGGCTATAGCTAAGGCACAAGGAGAAGCTGAAGTTATTTTAAAGGTTCAAGAAGCAACAGCTAAAGGATTAAGAGAAGTATTATCAGCTATGAAGGAATCTGATGTAGATGAAAGAATATTAGCTTTAAAATCTATAGAAGCATTGGAAAAGGTAGCTCAAGGAAATGCAACTAAGTTAGTACTACCTTCTGACACAGTAAACTTCCTAGGAACTTTTAAAGGTATAAAAGAAGTTTTAAGTGATGATAAAAATTAAATTTATCAATTAAGAATAAAAAAATACCACTTGGTGCAAGTATGCATCTAGCGGTATTTTTTTATTGCTTAGAAATTATTTAATTTTAGCAAATTTTATTACTTTGTATATAAAATAAATGGATTACTTAGAAAATAACATTGTCAAAAAAATAATTAAATTACTTAATAACAAAATTAAAAAATGTATTTGAAGTTTATTAACAAATTACATAAACAGAAGATTATACATAATTCTATTAAATAGTGGTATAGATATAGATTATTGTGTTAGAATTACACATCACATGACTGAATTTTACTATAAGTTATTTGTTAATTATAAGACTTACTGATATATAATTATATACTATACAGAGGAAAATGAGAGAGGATTGAAAATTTATTTATGAAATATAAAGAAGCAACATGTAATGAATCTATTATAGAAAATATTAAAAAATTTAAAAGTGGTGAGTCCTATAATAGCTATAAATTTTTAGGATGTCATATTAGTGGTAATATTACTTCATTTACATTGTGGGCTCCAAATGCAAAGAAAGTTTATTTAACCGGAGACTTTAATAATTGGAATCTATATCAATATACAATGAACAATCTAAATAATTTAGGATTTTGGCATATATCTTTAGAAAATATAAAAGAAGGTTGTTCTTATAAATACCATATAATAGGAGCTGATGGAAGTAAAAAGCTAAAATCAGATCCGTATTCTAGATTCTCAGAGAAAAGGCCAAATACAGCATCTATTGTATATAAAGAAGATGATTATAAATGGAATGATAAAAATTGGAATATACAACGAAAAAAACAAAATACTAATGAAATTCCAATAAATATATATGAGGTACATTTAGGTTCATGGAAAAGAAAATGGGATGGAGAGTTTTTTGATTATAAAGAGTTATATGAACTAGTAGACTATGTAAAAGATATGGGATATACCCATATAGAAATTTTACCAATAACAGAACACCCATTAGATGAATCTTGGGGATATCAAACAACAGGTTATTATAGTAGCACAAGTAGATACGGACCACCAGAAGAATTTAAAAAGTTTATAGATAGGTGTCATCAAAATCAAATTGGAGTTATATTAGATTTTGCATATAGTCATTTTTGTAAAGATGATCATGGTCTATATAAATTTGATGGGTCGGCTCAATATGAGTATGAAGAACCGTTAAAAGCTGAAAATATAGGGTGGGGCACTGCACATTTTGATTTGGGAAAGCCAGAAGTAAAGAGCTTTTTAATATCTAATGCATTATATTGGTTTAAAGAATTTCATATAGATGGTATAAGAGTTGATGCTGTATCAAGTATGTTATACCTAGATTATGATATAGGCCAGTGGAAGCCCAATAAATATGGTGGAAGAGAAAATTTAGAGGCAATAGAATTTATTAAAGAATTCACAAAGATTATTTATGAAAATGTAGAGAATCCTTTGATAATAGCAGAAGAATCAACTGCTTGGCCTATGGTTACAGGACCTACCTATAAAGGAGCACTAGGTTTTACATATAAATGGAATATGGGATGGATGAATGACACATTAAAATATATGGAAATGGACCCTATATATAGAAAGTATCATCATGAACTTATAACATTTTCTTTTATGTATGCTTTTTCAGAAAATTTTATACTTCCTCTATCTCATGATGAAGTAGTTCATGGAAAGAAATCTCTTTTAGATAAAATGCCTGGAGATGAGTGGAAAAAATTTGCAGGCTTAAGAACTCTATATGCATATTACATGATACATCCAGGAAAAAAATTATTGTTTATGGGAAATGAATTCGCTCAAGATATAGAATGGAGGTATGCATATGGGCTTGAATGGGAATTGTTAGAGCGAGATCAACACAAAAAAATTAAAGAATATGTAAAGAAACTTAATCATTTATATAAAAATGAAAAAGCTTTATATGAAATTGATAATAGTCATAAAGGATTTGATTTTATAGATCCACATAACAATGAACAAAGCATAGTAGTACTTATGAGAAAAGGTAAAAAAGTAGAAGATTTTATTATAGCTGTAATAAATTTCACACCTATAGTTCATTACGATTATAAAGTTGGAGTACCGTATGAAGGTACATATGAAGAAGTTTTCAACTCAGATGATGTAATCTATGGAGGTTCTGGTCAAACAATGAAAGGTTCAGAACTTTTCTCAATAAATTCAAAATGGCACAACAAAGAACATCACATAAAAATAAAAGTACCACCACTAGGGGCAACCTTTATAAAAGGAAAAAATCTTAAAAAAATTAAATATGAGATGGATAAGGGGAAAAAGATATTAATCGGTGGGTTAAGTCAAGATATAAAACGTATAAATAATAGTAAGATATTAGTAAAAAAGAAAAAATTATAAATTAGGGGGAAAAGCCATTGAAAAAAGATATTTTAGCTATGATTTTAGCAGGGGGACAAGGATCAAGATTAGGAGTGTTTACAAAAAGAATTGCAAAACCTGCAGTTTCTTTTGGTGGAAAATATAGAATAATAGATTTTGTATTAAGTAATTGTACAAATTCAGGAATAGATACAGTTGGAGTTTTAACTCAATATAGACCATTAATACTAAATTCACACATAGGTATAGGTAGCCATTGGGACTTAGATAGAATAAATGGAGGAGTATATATATTGCCTCCATATATGAATGAGAAAGAAGGAAATTGGTATAGGGGAACAGCTCATGCAATACATCAAAATATGAGCTTTATAGATGATTATAATCCAGAATATATACTTATATTATCTGGGGATCATATATATAAAATGGACTATAATAAAATGTTAAATTATCATATCGAAAAGAAATCAAAAGCCACAATAGCTGTAATAGAAGTAGATTGGGATGAGGCATCTAGATTTGGAATAATGAATACTAAAGAAGATGGAAGTATATATGAATTTGAAGAAAAACCTAAAAATCCAAAAAGTAACTTAGCATCTATGGGTGTATATATATTTGAATGGAAGATGTTAAGAGAATACTTTATAAAATCAGATAAAGAAAATTTAAACTATGATGATTTTGGCAAAGATTTAATACCAAAAATGTTAGAGGATAAAGTAGATATGTTTGCATATCCATTTAAAGGATATTGGAGAGATGTAGGTACTATAGAAAGTTTATGGGAAGCTAATATGGACCTTATAAGATCAAAAGAGGTATTAAATTTACAAGATCAAAAATGGAAAATATATACTAATACAATGGCAATGCCACCGCAATATATTGGTAAAAATTCTAACATAAATGAATCATTAGTAGCTGATGGGTGTGTTGTGCTAGGAGATGTTAAGAGTTCTGTATTATCCCATGGCGTTACTATAGGTGAAAATAGCAATATATCAGACTCTGTGATAATGCCAAATGTCACAATAGGAAAGAATGTGGTTATAGAAAAAGCTATGATAGGTGAAGGTGCAGTAATAAAAGATAATGTAATTATAAGAGAATGTGAAAAGATAAATGTTATTTCTGAGTATGATATTGTTGATGAAGAGCTAATTTCAGAAGGGGTGATGTAATAATGAGAAATAAATGTATGGGGATAATAAATTTAAATAAAAAGGGAGATCCAAATATAAGTAAATTAAATTATGCTAGACCAATAGCATCTACACCTATTGGTGGAAGATATAGAATTATAGATTTCACTTTATCTAATATGGTAAATTCAGGCATAACAAATATAGGTATATTTACGAAAGAAAAATATAGGTCTTTGACAGATCACATAGATAGTGGAAAGGACTGGGATTTAAGCAGAAAGAAAGGTGGATTATCTATATTTAGTCCAGAACATACGGAACATCAAAATGTGTATCCGTATAGAGATGGAGATATATATAATTTATTATGTAATATAGAGTATATTAAAAGAAGTGAAGAGGATTATGTATTAGTTTCTCCAGGTTACATGATATGTAATATCGATTATTTAGAGGTTTTAAAGTATCACAAAGAATCTAATAATTATATAACGCTTATATATAAAGAAATTGACAATGCAAGAGAAGATTTTAAAGGCAATATAACATTAACCTTAAATGATAATAATGATGTATTAAATATGGGTACTAATATAGGGGCATTTAATAAGGCTAATATATACATGGAAATGTATATTATGAAAAGGTTAGATTTTATACATATAATAGAGAACCTAACAAATACAGGAGATTTCATGTATTTAGAAGATTATATATTTGATGTGGTAAAACATAAAAAAGTAGGGGGATTTAAATATGCTGGATATCTAAAATGTGTAAAATCTGTAAAATCATATTTTGAAACAAGTAAGGACTTATTAGATATAAATATAGCTAAGGAATTGCTTTATTCAGATAGAAAAATATTAACTAAGGAAAAAAATGAAGCTCCAACTATATATACTGATAGTGCTAATGTAGAAAATTCTTTTATTGCAAGTGGATGCTTAATTGAAGGAAATGTAAAAAATAGTATTATATTTAGAAAAGTTCATATAGAAAAAGGTGTTAATATAGAAAATTCTATAATAATGCAAAATTGTGTCATAGGGGAGAATAGTAAATTAGAAAATGTGATATTTGATAAAAACATAGTTTTATCAAAAGGTAGAGAATTAAAAGGTGATGAAAATTATCCTATAGTTATAGAAAAGAATATAAGTATCTAATTTAAGGGGGAAGTAGTTAGTGAAAGTTCTTTATGTTACGTCAGAATGTTGGCCATTTGCAAAAACAGGGGGATTAGGAGATGTATCCTATGCCCTTCCAAAAGCATTAAAAAAAGAAGGGGTAGACATTAGAGTAATACTACCTAAGTATTCAACTATACCTAATTATCTGAAAGAGAAATTAAAAGAGGTAGCAGTATTTAATGTAGAAGTGGGATGGAGAAATCAATACTGTGGACTTTTAGAAATGGAGCTAGATGGAATTAAATTTTATTTCATAGACAATGAATACTATTTTAAACGTGAAGGTGAAATTGCATACTTATATGGATATGATGATGATGCAGAAAGATATACTTTCTTTAGCAATGCGGTACTAGAATCTATGTCTATAATTGATTTTTACCCAGATGTAATTCATATGAACGATTGGCATACTGGAATGATACCATTAATATTAAAAGAAAAATATAGTCATTTAGAAAAATATAGAAATATCAAAACTATATATACTATCCATAATCTTCAATACCAAGGTGTATTTTCAAATAAAGTATTACCAGATGTATTAGGACTTCCACGATCCTATTTAGATAATGGGGATGTAGAATATTACGGTGGAGTTAACTTTATGAAGGCGGGAATAGTATTTAGTGATAAAGTTACTACTGTGAGTCCAACTTACTCAAGTGAAATACAAACAAAGTACTATGGATATGGCTTAGATGGATTGCTTTTATCAAATAATCACAAATTAAAAGGTATACTTAATGGAATAGATTATGACTTAAATAATCCTTCAACAGATAATGAATTATTTTTTAGATACGATATAAATAGCATAGATAATAAGGTAAAAAATAAATTAAGACTACAGGAAATATTAGGTCTTGAGGTAAATGAAGAGATACCTCTTATAGGTATAGTATCAAGATTAGTATCACAAAAAGGTTTTGATTTAATATCTTATATTATGCCTGAAATACTTAGGGAAAAACTTCAAATAGTGGTACTAGGAACAGGAGAACATCAATATCAATCTATGTTTAATTACTATGATTCAAAATATCCTAAAAAAGTTTCAGCTAGAATAATATTTAATAGCTCTCTTGCTCAACAAATATATGCAGGAAGTGATATGTTTTTAATGCCATCTTTATTTGAACCTTGTGGTATAGGTCAAATGTTAGCTATGAGATATGGAACATTACCGATAGTTAGGGAAACTGGGGGACTTAAGGATACAGTTAATCCATATAATAAATATACTGGAGAAGGAAATGGATTTAGTTTTAAAAACTATAATGCACATGAAATGCTTTTTTGTATACAAGAGGCTGTAAGAACTTATAATGATAAAGAAAAATGGAGAAGGTTAGTTATAAATGCAATGAATACCGATAGTAGCTGGGAAAAGTCAGCTAAAGAGTATATAAAGACTTATAAAGATACTCAGAATTAAAGGGGAGATTCTATGGTCAGAATTACAAAACAAGAATTTAAAGAAATGTTTAATTCAAAAATATATAGCATCTATGCACACTCTATAAATGAAGCTACAAATGAACAACTTCAAATAGTTTTAAGCAGCGTTATAAAAGATATAATAGCTAAGTATTGGGTAGATAATAGACTTAGTACTAACAAAGAAGTTTATTATTTTAGTATAGAGTTTTTAATAGGTAGACAATTAAAATCCAATTTATTAAATTTACAAATAGAAGAAGTGATAAAAGAAGGTCTAGAGGATATGGGAATAGATTTAGATGATTTAATATGTGCAGAAAAAGATCCAGCTTTAGGAAATGGTGGTCTTGGAAGGTTAGCAGCTTGTTTTCTAGACTCAATGGCATCGCTTAATATAAGTGGTCATGGATACGGTATAAGATATAAGTATGGTTTATTTGAGCAAAAATTTATTAATGGATATCAAGTAGAAGTACCTGATAACTGGCTTTTACATGAACAATACTCTTGGGAAAGTATTAGACCAAATAAAGCTGTAGTTGTTAAATTTGGTGGAGAGGTTTATTTAGAAGAAGACAATGGAAGACTTAAAGCAAAACATCATGGTTATATACCAGTTATGGCTATGCCATATGACATACCAATAATAGGATATGATAATGATTGCATAAATACATTAAGATTATTTAAAGCAGAAATCTTAAATAGAGATTTTGGAATTAATACATTATATGCAAATACTTTTACTGGTAGCTATGAGCAAGCCTTAAAATATAAATACTACACAGAAGAAATATCTCAAGTTTTATATCCAAACGACTCAAATCATGCAGGAAAACTTTTAAGATTAAAGCAAGAATACTTTTTAGTAAGTTCAGGAATACAAGATATAATAAATAAATATAGAAAAAATAAGTTTGATATACTAGATTTTCCAAAACATATAGCAATTCATATAAATGATACACATCCAACATTATGCATACCAGAACTTATGAGAATTTTACTAGATGAAGAGGGATTATCTTGGGAAGGAGCTTTTGATATAACAAAAAATACTATATCCTATACGAATCATACAATAATGGCAGAAGCTATGGAAAAATGGCCTGTAGATATGATGAAAGAGCTATTACCTAGAATTTATATGATAATAGAAGAAATAAATAAGAGATATGTAGAATATCTGAATCATAAGTATAATGATAATGAAAAAATAAGAAGAATGAGTATAATATGTGATAATAACATAAACATGGCTAATCTATCTATAATAGGGAGTTATAGTGTAAATGGAGTTGCAAAGCTTCATACAGAAATATTAAAGAAAGAAGTTCTAAGTGATTTTTATGAAGATGATCCAGGTAAATTTAACAATAAGACTAATGGTATAGCTCATAGAAGATGGCTTATAAGTTGTAACGAAGACCTTAGCAACTTGATAACAGAGCATATAGGTAATAGATGGAAAAAAGATACAGAAGAATTAAAAAGGTTAGAAGATTATAAAGAAAACAGAAATTTTTTAAAGAAATTAGAGTGTATTAAGATAAAAAATAAAACTAAACTTGCCAATTTTATAGCTGAAGAATATGGTATATGCATAAATCCAGAATCAATCTATGATGTACAAATAAAAAGATTACATGCGTATAAGAGACAGCTATTAAATGTACTTCATATTTTACACTTATATCATGAGTTATTAGAAAATCCAGAACTTGACATTGTACCAAGAACATTTATATTTGGTGCAAAGGCAGCACCAGGGTATCACTTGGCTAAATGTATAATAAAGTTGATAAACTCTGTGGCTGAAAAAATAAATAATGATAAAAGCATAAATAACAAGATAAAATTAGTATTTATAGAGAATTACGGCGTGTCTTTAGCTGAAAAAATAATTCCATCAACAGATGTTAGTGAGCAAATATCAACAGCTACAAAAGAAGCATCAGGAACTGGAAATATGAAATTTATGATGAATGGGGCAATAACTTTAGCAACATTAGATGGTGCAAATGTAGAGATATATGACCAAGTAGGTGAAGAAAATATCGTTATATTTGGACTTAAAGCATCTCAAGTATTAAATTACAATAAATATGGAGGATACTCATCTTTAGATCTATATAACTCTAATTTTAAAATAAAGCGAGTTGTAGACGATCTGGTAAATGGATTTATTCCAAATATATCAAAAGAAGGTAGGGTTATATATGATTCATTAATAACATATAATGATGAATATTTTGTACTAAGAGATTTTGAAAATTATATAGAGGCCCAAAGCAAGATAGATACTTTATATAGGGATAAAGAAAAGTGGAGTAAAATGTGTCTAATTAATATAGCTAATTCAGGTATTTTCTCTAGTGATAGAACTATATCTGAATATGCAAAAGACATTTGGTTTAGGGGGTGCTAGATAAATGGGAAATATAATAACTTATAATTCCTGGGAAGATAAAGCTCCTTTTGGTGCTTTAAAATTAAACCAAGAGTTTAGAATAACAGTTAAAGTTAATGAAAATTATAATGTAAAAGACATTTCCTGGGTAATTTTAAAGGAAGATGTAGAAATAGATAAAATAAGTTTGATAAAAGAGAATAAAAAATACTATAATGGTGAATTTAGTGGATTTAATGAAATAGGTTTATATTTTTATTACTTTAAAGTAGAAGTTGAAATAGAAGGAGAAATTAAAGTAATATACTATGGAAAAAATATAGAAGATGGAAGTTGTATAGAATACCAATATAATAATATAAACAAATATCAAATAACAGTATATGATGAGTATAATGCACCTACTTGGTATAAAGAAGGGATATTATATCATATATTTATAGATAGATTTAATAATGGGAATAGAAATAAGAAGATTAATAATCCAAAGAAAAATAGCTTTTTATATGGCACTTGGGATGATGCCCCTATGTATATAAAAGATGAACAAGGAGATATAATAAGATGGGATTTCCATGGTGGAAATCTAAAAGGAATAATTGATAAATTAGGATATCTTAAAAAACTGGGTGTAAGTATTATATACCTAAGCCCAGTTTTTGAGGCATCTAGTAATCACAAGTATGATACAGGAGACTACAAAAAGATTGATTCCATGTTTGGAGATGAAGAAATATTTAAGGAATTAATTGATAAAGCTAAAAGCAAGGGAATAAATATTATATTAGATGGAGTATTTAGTCATACTGGGGCAGATAGTAAGTACTTTAATAAATATAATAATTACAATGAAGTAGGTGCATACCAATCAAACCATTCAAAATATAGGGATTGGTACAGATTTAAAGAGAATAGCGACGAATATGAGTCTTGGTGGGGAGTAAAGGATCTTCCAAATGTTAATGAGCTTAATGAAACTTATATGAATTATATAATAAATGATGATGATAGTGTTATAAATAAATGGACCAGTATGGGTGTTAAAGGTTGGAGATTAGATGTATGTGATGAGTTACCATCGGAATTTATAAAAGAATTTAAGTTAAAACTTAAGAATATAGATAGTGAAGCTGTTTTAGTAGGAGAAGTATGGGAAGATGCATCTAATAAAATTAGTTACAATAAAAGAAGGGGATATCTTTTAGGTAAAGAACTTGATTCTGTAATGGGATATCCATTTAGAAAAAATATATTAGAATTTCTTAAAGGAGTAATTTCATCAAATCAACTTAATAATAAATTTTTAGAAATAAAGGAAAATTATCCAAAGGAAGCCTTTAAGTCTAATTTAAACCTATTAGGGAGCCATGATGTCACAAGAATTAAAACAGAACTTAACGAAGATAATAAATTATTAAAGATTGCAGTAGCAATACAAATGACCTTTGAAGGAGTTCCATATATATATTATGGAGATGAAGCAGGACTTTGTGGAAAAACAGATCCAGATAACAGAAGAACCTATCCTTGGAAGCATGAGGATAAGAATATGATTGAGTTTTACAAAAGCCTTACAATTATAAGAAATAAATATAAAGCTTTATTACGAGGGGAAACTGAGTTTATAAACACGAAAAATGATGCTGTATTTTCATATATAAGATATACAAGTGATGAAAAAATATTAATTATAATAAATAAATCAGACAATGAAGAATGTATAGAGCTAAACTTAGGAAAAGAGGCAAGAGGGATAGATTTAATTAAAGATATCCAGGTAGAATTAAACTTAATTGAAAAAGAAGCTGATACAATAAATTTAATTATTCCTCCTAAAGATTTTAAAATAATTAATATAAAATAATAATATTTCTATATAAACATAAAAATGTATAAATATACCATTATGTGTATATAATTCAACTAAAATACGTAAAAAAGGAAGAGAAGCTATGAATAATGTTATTTTAGTTGGAAGATTAACTCAAAATCCAGAAATTGAGTATATAGGTCAAAGAGCAAAATCCAAATTTACAATAGCAATTAGTAGAAATTATATCAATAAAGAAGGAGTACGAGATGTAGATTTTATACCAGTAGAGATTTGGGGTAGACAAGCAGAAATATTTTGTAAATATGTATTCAAAGGAAGAAGAATTGGTATAGAAGGTCAAATTAGAGTTAAAAAATATAAGACAAAAGATGGAGTAAATAAAACATATACTAATGTACTTGCAAGTAGTTTTAAATTTTTAGATAACAAAAAGAATGATACTACACAAGAATACTTTGCTTCAAATGATATATTTGAAAAAGAAAACTCTAAAGAAGAGACTATTGAGGAAGTATTCCCTTTTTAACTATGTAAAAATATAAATTTATAACTAAAAATAATTAAAAATTAAAAAAATTTCTAAAAAATAGAATAAGGGTTTATAAACCCTTATTCTATTTTTTGTTTAATTTATAAAATAAAATTTTAAAATATAGGATGAAATAATAAGTAAAAATTAAAAGATACTTAATAAAAAAATATCTACTATATAAAATAACGAATTTGAATTGTGTAACCAAATAAAATAAAGTTAATTTAAAAAATATAGGTTTAATATATATATATGAGATAAAATAACTTTAAAAAAATAAAAAAAATAATGTTATAATCAAATGGTACTTTAATTTTTAATGTACAATTGGACGGAAATTGTGTATAATAAGCATATAGAAAGTTAAAAAAGTTCGAGAGGAAGGAAATTTTAAATGAAGAAAAAACTTACATTAACTAGTAAAATCTTATTAGGATTATTACTTGGATTTATATTCGGATTAATAGTAAAACAATTACCAACAGGATTTATAAAAGATACATTATTATTAAATGGGATACTTAAAGTATTTGGAAATGGGTTTACAAGTGCTATAAAGATGATGGTGGTTCCTTTAGTATTTGTATCATTAATATGCGGTATAGCATCTATGGGAGATGTAAAGAAGTTAGGTAGAATTGGTGGAAAGACAATGCTATTTTATCTAGGAACAACAGCAATAGCTATAATAGTTTCTCTTATATTAGGAAACGTATTAAAGCCAGGTAGCGGTATAAGCATGGGAGCTGTAGAAATGGGGTCAGTAGCAATAGGAGAAAGTAAGTCAATAACAGATATTATATTAAATATAATACCAAGCAACCCAATACAAGCTTTAGCCAGTGGTGAAATGTTACAAGTTATATTCTTTGCAGTGCTTATAGGTATATCTATAAGTGTGGTGGGTAAAAAAGCAGAGCCTATAAAGGTTTTATTTGAAAGTGCTAATGAAGTATGTATGAAAATGGTCAATATAATAATGTTATTTGCCCCATATGGTGTATTTGCTCTAGTTGCTAATACTTTTGCAACAGTAGGAACTGATGCTATGATAGGTCTTATGAAGTATGTATTAGTAGTATTACTTGGATTATTGGTTCATGTAGTAGTTGTATATGGAGGATTATTTAAATTATTTACTAGACAAAAGATAAAACCATTTTTAAAGAAATTTACACAAGTAGCAGTAGTTACATTCTCAACAGCATCAAGTAATGCATCTGTACCAGTTAGTTTAGAGATAATGGAAGAACTAGGTGTAGGAAAGTCAACAAGATCGTTTACAATACCTATGGGAGCTACAATAAATATGGATGGAACAGCTATAATGCAAGGTATAGCAGCATTATTCATAGCTCAAATATACGGTATTGATTTAGGAATGAATGATATGATAACTATAGTATTAACAGCAACTCTTGCATCTATAGGTACAGCAGGTGTACCAGGTGTTGGTATGATAATGCTATCTATGGTTTTACAATCAGTAGGACTTCCACTTGAAGGAATAGGTTTAATAATGGGAGTTGAAAGAATAATAGACATGTTTAGAACTACTGTAAATGTTATGGGAGATAATGTATGTACTCTTGTAGTAGCAAATAGTGAAAAGGATATAGATTTAGAAAAGTACAATAAAGAATCTGAGAAGTTAGTAGCTTAATATAAATACAAAATAAATAAAGAGGCGAATAATAAATTTATTATTCGCCTCTTTATTTATTTTCAATTAATTAATACCATAGAAAGAATAGAGAATATTATGTTAATGTCTACGTAATGAAATTAATTTTTTTATAGAAATGTATAAAAATAGAAAAATATTTAATATTATATATTTTTGAAAAAAGTTTAGTTATTATATACTTAAATATTAAAAAAAATAAACTTGAAGTATTGATAAAACAAATGAAATTCTAAAAAAATAAAATTATAAAACTTTTAAAAATTTACTAATACTAAACTATAAAAAAATTAATATTAACAATATGGTTTGAAAAGGTGTGTATATATTGTAAATGCTAGGATTTGAAAAAATAAAAAAGTCTTGATAAAAAATAGAAAAGTTAATATAATAAATTATGGTAGTTTAATAAAGGTAAATTTTAAGTGTAAAAATAATAATCTTAAATTTAAAAAATAATTGAATAAAAATATAGAAAGGAGGTTGGGATATGAAAGTTAATGTCGAAAAATGCGTTAAGGATTACCAAGAGGCTCCATTATTAAATTCATTAAAAGATTATTCACAGATGGATATAGTATGTTTTGATGTACCAGGTCATGTAAGAGCACAAGGTGTAGAAGTACTTAATGATTATTTTGGAGAAAATATTATGAAAATGGATATAAATTCATCTCCACTTATGGATAATGTATCTAACCCAAGAACTATTATAAAAGATTCTCAAAATATGCTTGCTAAAGCTTATGGTGCAGATGAAGCATTTTTTATAACCAATGGTACCACGGGTGCTATACATATAATGATTTTAAGTACCATAAATCAAGGGGATAAGATACTTATTCCAAGAAATATCCATAAATCGGTTATAAATGCACTTATACTTTCTGGAGGACACCCAATTTTTATACAGCCAGAGTTTTATAATTCATTAGGGATTAGTTTAAATGTTAGTTTAAATTGTATAAAGGATGCATTAGATAAACATAAGGATATAAAAGCAGTGTTTTTATTAAATCCAACATACTATGGAGCATGCTCAGATATAGAAGAAATAGTGAAATTATGTCATAGTAAAGGCGTATTAGTATTAGTAGATGAAGCTCATGGTGCTCATTTTAATTTTAATAATGACTTACCAATTTCAGCAATGAATGCAAAGGCCGATATGTCTGCAGTAAGTATTCATAAAACGGGAGGAGCGTTGACACAAGCTTCAGCACTTTTAGTAAATAGCAAAAATATAGATGTGAATAAAGTACAACAAACTATAAATATGATTCAATCCACATCAGCATCATATTTATTAATGGCGAGTATTGATGGGGCTAGATTAAATCTAGAAACTAATGGAGAGTCACAATTATCAAGAGCATTAAATTTATCTAGATATGCAAAATATAAGATAAATAAAATAAAAGGTATTAAGGTAATTTCTAAAGAAATGCTAGAAAATAATGGTGTAGAGTCAATAGATGAGACTAAACTTTGTATAAATGTTAGAGGGTTGGGCTTAACAGGATTTGAAGTCTATGACTTATTATATCAAAATTATAATGTTCAAGTTGAGCTGGGAGATATTTATAATATACTAGCATTAATATCAATAGGAACAACAAAGTCAGATGTAGATAAGCTTATAAAAGCTTTAGACTCTATTTCAAAGTCTAACATGTCAAATGAAAAAATTAAATATATAGATATTAAGCAAATAAACCCTATTGTAAAACTCAAACCTAGGGATGCTTTTTATAAAAATAAGGAAAGTGTAATTTTGGAAGAAAGTATAAATAGAGTTTGTGGAGAATCTATAATGGCTTATCCACCAGGAATACCAATAATAGCTCCAGGAGAGATTGTAACTAAAGAAATAATAGAATATATAAAAACTCTAAAAGCAAATAATGCGTACTTAACAGACATGAAAGATAAAACTTTAAATACTATAGTAGTTATAAAAGATTAAAATAGGAGAGTGATATTGATGAAGTTTGAGACACTTGGACGTCATATATTAGTAGAATATTACAATTGTGATGAGGAAATACTTAGAGACCCTAAACTTATAGAAAAGTTTATGAATGAATCAGCATTAAATGCAAAAGCAACAATAGTAGATTCTGTTTTCCATCATTTTAACCCATGGGGAGTATCAGGAGCAGTTATAATAGCTGAATCTCATTTAACAATACACACATGGCCAGAATACGGATATGCAGCAGCAGATTTCTTTACTTGCGGAGATATAGACCCTTGGAAGAGCTTTGAACTATTAGAAGAGCTTTTAAAAGCAGAAAGAAGTGAATCTACAGAAATACCAAGAGGATTAACAGCTAAAATACAAAAATTATCAAAAAAAGATTTAGGTAAAATTACTCATAAACCAGAAGCTATATAAGTAATAAATACCTAAATAAAATAAATAAAATTAAAATAAATTTGAATCTATATTATAACATATAAATAAAAAATACACAAATTAGTCCACAAATAAATATAGGACACATAAATATAAAAATTAAAATAAATTTGAATTATTAGGAGGAACTTTTATGGAACTTTGGTACACAGAGGAATGGACAGATAATGTACGTTTTTCAATAAAAGTAGATAAGCATTTATTTAGTGATAAGTCTGATTTTCAACAGGTAGATGTATTTGAAAGCAAGGAGTTTGGAAAGTTTCTAACATTAGATGGACTTATGATGGTAAATTACAAAGATGAATTTATATACCATGATATGATAGTTCATGTACCTATGGCAACTAATATGAATATTAAAAATGTATTAGTAATAGGTGGAGGAGATGGAGGTACTGTAAGAGAATTGACTCGTTATCCTCAAATAGAAAAAATAGATATGGTTGAAATAGATAAAATGGTTGTGGATGTGTCTAGAAAGTATATAGATATATGTGCATGCAAATTAGATGATGAAAGAGTAAATTTATACTATGAAGATGGTGTAGCGTTTGTCAAAAATTCTAAAGATGCATCTTATGATTTAATAATAGTAGACTCAACTGATCCAATAGGACCAGGAGAAGGATTATTCTCAGTAGATTTCTACAATGATTGCTACAGAATATTAACTACTGAAGGTATACTTGTAAATCAGAATGAAAGTCCATATTTTGATTTTAATGCTAAGGAAATGAAAAGAGCAAATGAAAAAATAAATAAGATATTTCCTATAGCAAAAGTTTATCAAGCTCATATACCAACTTATCCATCAGGACATTGGTTATTTGGATTTGCATCTAAGAAGTTTGATCCAATAAAAGATCAAAATAAAGATGATTGGGAAAAATTAAATTTAAAGACTAAATACTACAATAGTGATATACATAAAGGTGCATTTATGCTACCTCAATACGTTAAGGATATGCTAAATGAAAATAAATAAATTTTCACATATAAGTACATTTATGGGAATGGAAACTTCCTATGAAGATGCAGATGTAGTAGTATTTGGAGCAGGGTTTGATGGAACTACTTCAAATAGACCAGGAACTAGATTTGCAAGTAGTGCTATGAGACCTGAGCTTTATGGACTTGAAACATATAGTCCAATATTAGATTTAGATTTAGAGGATTTTAAAATATGTGATATTGGTGATTTAGAATTAAGTATAGGAAATACAGATAAAGTTTTAGAAGAAATATATATAGGAACTAAAGAAATTGTAAATGATAATAAGGTACCTTTTATGATAGGAGGAGAACATCTAGTTACTCTTCCAGCTTTTAAAGCTGTACATGAAAAATATGATGATGTATTTGTAATTCACTTTGATGCTCATACAGATTTAAGGCAAGAATATAACAACAATGAAAACTCACATGCTACTGTAATAAAAAGAGTATGGGATATAGTTGGAGACAATAGAATATTCCAATTTGGAATAAGATCTGGTACAAAAGAAGAGTTTGAATTTGCTTTAAAAGATAAGCATACCTATATGGAAGTTGAAACTATAAATACTTTTAAAGATATAATAAATAAATTAGATGGAAAAAATATTTATATAACTATTGATTTAGATGTTTTAGATCCATCAATATTCCCTGGAACAGGAACTCCAGAACCGGGTGGAGTAACATATAGAGAATTTAGAGAAATATTTACTATATTAAAGGAATCAAATATAAATATAGTAGGTTTAGATATAGTTGAATTAAGTCCTGACTATGATAGTACGAATGTATCTACAGTTGTGGCTTGTAAAATATTAAGAGAACTTTCTCTTGTAGCAGCGGATAATATAAAAAAATAAACGAAAGGTGAGATGAAAATGGCAAGACATTTATTTACTTCAGAATCAGTAACAGAAGGGCATCCAGATAAAATCTGTGACCAAATATCAGATTCTATACTAGATGCATTATTAGAAAGAGATCCACATGCAAGGGTAGCTTGTGAAACAACAACTACAACTGGATTAGTATTAGTAGCAGGAGAAATAAGTACTAATACATATGTAGATATCCCTAAATTAGTAAGAGAAACAGTAAGAGAAATAGGGTATGATAGAGCTAAATATGGATTTGACTGTGATACTTGTGCAGTAATAACTACAATAGATGAACAATCAGGCGATATAGCTATGGGTGTTGATGAAGCCTTAGAAAATAGAGAAGGTGAAACAACAGAAGATGAAATAGAAAAAGTTGGAGCAGGGGACCAAGGTATAATGTTTGGTTTCGCTTGTAATGAAACAGAAGAGTTAATGCCACTTCCAATATCTTTAGCTCATAA
>NZ_JADNAJ010000013.1:0-40525 GCF_015550185.1 Romboutsia sp. 1001285H_161024_C4 | reverse complement strand
AAAGTAAGGGAGGTAAATGATATGCTGTTGGGGGCAAGAAACTGTAATAATAAAAAATATAAAAATAGGACCATGATACAACTTGTTTGAATCATTGTCCTATTTTTATATTTTTTGATATATCAGCTTTTAGGTTTTTAAGGTTTTGCAACCTTTCGGGTACCCGAAAATAGCAACGAGAGGTCATTAATTATTTAAATGTAGGTGTTTGCTCGTAGATGAAACATCTACATTTAATTTAATTAATAGACCTCTCTAAGCGTTACTTTTTGGGTGAAAGATACAGTTGCCCTAAAAATTAATTTAATATAAACCTTCTTATAATAAGATTTAGAAAGTTTATAAGAACTTAACAACCAAAGAATACACGTTAAAACCATTTATAATGAGTTTTTCTTCACTTAAAGAAAATTTAAATAGAGTAGACATAGATTATATAACTAAAGAAACAAAAGTATTTCAATTATTTAGATCATTGACTAGTTTACTTATTTTTTGCTTAATTTTGATAGAGAATGTAAATTTATGATATAATTAATTATATTAAAAAAGCTACATTGACTGCAATCAAGGTAGCTTTAAAAGGTTTCACAACAAACTGCATAACTAACAGCTATATTTAATAGAGCAGTTGTTATAAAACACTAATCAGACTTTTTAAATTACCTATATTATATACTATAATGTATAAACTATTCAATAGGTATTTAATGAGAGTGTCAAGGTTTGTTTGTGTTCCCTAGTTTAAAAGAATTCTTAATTAGGAGTATATACAAATGAAAATTGAAAACTTAATCTTAGAACATCCGTATAAATACAAAGAGCTATGCGAAGTTCTTGGCATAAAGCCAACAAGTAAAGCAAATAATAGTAGGATAGCTCAATTTAAAGAGCTAGAAAGGTATTGTGATTTTTATAAAGAAGGTCATAAGATATTTATTACTTGTATTAAGGATACTGTAGGTGTGAAAATGGATAAAAGAAAATTAGTTAAGGAAACTGATAAAAGAAAGTTAGGAAATAATAATACACAAGCAAAGTACATAAGATATTTATTATGTAATTTACTAAGTAATTATAATCTTGAACAAGATGAGGTTATAGGTTTTAGTAAAGGATTATTATTAAGAAAATTAAACTTAATCAATGAAAACTATATTAATGCCAAATGTTTGAATGAGAAATATGCAATTTCATTAGGAGTATCGTCTATGGCTGTTGATGAATGTATTGACTATATAGATAATAGAAGTATAAATGCTGTTAAAAAAGCTATTCAAGTCTTAATAACTCAAAAGGCTATAGGCTATAAATATTCTTATACATGGGTTGATAAAAAAGGTATTCATCACCATGCAACAGTATTCGAGCATAATGCTATAATGGAAGCTGAATTTGAAGTAATGGAAAAAATGAATATTAGAAATAAAGGAGTTATTTTTGAATTTGGAAGATGGGAAGAATTTAAAAGAAAAGTAAAAACATATCTATTAGAAGAATATAAGAATTTATTTCCTAGATTCGATTTTTACTATTCAAGTTTTCATTTTCACTACAACATGGAGCAACTCCAAAAACATATGAGATACATGGAAGAAAGACAAGGAATATCTTATCAAGAAGCTAAAAATGGAGTATCAAGTTTAATTTCAACTTCTTTAGATAAAACAATACATAACAATCATAAAAAAGCTATAGAAATAGATACACTTGATAATATTATTGATGAAAAGATAAATTACAGAAAAAGTAAAACATATATTCCAGAGCAAACACTAATTAAAAACTCAATAGTTCATCAAGACTATAAGAAGATCCCTGTAAATGAACAGTTAAAATTTAATATAGATAATGTAGAAATACCATTTTAATAATAAATATATTAGACTAGAGAAATCTAGTCTTTTTTATATAATCTTATATATAAAAAAACCCCATAATTAGGGGTTACTTATATAAATATATACTTGTTTTTTATAAGTAACTCCTATATATGGGGTTTTTTTTGTATCTTCGATTTTAACAACTTACTAACTAAATCTTAAAGTTCCTGTTTATTTTTTAATTAAATGATTACAAAATAATTAGTGTAACAAAATTGCGTTTAATTTGCGTGACAATTAGTGTTCTTTGCTAATTGTTTAGTAGATTAATAAGCAATGCGTTAGCCATTTTTTGATATGCACAATAACATAACAAGTGTATTACATCTATAATTTAATTAACGATAACATTTGTTATACATCTGTTATATAAAAATAAAGTAGATTAATTTATAGCTTAAACATGTTGAAAAGAGTGTTATAGAAACCAACTATAGCACTCTTTATTTCTGATTTAAATTTAAAAGTTGTTTTAATCGGGCATATCATCTTCCATTTGTAATAATTTCTGTTTAAGAAGATCTTCTTGTTGAGGTGTAGAATTTTTAGTTGTATGTTTATCAATTAAATTAGATTGATTAACATTAAAACTTATTTGAGTTAGGCTTTTTAATGCTTTGAATTCAGAAAGTAAACATTCAATAGCTAAATTTCTACTATCCATACCATTAGCATTTTGATAATCTTCTATTAAATCCCAAAAACATTGTTCTATATGTATAGTACTAGATTTTTTAGACAACTAATTCACCTCCCTAAAATCTTCTTTGTGCCGCTTCAAATAAACCTCTTGCTGTTGCCATTTGGGCATCATCTACTATTTTAAACTGTTCATCAAAATTAAGGTTAAGTGCTGTACCTCCTGCAATATATAAGTCCATTTCACTTAGATTAATCCAAATATCTTCTATTCTTTGTGATAAGTTTTCAGATCCTAATTTAAATACCTTTGCTTTTTTATCATTGTAATCATTTGATGAATCTATTTCATTAACATCTTTCGTAATACCTTCAGACATTAAATCACTTTGTACTCTTGCTAATAAAGTTCTATTACCAAACTCTATAGTTGTAGATTTCTTATCATTAAATGCAAAGTTTTTATCAAAGAAAGATAACTCTGATGATCTAAAGCCTATAGTAGCTAAACCTATTGGTCTTTCTGTATTTATATTTCCTCCTAAAGCATGTAATACAGCCGCATCTGCTTCTCTTAAAATTGATATATCTACTATTTGAATTTCTTTTGTAGCTCCAGTAATTCTATCTTTTACTTTAAATATATGTCCTTTATAAGTATCTAAAACTTCTTTAAGTACTGATTTTCTATAGCTCTTATATGGTACACCTACCATTATTTTAACTTTATTTTTAACTGCTATATCATTTAAAGTCGAAGCTAATAAAACTCTAACTGTTTCACTTATTTTACTATCTTTAGAATTTCTTATTGGTGCTTGTGATTCTTTCTCTGCTAATAATCCTATAAAATATCTTTCGTTTTCAAATTCTATGTATCTTGGTTTCTCTATGCTAGGATTATCAGAAACCATAATATTTTCAGGATTATGAACTTTGTTAAAATCTGATAAATCTATATCTCTACCATCACCTATAACTGATTTAAACTTAGTTTGATGGATTGATCCATCAACCTCACTATATGCTTTTACATATCCACGACCACAATCAAATCCTATTTCTTGTATATTTTCCATATCTATCTCCACCTTTTATTTTTTAATTAACATCTTGTTGAGATGTTGTTTATCATACTTTAATTATACTTCTTGATTAACAACATGTCAACAATATATTAACAACTTTTTCTAATTTTATAAAATTTTTAGTTAATATCTTGTTAAGATATTGTTAATAATATTGAATTTATACTTTTTAATTAACAACATGTCAACAATATATTAACGATATTTTAAGTCTAAAGATAATTATCAGTTGATATTTTGTGAAGATAGTATCTATATATTAGATAAAAAGATCAATTTGATTATATAGTTTAAAAATCTATTAATAAGATTTGTATATAATAGGCTAAATATCCTATTATATGCCTTTATAAGAGAATAAAAAAAGAATGTGATACTTATTTTACTTAACAAGTATCACATTCATATATGAGCCAAATATTTAGTTTAGACAATATAAACGTATAAATATTTATATTTGACAATTTTATCCTAGGCATTTATTATTAACTTAAAATCAAACAACAAAAAAGCCTACCTTTTAACAATTTAAGTTGCCGCTTAAAAAGTTAAATGCTAAGTGATCTAATACTAATAGAAGGCACATATAGCTTGGTAGACATATTTTGAACTTTAACATATTTAATTACAATTATAATACCATAAATTGTTCATTAATTCAATTCTATTAGGATAATTCCAGTTCAAAATCTGTCTCCTTGCCTTTTTATATAGTATAGTATCAAGGCTTTTTCTTTAGGAGGGAATGTCAATGAAATATACAATAGAAGGATTTAATCAAAGAAATGCTATAAGTATGGGATTAAATAGCGAGGATTTAGTCTTATTAAGATGGTTTGTAGACTTTAAAAATACAAATGATATGAAAAAAATATATTTAAATGAAGTTAATGACATGGGTTATTGGGTTAGCTATAGTTATTTAATTCAAGAGCTACCTATTCTTTTTTCTTTACATCCTAGTCAAACCTTAGAGGATTATAATTCTTTAACAGCTAAAGAAAAAATGGAACTTGATAAAAAATATATAAAAGCCTGTAAACAAAAAATTAAAAGAATGTTAAGTGGTAATTTATCAAAAGTATTATTAAGAAATAAATCTACAGAAAGAAATAGCGACGGAAAGGTAAAAAGTGATATATATATTCATTTAAATCCAACTGTCTTTAAGTTATTAATAAGTGATGATATAACCGAAGTACAAAAATGTACTACGGCAACCGAGGTACAAAAATGTACTACGGTAACCGAAGTACAAAAATGTACGATATATCCTTCTACTATTAATACTTATCCTTCTACTACAACGTTAAAGAAAAAATCTAAAGATTTTAGTAGTGATAATAAAAATGAAAATATAGTTTTAATAGAATCAAAAACACATTTAAAATTAGATTCTAAATATAAAATTAATAAAGCATCTAAATGGGATATAGAAAGATTAACAAAAGCTATAGGTATATTTATAGAAAATGAAGGTCAATATTTTTCTTTATTAGAAAAAATATATAAAGATGATAAAAACTTTGTACCTAAAAAAGATAAAAAGTTTAATTCAAAATTAGATGAATATAACGATAGATGCAATATGACTATAGAAGTTGATGGAAAACTTGTTAATACAAAAGAACTAGGTGAGGATTTGAATAGATTAATAGAAGAAAGAAACTCTAACAGTAATCAGTTTGGAAATTTAGTTAAAAATTGTATTGAAAGTGAATTTTATTATAATAATTTATCACCAAGAACAAAGCAAAATGTAACTAAATATATATTAGAAAATTACAAGGAAGTGCCTAATTGGATTAGATAAATGAGTTACAAGAGATATACTTTATTAAAATTAAAAGTAATGAAGTATATTTCAATGAACAACTTTATACTAAAACATAGATGAAAATATCCGTAAATATAAAATATACCAAAAATTAGAAATCTAAATACTTATAAAAAATTAATATATGAAATTAAATATACATAAATAAAAAATAGTACTTACATTATTGAATTTAAGTACTATTTTTCCACAAAATTAGAAATGTTTTTAATATCAATATTTTACATAACGGAATTACTTTATAATAAGACTATAAAGACATATTAATTAATATTAAAAACTTTATTTAATTAATATATTGAATAATTTATTAAGTTGTCTTTCCTAGATTTCTAAAATTCCTATATTTCTAAATTAAAATGAGAAGCTCTATATTGCCAACGTAGAGCTTTTTATTTTAAACATTTCTATCTTCATTACACTCATCTTCTGTAATTTCTATAGATTTAAAAATTTCTCTTTTGGCATCATCAATTTTTCCGTTAAATTCTTTATTAAAATTAATAAACTCTTTTTTAAGATCATCTAATCTTTTATCTACAAAATCTTTAAAATCTAGAGAATTTTTATTAGGATTTTTTTCTATATCTCCATAAACTAGATCATCTAAGGAACAATTAAATGCTTCTGCTACAGCAATTACAATATGAAAACTAGGATAACAACCATTTTCATACTTAGATATGCTTTGTTTTGAAACATTTATAACTTTACTTAATTCAGTCATAGACATTCCATACATTTTTCGTAAGTTTCGTAAGTTTTTAGCAAATTGTATTTCTTTCAATTCAATCACCGCCCTCCTAGAAGTATATTTTACAACTATCTAGTGTAATAATGAATGTAATATTTACCCAATTAGGTATATTTTATAACTATAAATACGAAAATGAATGTAATATTTATTCAATTAAGTCTATTTTATAATGATTTAATACAATAATGAACGTAATATTTGATTAATATTGCAAAGTACACAAATTTTTACCGAATATAATATTTAAAAATAGTTGACAAGTTGACAGATTGAATGATAGGATATAGGTATTAAATACAAAAGTACACAAAAATTTACCGATAAAAAAGGCTCAAAATAGTTGACAAGTTGACAGAGTAAATGCTATTATGTACACATAAAAAAGTATTTAATGAAAAGCAAATAATTTAAAGAAATTTAAGCGAATAAAAAAATGTTACCTTTAAGATGACACTTTTTGAAAATTTGCATAAATATATACTTTTTTAGGGGTGATCAAATTTTGAAGAATAAAGTTAGAGAATTATACATAAAAGGCTATTCAGCTAGAGCGATAGCTGAAAAATTACAAAAGAGTGAAGGCTCTATAAAGATGCTAATTAATCGTAACTTTAAAGACTTTAAAAAGGTTCACGAGGAACAAAAGAAGATTAGAGAAGGATTAAAAAAATTAAATAAACTTGAATTTATTAAGGCTAAGTATATCGAAGGATATAATGCCAAAGAAATTGCTACTATATTGGGTGAATCACATGGTCATATAAGAAATTATATAAGTCAAAATTTAAAAAAATATAGTTTTGAACATAGAAAAGCTAGAGATTTAAACAAAAATATAAAAAAAGTAGTAAGAAGTATGAACAATTCATTTATGAGTGATGCTTCTCTTTTAAAACAAAATAGACAGAGTTTTAAATATGATAAAAATTACAATATAGAATTTGATGAAGAAACTAGATCAGCTAGACCAGATGATGTTCCAAAAAAATTCTATAGAAGAAATAGTATTATGTAGTAATAGTAAAAAAAGAATAAGGGGATAAAACAATGATAAAAAGAAAAAAGATAATTATAAGTAGTGTTTTAGTAGTAGCCCTAGGTTTAGGGGGAGCATTTTTAATGTCTAAGAAAAATCAACCTAAACATGAAAATAAATCAAAACAAACATTAGTAAAAGATGATGATAATAAGAAAAAAGAAGAAGCTGAAAAAAAAGCATCTGAAAATAATAAAGAAGCCACAAAAAAGGAAGAAACTAATAATAAAGAAGTAAATAACACTAAAAGCTCACAGAGCTCATCAAATAATACTTCAAGTAAAGTAGCTCATAGTAATAGTGAAATTAGTAAATCTCAAAAGAAAGAAACTATAAATAATAATACAACTGAAAGACATAATACAGTTGCTAAAAAGAAAGAAACTGTAAATAATAATACAACTGAAAGACATAATACAGTTACTAAAAAGAAAGAAACTGTAAATAATAATACAACTGAAAGACACAATACAGCTACTAAAAAGAAAGAGCAGACACAAAGCTCTACAAATAATAATAAGGCAGTTAAAAAGCCTGTTGTAGAAGTTGTAAAGCCACAACCAAAACCTCAACACAATAATAATGATGATCTTGGATTTAGTGATGATGAAATAGTTCAAGGTAATGGAAGTTCAAGTAAAGTCATTAGTGGTGGAGAAGGAAGTTTAGATAAACAAGTGGGTGAAATGTAAAGCATGATTAATTCATGCTTTTTTTAATGTAAAATTAAGGAGTGATTCTATTGAAAAGAGTTTTTAGCATGATATTAGTTGTACTAACTATTATATCATCTTCAATTACTGTATTTTCTGCCAATGGAGATGGAAATATGGATAGTGGAAGTGGTGGTGGTACAGGAAGTGGAACAAGGTTAAATAAATGGAGATATGGTGATGATGGAGTTCGTGCTAGTATAGTAGAAATATCTACACAAAAAGTTGTTAGAACTCCGATTGATTTTTCAAATAAGGATAGATCAGATATAGAATATGACTTTGGTAAAGTAAGTAAAATTGACTATAGGAATGGAGCAAAACTTAAATTACATAGAAATTCTTATAATAGTATCACTATATCTCCAAAAATGCCTATAATTATAAATTCAAGTGGTAAAAATGACTTACCAGCAATAAAAAGATATTTTACATCAGAATGGATGGTTAAAAGAATAGCAGAAGAAGCTAATATGCCTTATGATGAAATTGTAAGTGGGAAATATAAACTTTTAATAGAACCGATTGTTTATTTAACATACAAAGGTAAAAGATTTGCCATGACATCACATGAAGCAGCTATGTATAATGAGAAAATGAATAATGACATAGTATACAAGTTTCAAAGTATTACTCATAGAGCTTTACCTCTTGGAATGTTTTTAGAGAAGCCAGATTTAGGATTTCCCTCATATACAGGAGCAAGAAATAAGCCTCAAAAGGATTGGGTAATTAAAGCTCAACTAGGATTAGGGATAGTAAGGTTTAAAGAATATGTTGCACCTATACCACCAAAACCACCTACACCACCAAAACCAAATATTACGGTAGATAATGGCAATTATGATTATAGAGCTGATACAGATGTTATTACAAGTTTTAAAATAAACAGCACTACAGAGATAGGAAATGATAATGCTATTACAGTAACATTCCATATATTAGGTAGAGATTATACCGTAAATAACATTGTAATACCTTCTAATTCAAATCAATTAGTTTGGGTTAAGTGGCATACCCCTAAAACTCCACAGAGCTTAAACATAGGAGTTAGTATATCTAATGCTAATGTAAGTAGCACAAATATAAAAGCTAACATACATGATTTAAAAGAAGTAACACCTCCCGATCCAAAACCTAGAGATAGAAATGATAACTTTAGATTGCCTATGATACCAAATCATGGGAACAATACATCTGCTACATGGAGCAAATGGATATGTAATTGGAAGCCTAATAAACAATATGTGGTTTATGGCTATGATGAAAATGGAAATGAACTTGGAATGACGATAGATAAAGGCTATTGGGAGTTTTCAAAAATAAATTATAGTACTAACTTAAATGCAAATATGGATTTAGTACCAGGACTTAGAACTCCTACAGCTAAAAAAAATGGAAATGAATATGAAATGAAAAGTGGTTATGGAGTTAATTTAAAATTAAATACAGATGTTTCTTACAATTGTACAAGCAATGATATAACATCAGCTCAAAATGTAATAACTACTTTTTCAGAATTTAAGTATGATACTTACAATAGGATATTAGAAAAAACTATAAATAATGGCTTTAAATCACAATTTGAGTTCAAGAAAAATAAGTATTCCACTTATAATGATAGAACTCATTTTACTCCGATTTGGTATCCTAACCAATTAAATTACATAGTCAATGCAGAGATAATAGATGTATGGACACCAGTTGGAATGTTAAGAGCTAATCTAAATGACAGAATACTTATAGACGGAAATTTACACCAAGACAGACATATATCAATTATGAAATAAAGAAAAGCATATCTAAATGATATGCTTTTTTTTATATAAAAATGAGGTGAAAATTTTGAGAAAAAGGTATGTAGGTCATAATTTAAGAGCATTAAGAAAGAAACATAAAAAGACAGTTAAAGAAGTTTCAAAGGAAACAGGATTAGCAATTTCAACTATAGAGGACATAGAAGATGAAATCTCATTTTCAAATTATATAGATACAATAGTAAAACTTAGTAATTATTTTGAGGTTAGAGTACACGATTTTGTTTATAAAAAATTTTAAAAATTAAGAGTAGGTGATAGTAAATGAAATATATGCTTGCAGAAAATCTAAAGCAATTTAAAGAAATAAATAATTTAAGTTTTAGAGAATTAGCAAAAATTTTAAAAGTAAGCTATGCAATCCTTGAAAAGCTTGTAAATAAGAAAAGAGAAACAGCAAAACTAGATGTTATATGCAGAGTTGCAGAAGGATTAGATGTTGAATTAGACGATTTATTGTTTAAAAATATATATTCCAATTAATATATATTTCAAATATAAAAATCAAAAAAGTAAGGAGAGTATGATTATGAGAGAATTATGTGTGAAAGGATTCTTATTTAAGGAAAAAGCAAAAAATATATTAGTAAATAGTTTTAAATCAAAGAAAGGTAACTATGTAGATGAAGGAGTCAAAGTCTTAATTGCTATAGTTATAGGAGCATTACTATTAGGTGGGTTATATATGATATTTAAAGATACTATAATTCCAACAGTTCAAAATAAAATACAAGGAATGTTTGACTACAAAGGATAAGGAATGATTTTAACCATTAATAATATAATCCTTATTGCATATGTAGTAATAGCTTTAGTAGCTAGTATTCAAGATATAAGAACTAGAGAAATTAGTGATATAGTGCATATATTGATAATAGCTATATCAATTCTAAAATTAATGATGGGAATTGATATTTTTAATATAATCGAAAAAGTTATAGGAGCTTTTATTGGAGCAACTGAATTTATTTTACCTAACTTTGTAAAAAAAGATGGTATAGGTGGAGCAGATATAAAGTTTATGTTTGCAAGTGGATTACTATTAGGTGCAGAAAAAATAATAATGGCAACTATTATAGGTATAATAGTTGTTATTATTTTTGCCATTTTTAATAAGGTGATCTTAAAGAAAAATTTAGAAGGTATACCATTAATACCATTTTTAGCATTAGGTTGTATTAGTACATTTTTTATTTAAAAGGAGAATACATATGTCATTTAAAAAAAGTAGAACAACTACAGGAGTAATTGCAATTGTTATAGCATCTACTCTATGTTTTATAATTGCACCAATCTATAATAAATCACTTGAAAAGCCAATAAAGGTTGTTCAAGTAACAAGTGATATAAGTAGAGGTGAGAAAATTACATCTGATAACGTCAAAATTGTTGAAACTACACAAAAATATGCACCTTCAACGGCTGTAAGTGAAAAAGATGCTATGGGTAAATATGCTGTAGTTGATATGGTAAAAGAAGATGTAGTTTTACAGAAAAAACTTTCTAAGAATAAATTATCAGAAGATAAATATTTATATGGACTGAATGGGGATGAACAGGCAATATCTTTTACAATTAAAAACTTTGCAAGTGGACTTTCGGGAAAACTTGAAACAGGAGATATAATTTCAGTTATTGCAACAACAGAAGATGAACATGGCAACGAAGATACTTATACACCTAAAGAGCTTACATATCTAAAAGTTTTAGCAACAACAAATAGTGTTGGTAAAGATAAAAAAGAAGGTGAGAAAAGATCAGACGATCAGCAACAGTTACCTGTTACAATTACTGTCTTAGCAAATCAAAGACAAGCTGAACTTATAGCAAAGCTTGAAGCAACAAGTAAAATGCACGTATCACTAGCATTTAGAGGAACTGAAAAAGAAGGGTTAGATTACTTAAATAAGCAAAATAGTATGTTAAATGATTAAAAATTAGGAGTGAATTAAAATGGGAAAAGTCATAGCTATATGGGGATCCCCAAATAGTGGAAAAACAACATTAAGTATTAAATTAGCAAAACAGATATCAAAACAAAATAGTGTTATTGTTTTATTTACGGATATTTTAGCACCAGTTATCCCAACTCTAAAAGATGATATAGATACTAAAAGATCATTAGGTAATGTATTATCTGTAGCAACATTATCAAATGATATAATTTTAAAAAATTGTATAGAAGTAGATAAGATTAAAAATATAGCCTTTTTAGGATACACACAAGGAGAAAATGTATTTACATATCCTCAATATACAGATGAAAGAGTTAAAGAGCTAATAGATCATTTAAAGGCTTTAGCAGATTATGTAATAATTGATACCTCTAGTAATTTTATAAATGATTTAATTACAATATCGGCTTTAGAAGTTTCAGATAAAGTTTTAAGAGTAAACTCAGCTGAGTTAAAGAATATATCATATTTTGACTCATACTTACCGCTTTTAATTGATAAGAGATTTAAAAGTGATAGTCATATAAATATACTATCTAATTCAAGACTTGATGATGCACAAGATGAATTAAAAGATATATATAATATAAAGGCAACTATAGAATATAGTGATGAAATACGAGAGCAAGGTTTATGTAGTGAATTATTATCGAATCTAAGTTCAAAAGAGCAAGATAAATTAAGTTTAAATCTAAACAAAATAATATCTATGATAAATAATTGTGAAAATGAAGGAGTAAAAAAGAAAGGTTTCTTTAGTAGATTTAGAAAAGGAGCATAAAAAATTTATGGATTTATTAGGTGGTAAAAATTTAAATGTTGTAAATAATAAAAATTTTTTTAGTACAAATGAAAAATACAATTTTAGAGAAGTACTTGAAGAAGTTCAAAGTTTTATATCAAATAAGTATTCAAGTTTATTAAGAGATAGTGAAGATAAGAGTATTCAGATTAAATTATATATAAAGCAATTTTTAATTAGTAAAAAAATTGAGGTAGGTAATCTATCACAAGACGAATTAGTAAATAAGCTTTATAGAGATATGGCTGAATACTCTTTTTTAACAGAGTATTTAAATAGGGATGATATAGAAGAAATAAATATAAATGCTTGGAATGATATAAAGATACTTTATTCAAATGGAGAGGTAAAGCCTAGTGATGAAATATTTATATCATCAGACCATGCAGTTGACGTTGTAAGACGTTTACTTAGAAAATCTAATATGATACTAGATAACTCAAATCCTACCGTTAGGGGGCATTTATCAAAGAATATTAGAATAACAGTTCTTGGTAGAGGTGTTATAGATGATGATAGAGGAGTTGTTGCATCTATAAGAATAGTTAATCCTAAAAAATTAGGAAAAGATGATTTTATTAAAAATGAAACAGGCTCTAGTGAAATGATAGAATCAATAGAACAGTTTTTCAAATATGGAGTTAGTATGTGTATTACAGGATCAACTAATAGTGGAAAAACTACTTTAATGGCTTGGCTATTAACTACTATTTCAGATGATAAGAGAATTTTTACGATAGAGAATGATACAAGAGAATTTGATTTAGTTAAAAAAGATAAAGATGGAAAGATAATAAATAATGTAATCCATACAGTAACTAGACATAGTGAGGATAAAAATAAAAATATAGATCAAGAAAAATTGCTTGAAATGGCTTTAACTTCTAATCCCGATTATATATGTGTAGGAGAAATGAAGGGGAGTGAGTCCTTTTCTTCACAGGAAGCAGCAAGAACTGGACATACTGTTATAACTACAACTCATGCTAATAGTTGTGATGCTACATATTCAAGAATGGTTACTCTTTGTAAAACTAAATACGACATGGAAGATAAAACTTTATATGAGCTTGTAACGGAAGCATTTCCTATAGTAGTTTTCATAAAAAGACTTGAAGATAATTCAAGAAAAATTATGGAGATTAAAGAATGTATAATACATGAAAATGGAAAAAGGGAAAAACAAACTTTATTTAAGTATGAAATTACTTCATCACAAAAAATAAATGGAAAGACCCAAATTACAGGAGAATTTAAGAAAGTAAATAACATATCAAAACAATTACAAAAAAGATTATTGGAGAATGGTATGCCAATAAATGATTTAAACAAATTAGTGAGGTAAAAACATGAATTTAATATTATTAACTTCATTTTTCATATTTATATTTGGTATTTTTAAAATACTGAATATATCAATATCTGATTTTATATTAGATATTTTTAATTTATTTGAAAGTAAAAATGAAACTTTACATAATAAAATTAAACTTGCAAATTCAAATAAAAAAGATAAATGGATAGTATCTCTTATAAAACAAACTAAAGAAATTTTAGAATATACAAATAAAACAGATCAGTTTTCTAAGGTATGTATAGGAGCAACTATAAGTATGGTAATAGGTATATACATAGCTGTATATATTAAAAATTATTTTTTAATTCCTGTCTTAGCAATAGGATTTTTAACATTACCATTTCAGTATATAAAACTAACATCTATCTCTTATAAAAGGGCAATAACAAAAGAGCTAGAGGTTTCTTTATCAGTAATAACAACAGCTTACATTAGAAGTGAAAATATAATACAAGCAGTAGAAGAAACAATAAATTATATTAAACCTCCTATCAATAAAGTATTTAGTGAGTTTTTAATTGAAACTGAATATATAAATTCAGATGTATCTAAATCACTTTTAAAATTAAAAGATAAGATAAATGATGAAATATTCCATGAGTGGATTAATGCTGTGGTCGCTTGCCAAGAAAATATAGAATTAAAAAATACTTTAAGTCCAATAGTAACTAAACTTTCAAAATTAACCCTTTTATCAACAGAGGTAAATAATAATCTATATGATCCGTTAAAAGAGTTTGCTATTATGCTACTTTTAGTCTACGGAAATATACCTCTTTTTTATGTCATAAATAAGACTTGGTATAAGTGCTTAATGGATACAATACCAGGAAAATTAACTTTATTTGTGGTAGTTTTATTAACTTTTATATGCTTTACAGGAATTATTAAGCTAACAAGACCAATAGACTCATCAATTTTAGAAGAAGGGAAATAAGTAAGAAAGGAATTTAAAAATGCTAATTATATTTTTTACATTAACAGCAATAGGAATATATTTGATATTAGCAGATATATTTAAAATCTCAAGACTAAAGAAAAAAGTAACTTTAGTAAACTTAACTAAGAGGAATAGAAAGAAAAAGAATACTAAGAGCCTAGAGGTTTTATTATTAGAATATGCTACAAAACTTTCAAAGTATATAAAATTAAATGAATATAACAAAGAGAAACTATCAATGATTTTAAGATCAGCTCAAATCAAAGTTAGTCCAGAGGTTTATGTAGCTGATGTTTATATAAAAACAGGAATTATGGTTTTTATTTCAGCTATAGTTTTTTTTATAGCTCCATTATTGAGTATAGTATTCTTAGTAATTTCAGTAGTAGTTTATATTAAAGAATATGGAAAAGCAGAGGAAATTTTGAGAAAGAAAAAAGCAAAAATTGAATGTGAACTTCCTCGATTCGCTATGACAATAGAACAAGAGTTAGAAACAGATAGAGATGTATTAAGGATATTAGAAAACTATCAAAAGTATTCAAATTCTTCTAATTTAGGAAGTGAGTTAGAAATAACAGTTGCAGATATGAGGTCAGGCTCTTATGAGGAAGCATTAAGACGTTTTGAAACTAGAATAGGTAGTTCTGCATTATCGGAAGTAATCAGAGGGCTTACAGGGGTTTTAAATGGAAATGACGAAACTTTGTATTTCAGAGTTCTAGCAAATAATTTAGCAGAATTGGAGTACCAAAGATTAAGAGGTATAGCCTTAAAAAGACCTCAAAAAATAAAGAAATATTCAGCTATAATGCTAGGGTGCATGATGCTTATATATGCTGTTGTACTTGGGTATGAGATTGTTAATGGAATTTCTAATATGTTTTAGATAGGTGGTTATATGAAGATATTAAAAAACAAAAAAGGTCAAGGTTATATTGATGTAGCAGTAATGGTTTTAGTTTTTGCTTTAGTAATGGCATTTGCATTAAGTGTATTCCCTGTTTTTGTTGCAAAAAGCAATTTAAACAAGTTTGCAAGTGAAGTTGTTAGAGAAGCAGAAACAACAGGACAAATTGGGAGTTCAGTTCAAGATAGAATCAATAAACTCAAAAAAGATTTAGAAAATGTAGACTCTGTAGATTGGAAAGTAAATTATATATATGGGACAAATAAAATACAGCTAGGTGATCCAATTGAAGTTACAGTTAAAAAGAATGTTAATATAGGATTTTTTAAATTTGGGTCATTCCCTATACCATTACAAAGTAAAGATAGTGGATTTAGTGAGGTGTATTGGAAGTGATAAAAGAGATAATAAAAGATAAAAAAGGAAATGGATTAATTTTAAGCTGCGTAGTTGTACTAGCATTGTCTATAATCTTCTTTTTTATAGCTGAACATTCAAGAACACAAATGACTATATCAAGTGTTAGAGATGGTCTAGAAAGTGTTGCAACTAATATTTCGACTAATAATTGCGACTCTATATATCAATCTCAAAGAGAAGGATATTTTACATCAAATATATTAGAAAATGATAAATGGCAACCTAAAATTGATAAATCTAATTTAGATATATTCTTAAAAGAAACTTTAGGAGCAAAAAAAGAAGGTAATATTTATGTAAAAAGAAAGAAAGATGGTCAAATTGATTTTAAACTATCAGATGTAAAAATTAATATTACTAATCCAAAATTAGCTCCAAATAATCAAGAAAAAAATAAATCAACTTTCACCGTTGAAGTAACAGGAAATTTAGAAGTTCATAAGATGTTTTCGGTATTTTCAGATACAAAAAATGTGAATGTTAATGTAGGAAGTAAAGTTGGCTATATGCCAAAGTTTTAATTAAGGAAGAAGCAAAAATGAATAAAATATATAGAAATAGCAAGAGCTTTTCAATTATTTATTTTTTGATAGGCTCTTGCTATTTCTATATATAAGTGAGAGAGGTGATAAGAATGGCTGTAGATAAAGATTTAAAAGAACTTGCATCAACTATATTAAAAATAAGTGGTAAGGATCATGATACATGGTTAACTGAACAATACCAAACTTTAATAAATAATAGTGCAAAGTTAATAACTCAAAGTTTAAAGGCAAATGCAGATATACAACAGTAGACATAAGAACATCATATTTAATTAAAAGAATCATAAGAAAGAAGGAATTAAAAAATGCCAATAAATAACGTAGCAAATTTAATGTATGAAGTTGTTTCATGGGGCAAGATGCTTGCAGTTCCAGGAGCAACTATAGCACTTATAGTAGGTGGCTCACTATTCTTCTTTAGTGGAAAGAATGGATTTGAAAAAGCAAAACCTTGGTTAATAGGTGCTTTTGTAGGATTAATATTTACTTTAGGTGCTAATGGTTTTACTGAATTCTTAAAAAATAAAATTACATTTTAAAAATGGAATTGAATACATGATTAAAACCATAATTAATGATCTATTTAATATTATAATGAGTTGGCTAAAATTCTAGTCAGCTCATTATAGTTAAAAAGTAAATAAACTAAATTTAATTATAAATAAAAGAATTTATAGTTAAATTTACTTTATTTATTTTTAGTTAAAATTTAGAAAGGGAGAAATTATGAACATTGGAGAGCGAATTCAAGAATTTCTAAAGTCAAAAAACAAGGAATTTGAAATAACAAGAAAATTAGTAGATAAAGACTTCGCTATAAAGTTTGGAGCTATATCAATGACTTTAGTAATATTAATAACTAATTTAATAGTAGAGTATCTTACTAAATTACCTAATTTGTTTTTAGGTGGAGATAAACCTAGTATATTTGGATTTCTTAATTTAACTTACATAGTTGAGTTATTTCCACTTTATTTAATTATAATTGCTATATTTTCAGCATTATATATAAAGTTAATTTTAGATATTAAAAAGTCTTTCAATGAAATAGCTGATGGACAAAAGGGAACAGCAAGATTTGCTACAAGAGAAGAAATAGCAAGTCAATATAGAGCTGTACCTATTAAAGATGAAGGATTTAAAGGTAAAGGGGGAGTACCGATTGCTAGAGGGTATCATTTCTATAAAGATAATTACGGTAACACAAAAGAAGAAGAAGTAATGTATATAGATGATAGTTCAGTAAACAACATTATAATCGGTACAACTCGTAGTGGTAAGGGTGAAACTTTTGTTGTACCTACTATAGATATATATTCAAGGGCAGAGGAAAAACCTTCAATGGTAATTAACGATCCAAAGGGAGAGTTAATTGCAATGAGTAAAGAAACACTTGAAAAAAGAGGATATGAAGTACTTTTATTAAACTTAACTGATCCAATGAACTCAATGAGTTATAATCCGTTAGAGCTTATAATTCAAGCATATAAAAATGAAGAATTTGGAGAAGCACAGCTTTTATGCCAGACATTGACTTACTCAATTTTCAATGATCCAAATACAAAAGATGCTTTTTGGCAAAATACAGCAATGAGTTTAACAAATGCTTTAATTTTAGCATTGTGTGAAAAGTATATTCCTATAAATAAGGAAGAAAAAATAACTATGTATACAGTAGCAAATATGCTTACGGAATTAGGAACTGTATATACGGATTTTAATGGAGCAGAGAGATATAAAATAGATGATTATTTCAATGAGTTACCTATTACATCAGTTGCTAAGATGCAATATGCTACAACTCAATTTGCTAAGTCAAATACAAAAGGAAGTATATTAGTATCAGCTATGAATAAACTTTCTATGTTCACATTTGAAAAAATAGCAAAAATGACAAGTAAAAATTCATTTGATTTAAAAGATATAGGTTTTATAAATAAAGAAAATGATAAGCCAAAAGCTATATTTATGGCAACACCCGACTATGATAAATCAATTCATGTTATGGCTAGTATATTTGTTAGACAAGCATATTATGTATTAGCAAAAAATGCAACTTTATCAAGAACTGGTAAATGTGAAAGAGAAGTAGTTTTTTTACTTGATGAATTTGGTAATATGCCACCGATTGAAGGATTAGATAATATAATAACTGTTTGTTTAGGGAGAGGAATAAGATTTAACCTTGTAATTCAAGCATTTAATCAAATAAAAACTATCTATGGAGAACAGGCTTCAACGATTGAAGGGAACTGTGGTAATCAAATTTATTTACTTACTACAGATGAAGAAACATCTGAAAAGTTTTCTAAGTTAATTGGAGAACAAACAATTGTAAGTCATTCTCGAAGTGGTGAGATGTACTCACTTGGGAAGAGTCATACAGAGAATTTAGATGGAAGAAGATTATTAAAATCAGATGAAGTAAGGCGATTAAAAGAAGGAGAAACAGTTGTTGTCAGAGGTATAAAAAGAAGTGATAATTTTGGAAATAAAATAGTGCCTAATCCGATTTTTAATGAAGGTGAATACAGAATGAAATATAGATATGAGTATTTATATGATAAATTTGATAATTCTAAGGCATTTATAGATGTAAAGGTAGAATGTTTACACAAAGATATAGATTATGAAAAGTTAGCTTTTTCTTATCAAGATGAAGAAGAAGTTAAAGAAGAATTAGAAAAAAGAGTTGAGGAACAAACTAAGAAAGCAGAGGAATTAAGAAATAACAACCTAAATAGTTTAAATTTTGAAGAAGAAAATAAACCTATTGAAGAAATTAAATCTACTGTAGAAGAAGATAAATCTACTGCAGAAATTAAATTAGAAGAAGATCTTATTAATAAAGTTACAGAAAAAACTTTATTAGAGTCAGAAAAAAAATCTTTAATAGACTATTTAAACAGGTTAAATATAATTGGGGAAGATGAAGAAGAAATCATATTAAATTCAGATACAGTATATGAAATATACTCACAAGTTGATGAAGATATAGTTGAAAAAATAAAATTATTTTTCCCAAAATAAATACATTAGTGAGGTAAAAGATGAATGAAAATCAAATAATAGATATTTTAAGCAATTCAAATATTTTTACATTAGTTTCATTTCCAAACTATGTATTAAGGTCAATTGGTTGGGGAATTATTAAATCGTTAGCTTTTTTATCTAACAACATTGAAAAAGTAGTAAACCGTATTTATTCGCTAAATGGCTTTTTTTCAAGTTCACAGGTTGATAATCTAATACATAGTTTATTCCCTATCGCATGGGGGATTCTAGCAATTGCAATACTTTTTTTAGGCTTTAAAATAATGTTTAATAGAGATTTTAAGTTAAATGGATTAGTTAAAAACTGTATAATTTCTGTAAGTATAGTTATGTTACTTCCACTTGGTATGAGTCAATTATCTAAAATAACTAACTCGGCTATAAGTAGCTTAAAATCAGAATACAACTTATCAGCAGATAAAATTATTAAAGATAATATATATGATTTATATTACTTAGATTCTTTAGATTTCAAGACTAAAAATAAAAATAATATGCCTTCAAATTTAGTTAATTATATTGATATTAATGAGGAAATTGACGAAGGAACAGTAAAAAACAAAGAGGTATTTAAATCTAAGATTTCAGCAGATAAAAACGGTAAAAAAGTTAAAGCTGATTTAAAGAAGGGACTATTTAATATGTTCCCCGAAAATTATTATAGATATAACTTTAGTTTTTGGACTATGATTATATCTTTAGGCTGCACAACAATAACTTTATTATGTACAGCTATTAAAATTGCAAGGATTATATTTGAACTAGGATTTGTAAAGTTATTTGGAATTTTATACTCTTTTTCAGATATATCAACAGGTCAAAAGAACAAAGAAATAATAAGGTGTATAGTTACTAACTTTGCAATTTTATTTGTAATATCAGTTTTATTAAAAATGTATTTATTATTTAGTGCATGGACTGTAGAATCGGGCGAAGGAATTGCACAGTTAATTTTATTAATAGGTGGCTCAATAGCTGTTATAGATGGTCCGAATGTTGTTGAAAGAATACTTGGAATAGATAGTGGAGTAAAAAGCGGTTGGAGTGTATTTACTGGAGCTTATGCGGGAGCTAGTATTTTATCTAAAACAAGTCAAGGTATATCAAAAGCAATGGAGAGTGCTGTAAATGGTATAGCAAGTGTTGGTAGTGGTGCTGTAGGTATGTACAATGGATTTAAAGAAGGTATGAAGCCACTAGAAGAACAGATGAATGATAAAGATAAACCTTCAAGTAATTTAGATGGATTTAAAGAACAAACTAGCTTACATGATGAAATGAAATCACAATCTAACAATGATAATGAGTTTACAGATGCTAGTCAAAGTCCTAATATTCAAGGAGATAGCGAAGCACTTAATAATAGCGAAAATAATATAAATGCTAATTCAAATTCAGATAATGATATAGATAATAACTTAAAATCAGATAACAATTTAGATATGAAACAAGATACCGAAAATAATTTATCTTCAAATATAGATACCAATAATACATCTTCTAAAAATTCAAATCAAATATTAGATAATGAAATTAATGCAAGTGAAGATAAAGGTAATATAAAATTAGATAATAATATTTCAGCTAGTGAAAATAATAAAGCTGATAATTCATTAGAAAATAATTCATTAGAAAATGAAATGGCAAATATAACAGATGCTCTTACAGATAATAGTACATTAGAAAGTGAAATGGGAAGTATGGTAGATGCTCCTATGGATAATAGTACATTAGGAAATGAAATGGGAAGTATGGTAGATGCTCCTATGGATAATAGTACATTAGGAAATGAAATGGGAAGTATAGTAGATGCTCCTATAGATACTAATACATTAGGAAATGAAATGGGAAGTATGGTAGATGCTCCTATAGATGCTAGTACATTAGGAAATGAAATGGGAAGTATGGTAGATACCTCTATAGATACTAATACATTAGGAAGTGCAATAGATACTCCTATAAATAATAGCTCTATAGAAAAAGATATGAGTAACTCAAACCTTAATAGAGATACAGGAAATGAATCTCAAAGTATAAATAACAATACAAGTTCACCTAATGTAAGTAATTCAAATATAGATGTACAACCAAATCAAGTTGAAAAAATTAAATCCCCTGTAGAGCATAGAACTCTATCAGAGCATTTAAAAAATAATATGCAAACTAACCCAACAGTAAGAAATATGCAACAAAGTTATGATATAGGAAGAAATACAGGAATGAAAATGGCTAGTTTAATAAGAAATAGAAAAAATAAAAAGAAGGATAAATAGAATTTATTAAAGATAGATAGTTTAGAACTATCTATCTTTTTTATTGGTAAAACTTAATTAAATGAATAGAAATATATTATGATTGGAGAAAAATTAATAAAAAGGTGAAAGAAAAAGGATTTAAGAAGAAAGATAGATTAAGCCAATATGATACTAATGTAAATATGAATTTGAATGGGGATTATGTTAATTTCAGATTAACTTTTGTTAAAAAATAATGAAGTTTTACCTAGTAGGAAAAACTATTCTAAATTTAAATATGAAAGGAAATTATAAAATGATATTTATTATTCCTAAAGAAATCGCTAGTGAAAATAAATTATGGAAAAGTATCTATATAAAAGATTTTGTAGCAATTATAGGTACTTTATTTTTTGCTTGGATAACAAGTGCTTCAATATATAAAGGATTGGTACTTTTTTATTATATATTCTTATTAAGTATTTGTATTATTTTAATAAGTAAAAGCACTAAGAATCCAAATAAAAGAGTTTGGCAATCAGTTGCAATTTTGTTTATGAGAAGTAACCGTACTTATCATTCTGTAAATTTTGAGGTGAGAGATAATGTTCAAGAGTAAAGACAGCGAAAAACAAAGATTAAAGGAAGAAAGGAAAGCTTTAAAAAAGGAATTAAAAGAGTTAAATAAATCTATCATAGATATTTTTCCAATAGTTGATGAAGAAGAAGGCTTTTTTAAAACTACATATGGATATATGAATATATATCAGATTCAAAGTAAGGAAGTATATTCATTAAATGACGATGAAAAAGAAAAGCATATTTGCGATTTTTCTAACTTCCTAAGACTTTATGCAGAAGATATGAAAATAATTTGTATGCAATTTCCTGTTAATACTTATCTTCAACAAGAAAATATAAGAAAAAAATTAGCTAATACATCTAATCCTATGTTTAAGCATTTTTTAAATCAGAAACTTAGAGAGTTAGTGTTTTTAGAAAAACATAGATATAATAAAGAATTTTTTATAATGATCTTTGCAAAGGACTTAAAAGACATACAGGAAAAAGAGCATTTTTTATTTAGGCTTAGTAATGAAAGTATCCCAATAAGCTCTATAGATTATGAAAAGAAAATTAAGATATTATTTAAACTTAGCAATCAAAATTCAAAAATATAATGAAAGGAGCAATAAAAATGTTATTTAAGAAAAAAGAAATTAATCAAATAGATTTTAACCCTAAATTAGTAAGTAAAATACAAGCACAAGGTGGAGTAAAGTTTGATGAAAGGATTATACAAAAAGGAGATGGCTTTGAAACAGTAGTACATTTATACGATTATAAACCACAAGTTCATCCTTTTTGGCTTATCCAATTAACTTCTATGAAAAATGTAATAACAACTATAGATATAGGTACAGAAAAGAAACGAACAGCTCTTAAACAGATAAATAAATCTCTTATAGAACAAAGAAATAGGTATAGAGAGGAAACTAATGAGGTTAATATAATAGAAGCTCAAAGTACTTATAATAACTTACATAATTTAGCTGATAGAATAACAAACTCGGGGGAAGTTATTAAATTAGTGCATATAAGATATTATATTTCAGCAAAAACAAGACATGATGTAGAGTCAAGGGTAAAGGAATTATTAGATGATTTAGAAAACATGGGGTACAGAGCCACAATATGCTTAAATGAACAGGAATATGAATGGCAATCACTTTTTAATGGATATATGGAACAAATAAAATTTAAAAATAAAAGAACAGGAAAAGCAATACCTTCTACCTCATTAGGTGGAGGTTATTTTTTCCATTTTACACAATTAAATGATCCTACAGGAGTATTCTTAGGAACTACTTCAACAGGTGGAAATATGTTATTTAATCTATTTACTAAGACAAATAAAAGAAAGTCTTACAATGCCGTTATAGTAGGTATGATGGGAGCTGGGAAATCTACACTATTAAAAAAATTAGTAGAAGATAATGCAATACAAGACCAAACGATAAGAATACTTGATATAGTTGGAGAGTTTAAAGACCTTGTAAGAGCTTTAGGGGGTAGAAATGTATCTTTAGATGGTACAGATGGTATGATAAATCCATTACAAATACTTGCTACCATAGTAAATGATGTAACATATGAGGTTAATCATGAACAGTCTTATACAGTCCATTTAGCGAAAGTAAGTACTATGTATAGATTTTTAAATCCTTCTTGCTCTAATGAGGAACAAAGAGAATTTGATAAAATACTTGATGAATTTTATGTACATTGTAATATAGAAAAGCATAGAGCCTGTGATTATGAAGTTACACAGTATCCAACAATGAGTATGTTTTTAAATTATATAAAATCTATTTTATATTCAGATGTAGCATCAGAAACTCTTAACGAAAGAATTTCTATAGCAAGACGAGAAAGACTTGATAGTATTTTATTAAATATTGAAAGTATTGTAAGAGATTATCCTAAACTATTTGATGGACATTCTACTGTAAAAGATATAACTAATGAGCCTATAGTATCTTTTGATTTAAGAAACCTTACACAGTTTGATAATAGAATTTTTAATGCACAAATATTTAATATTTTATCGTTACTTTGGAATAACTCATTAGTTCAAGGTAGAAAAGAAAAAGATTTATTTGATAGAAAAATACAAACTTTTGATGAATGTAAAAAGTTCCTAATACTTATAGATGAAGCACATAGAATTATAAACTCAAATAATCCTACAGCAGTAGAGTATCTGACAGGTTTTCAAAGAGAAGCAAGAAAATATTTTGGTGGATTAGTTTTTGCAACACAAAGTATAAGGGATGTCGCTCCGGCTAACCTAAATAGCGAAATGTTTGAAAAAATTAAAACTATGTTTGATTTAACACAGTATAAATTTATAATGCAACAGGATAGTAATGCTATAGAAACTTTAGAAAGAGTATTTAGTGGTCAATTATCGGAAAGTGAGCTTACATCTATTCCTAAATTAGAACAAGGACAATGTATATTATCTATAAATGGACTTGGTAATATCTCTTTTAACGTTGAGGTAAGTTCAGAAGAATTAGATTTATTTAAAGGTGGAGCATAGGATTGGAGATTAAAAATAATGGATAAAAACAGAAAGAAAAATTTAAAAATATATTTAGTTTTTTTAATTAGTTTTTTAATATTTTCAATCTATGGATTTATAAAATTTAATGGAAATGCTAAAGAAAAAATTAATAACTCTAAATCAATAAAATGTAATTTAGATAATAAAACTGATAATGAAACTGAAAATAAACCTATTGAAGAAGTCGGAAGTGAATATAAAAATAAATCTATAGATATAGTTAAAAGATTTTTGAAATCATATCATTTGATAGAAAGTACAAAGCCTATAAATGAATTTGAAAAGGCAAAGGATATAGTAGCAGAACAGCTTTACTTAGAGTTAGAGCAAGAGGTAATAGGTAATGCTTCTGTTCCAAATAAAGGCTTAATTTATAGGACTATAGAGAGTATGAAAGTATATGATTACTCTTTTGATAATGAAAGTAAGGAGATACATGTTAAAGCAGATGTTTATTCTAATTGGTTAAATGAAAATAAGAAAATATCTGCAAAAAATGAATTAACAAAGTATGATTTTTTAATAACTAATTTTAGTGGTGATTGGAAGATTTCTCAAATTACTACAGAAATATATTAGGTGATATTATGGTGAGTCAAACACTTCAAAATAACTCAAATGGAAGTAATACATTTAAAAGAATAAATACAATTAAGTTAATTATAAAGATGATAATTTCTACAAATTTATCATCTTTATTTTTTATTTTTGTTTTTATATCGGGATTAATGATGTTCATTGGGGCAAGTTCTTCTTCAAATACAGGAACAGGAGAATTTGCTAATGGCTCATTAAGTGGTGTACCAGAAGCATTTATTCCTTATTATAATGAAGCATCAGATATATATAAAATTCCTAATTGGGTTTTAGCAGCTATCACAAAACAAGAAAGTAATTTTAATCCTAATGATTCTTATGGTGGAGCTTACGGTCTTATGCAAGTTCAAAAATATGACTCGGGATGTGGTGAGGACTTATGGCAATACTTAATGAACTTAGGGTTAGCAGATATATATAAGAAGGCTGGCTATTCTTTTTCTAGTTCGGAAGATATGTGGAGAATATATTTACAAGACCCAAGGGCACAAGTAATAGGTGGATCATATGAGATAAGATATTATGCAAATTATGTTTTATATAAGCAAAATAAAGTTAAGAAACTTGATTATAACAATAGTGAAAATATGAAGCTAATTAATTGGCAAGCTAGTCCAAATGATTGCGAATTTAAAGATACTTTAAGAAGAATTTTTGCTTGTTATAATGGTGGACCACGATATGGAATGAATGTAAATTTAGATAAAGCGAGGTTTAATTATCCAAATAATGTTTTTGGATATGCTATGGAGTTTAGAAGCACAGCTTTAGTTGGAAATATTGTTAAAGGAGATAATACTACAATTGAAAAAGCAATTCAAACTGGTATGCCACTTGTAGGAAGATGCCCTTATGTTTGGGGTGGTGGTAGAACACAATCAGATATAGATAAAAGACGTTTTGATTGTAGCTCTTTCGTTCATTGGTGTTATGCTAGTGCGGGCATAAATTTAGGAGATTTTCATTCAGTAGTTACAGATAGTTTAGTTACATTGGGAACGAAAATAGACCCTAAAAATATGCGAAGGGGAGATATAATTTTCTTCAATACTTATAAATATAATGGTCATGTTGCTATATATTTAGGTGGCAATCAATTCCTTCATTGTGGCTCTAGTAGAGGTGTAGAAATAAGTAAACTAGATAGTCCTTATTGGACTAAAGTTTTCAATGGAAATGTAAGAAGGGTTGTACAATGATTTAAAAATTTATAAAAAAAATAATTGAAAGTTTATATAAAAGTTTAACTTTTAAAAGGAGATTTTTTTAAGAATGTTAAAGGATCATATAGAAAAAATAGTAAATATTTTATCAGAAAAACTGAAAACTAATAAGTCTATATTTTATTATGTTGTTCCGATTATTTCTGTATTAGGATTATTATTTTTTATTAATTCAAAGGCTATGTTTAGTAATAGTGGAGATATGAAAATTAGAAGTACTCCTTTAAATGAAATACAAGTTACAGACTCTTTACATGCAAAAATATTAAGTAGAAAATATAATCCAATAACAAAAACTGTTGAGTTTATTATTTATACAGAAGACTCAAATAATATAGATAAAAAAGATTTAAAATTTGAATTGAGAGAACAAGAAAGTCCAAATGTGGTTATCCCTACTAGGTATCAAAAAATAGATGCTAATTACTATGTAATTCTTGCTAATGTAAAGAAAAATTGGAATGTACTTTCTTTATCCTTTGGCTATGAAAGTGCTGATAATTCATCTATGAATGAAGATTTAGAAGATATAGATATAGACAATTTAGATACCTCTACAAAGGACAAAAAATCTCTAGTTTCTGTTGTTAGAATTTATTCAGATGCTAATGATATTAAAAGTAGTTCTTTCTTAACAGAGAAGAAAAAAAGTAAATATATTTCAGAAATTATGGATTTAGAAATTGATTTTATTAATAAAGATATAGATAAATTAAATAAAAAAATTGAGGAAGATAATTCAAAAATGAAAGATGCAGAAAGTAAGATAGTAGAACTTAAAAATGATATAAGATACCAAACTGAAAGTGAAAAAAATACTACAGAAGCAAATATAACTAAACTAAAAAATCTTATAAGTTCTACAAGAGATTTAGGAGAAAAAAGAGTAGATAGAGTAAAGGAACTTAAAGAAAAGATTAATAAATTAGAACAGAAAAAAATGGATTTTGGAGTATAAAATTTCCCCCTAAAGGGGGTTATTTTGCGAAGGCAATCAGATGGCAATTATGATGGCAAATGTGATGGCAATTAAATTTTTAATGGGGACATGATTTTTTAAAACAAAATGAGAATATTACTGGGCTTTGCCCAGTTCCCCTTTGTAAATGGGGACAAAAATTCCTTATGCTCTTTTTTTTGAAGCACTCAAAAAAAACATAAAAAATATTTTCGCATTTTAAAATATTTTTTGAGCAATCTTTCTTGAAAAATTTTTGGAGGTATTAATATATATGGAGATAAAAGTTAGATATCTTAAAGAAGATATAGTAAATAAAATAGATAGTCTAGCAAAGCAAGAAGGTTATAAATCTAGGAATGAATTTCTAGCTAAAAAAATAGAAGATATAGCCTTTCAAAATGAAAAGAATCAATTAGAAAAAGAATATCTTAATGTAATGAACTTATTAACCGAAGTAATTAAAAATCATACAAATATACTTAGCTCTTTCATGGATCAGTTTGTCATAGATGCAGAAGAAGCCTACAACATAGATTTAAATTATAATGATATAAAAAATAAACTAAAAAAAGAAAGTATTAATTTACATCTTGAAGAAGAAACATCAGAAATTAAAGTTAGAGAACTACCTATTAATGTAATTACTAGAATAGATGAAATGTCCAAAGAAAGAAATACCTCTAGGAATGATTTTTTAATTAAGTATTTAAGTCAATTAACATATTCAAGTTCCGTTAAATTGGTGAATGAAAAATATGAATATACAATTGAAAAAGTGCTAGGACTTTTAGATTTTTCTAATAGAGTTCTAGCACTTTTTCACGAAGAAAATTATATAAACACATCAGATTTTTATGAAGGAGATAATTTATAAACATGAAAAATAAAACCACTATTTATTTAACAGATGATGAAAGAAAATATATTGACGATTACAAAAATACATATAAAAAAGGTTCAATGAGTGAAGCTATATGTTGTATGATCTCGGAACATAAAGTTAAATCTGAACTACCTATGCAAGCTATGTATGAGTTTATAGCTAAAAAGGTATCAGAGGAATTAGAATCCACTTTAAAAGATTCTATAACAAATAAATTGATAAATACATTAAAACCACAACTAAACTCTTTAAAATTTGCTACAAATTCTACTAATAAAGATACTCAAATTCTCTTAGAACTTTTAAATGGTATCTACTATAAAGAAAGTTACGGTGCTATCCCTACTATTGATAGCCTTCCTACAATGGCTTATGAAATGTCTAAGGAGTATGTTGAAGGTAAGATTAAAAATAAGCACTATAAAAATAGTAATACTCTTGATTAATTATGAGTGGTGTTAATCAATCCCCAGGGGTAGTTGTTGTATCTAAGTTTATATCTTTTAATTCAAAAACTTTTAGTTCTTATATAGATTACATGGATAGAGAGGAAGCTAAAAGAAATAAATCTTTTAATAGATATTCCCTATATAATGATTATATGGGGAATCCTAAAAAGACTACAGGATTATTTAATAAAGATACAGATTTAATGAACGATAATGAAAAATTAGATGCAAAGGAGCTGTTTGTTAAAGCTCAAAAAAATAAAAGTATTTTGTGGCAAGATGTATTTAGTTTTGATAATAAGTGGTTAGAAAAACAAGGACTTTATAATCCTAGAACTAAGGAGCTTGATGAAAAAAAAGTTAAAGATGCTGTTAGGAAGTCCATTGGATTTGCTGTTGAAAAAAAATGTATTGCTGAAACTTGTGTATGGAATGGAGCTATACATTTTAATACGGATAATATACATGTTCATGTGGCAATATGTGAGCCTAACCCTACTATTCAAAGAGGAAAAAGAACTCAAAAAACTCTTGATATTATGAAAAGTAAATTTGTAAATGAACTTTTAGACTCTAAGGAAAATTTCCTAGATATTAATAATATAATAAGAAAAGATATTGTAGATAGTAAAAAAAATTCTAAGATAAAAGAAGATAAAAAGTTAAAAGAATTAACTAGAAATGTTATTAGAAATTTACCAAAAGATAAAAGGCATTGGCACTATGGATATAATACTATGAATGATGCTAAAAAATACCTTGATGAAATGACAAAGTATTATATAGATACTTATAAGAAAGATGAATTTAAAGAGTTAATTTTAAAACTAGATAAACAAGAGGATGTATTCAAGGAAACTTATGGAGTTGGTCAGAGAAGCAAATTTAAAGACTATAAAGAGAATAAAATTGATGAACTATATAAACGTATGGGTAATGCTTTTTTAACAGAAATAAAGGCTTATATAAAGCGAGAAGATGAACTTGATAAGATTGTTAATCAGAAAAAAATTAATAAACTATATTCTAATAAAAGTAGTAAACTTATAATTAGTAAAAAGGAACTTAAAAATATAGAAAAAGCTCTATCAAATGAATTTGATAGTATTAAAAACATGGACTATTACCAAAGGTTACAATATAAAATTGATAATGGTATTAACATATAAAATAAAATGAAAAGAGGTAATTTTTATGAACGAAGATTTCATAACATCAGATATTCCTAAAGCATTTATTGATAAAATAGGAAAGGATTATGTAATCATAAAAGATATTAATAGTAAAGAAGAAATGGAAATTAAGGTTGAAGAAGGTCTTGCTGAATACTTCAAAAATGAATTTCCAAATGGTGAGGTTATCTATGTACTTTACGATAAAGAGAATAAAAAATTAATATTATAAATTATTTTTTGACTTATTTAATTATGATATAATAAATAATAGGAATTGAAATCTATAGAGTGGTGTTCCAAAACTTCTATCCTACTTCTTAAAGGAAGGAGGTGAGAAGTATGGAACTAAAGATAATCGTTGGTGCTTTAAGCACTATATGTCTTGGTCTTTTGACTAATTACATATACGATAAATTAAAAAACCACTCTAGTCGCCCAACTAAGAGTGGTTTTGAGCTTGACATAAAAATCAAGTTCAATAGAAAACATTAATATTCTTCAACTAATAGGAATATCACTCTACTGCGAAATAGATTCAATTCCTTTTTATATTTATATTATATCACAATCTACAAGACTTTAAACCTAATTTTTGAGAGAGATAAAACAATCAGTTTTATCTCTTTTTTAATTTTATAAAAAATGGAGTTGATATTTTATGAAAATGAATGAAAAAATGATTAATGATACAGTTGATACAGTTGTATCTTCTGTTAAATTCTTGTGTGAAAATGACTTAACTTATCTGCAACTTGATAGAAAGTTAAATGCTTTAAATGAAAAAATGGATACACTTCAAACTTTAGTTGTATATAGTGATGATGATAAATTTACTAAGACTGTATGTGCCATGCAACTTGTAACTGATAATTTAAATGATGAATTTAGAAAAGGTCTTGGAACTACTTTTTCAAATGAATTTAGAGATAGACAATTAGATTTTCTTAGAAATATATCTTCATCTTTTGATGTAGAATTAAAAGATATAAGCAATATACCTTCAATAGCTGAAAGTAAAAAAGAAATAGAAAAAGAGTATAAAAAGAAAGTAAATAACACTAAAAAGGAATATAAAAAAGAAACTGTTAAAGAAACTGTAGATGATATTATAAAGGAAACAAATGAAAAACTTGATAGTTACTTTAACGATCCCGAAGATATGAAAGAATACTTAAAATATATGTCTAAGTTTTATAAATATTCTATAGGAAATTGTAGTTTGATTGAAAAACAATTTGAGGGTGCTGAAGCTGTTGGCTCTTTTAAATTTTGGAAGGATAATGGCTTTTCAGTAAATAAAGGAGAAAAAGGAATACAAATATTAGTACCTGCTCCAATTAAAAAGTTTATAGATGAAAAAGGAGAGGAAAGATATTTCTTTACAGCAACTAAAGAAGAAAAGGAGAAAATAAAAAAAGGTGAATTAAAAGAAGCTCCTAGTGGAATTACTTATAAAAAAGGTTATGTATTTGATATAAGCCAAACAAATGCAACAGCAGATGATTTACCTAAATTATTTCCAAATAAATGGCTTGAAGGAGAAATAAAAGATTACGATAAATTTTATAATGCTATGGAAAATGTTGCTGATGCTATAGGAGTAAAAATTATACCTCCTAAGCAAGAATTAGGAGTTGTTAAGGGTGTAAGTTATACATTGACTAGAGAAGTTGCTTTAAATCCTCGTAATAGTCAATTACAGAATGTAAAAACACTTTTACATGAATTAGCACATGCAAAATTACATACAGCTACAACTCACTCTAACTATACTAAACAAGAAAAAGAGTTCCAAGCAGAAATGACAGCATTTACTATTTGCTCTTACTTTAATATGGATACTAGCGAATATTCTCTTAAATATTTAGATAATTACACAAAAAATACTGACATAAGAGAAAAGAAAAAACTTTTAAATGAAATTAAAGATACTTCTAAAGAATTTATTGAAATTATAGAAAATACTTTAGCTAAAGATATAGAAATAACTAAGGATATAACTAATGATTCCGATTTAGATAATGTTACTAATGATTCAAATACTATAGATGATACACAAGTTGTTGCAGATGTTGAAAAGCCTGTAGAGCCTAAAGAACAAATATATGTTAAAATTTTATGGTCTGAAAATAAATATTTAGATGATGATTCAATTTTCACATTTGATGCGGCTAATGATATATTTGATACATTAACAGAAATTAATAAAGCTAATAAAAAGATGTTTCCAAATGATTATATAGGTTATGACAAAACAAAATTTGAACTACACTTTAACAAAGAGTGTACAGATAAGTTTTATACAGGTCGATTTGATATTGGAGATGGCTTTGCTAATGATTTAAAAGAGCATATATATAAGTCTGTAGATATTCCAGAGCCATACATGAAAATTTCAGAAAAGCAGAAAGAAATTTTATTTGCTATTCTTGAAATTAATCCTAAAGACTATACAAAATCTAAAAATAAAGAGATGGATCATACTCTATAAAAAATACAGCAGATGTAATACGTCTGTTATTTTTATATAAATAATAATATTACCCTATTTTTATATCTACTAAAAATAGTAAAATATAAATAAAAAATATTAATATAGGGGAGAATGATTTCAGATGAAAGATATTGTTTTTGATAAAGTACCAAATATACACCATTGGTACGATTATGCACCAGAAGAACATCACTATTGCTTATATAGTCATAACTTACTAATGGCTTGTCATAAAATAGAAGATGTTTATAGATCTATGGGTTTAGCTAGAATATGCTTAGAGAATATTAGAGCTGAAGACTTTGGAGAGCTTATAGATGGTAATGATGAATTAAGTAAAGCTGTTATGAGGTCTACACTTATAAATAACAGTATCTCATATTACAATTACTGTATAGATTTATCTTGGCAAGTTTTATGGTTATACTATAACCCTAATATAATAGAATACTCAATTCATAAAAGGGAAGATTACCTCAATGCTACGAAGGATTGTAACCTTGAGGGATTAAAACTTCGTTTAGCCTTAGCAAAACAAAATAAATTAAGTACATATGCAGAAGATTTTTTTAATAAAAAAACAACACAATGTATTAGAAAGAAATATAATTACATAAAACATAGGGGTATTTATCATATTGATGGATTAGGAGCAAATGATAAGGAATCCTTACTAAATCATAATGGATTTAAATTACCACTACTATATAGAGAAGAGTTAAATTTAGATAATATTATGAGTGAATTGATTGAGTTTGATAAATCTTTCGTAGAATATTTTGAATTTATAATAGAAAGTGTAGTTCCAAAAGATTATTTAGAATGTACTGAATGTGATATGAATGATTATATTAAATATATAGATACGTTAAAAAAATAAAACTTAAAAAAAGGTGTCGAAACTTAACGGTATTGACACCTTTTTTATGTTTAGTATTCTCAATATAATATTCTTGATTCAATAATTTGAGAAAATCAAACAAATATAAATTGATATTATGTATGTAAGAAATCTACTAAAAAAATACAAATTACTTTAATAAAGTTAATTTGTATTTCGTAAACCTCTCCATATGTATCTAAACTATTTAAATTCGATTTATTTCTTAATAATAATCTGCAAATATAAATAAAAAAGAGCAATTCAACTTCTGATCTATTTATTTTACTAAGATTGAATCTCTTTAATCAAAATGATGCTAAAATTAGATTACAAAAAAGTTACAAAATTCTAAAATTACTGCAAAAAAAAACATATAGCACTACTATTTAATTTGTTGATATATTTAAAACATTTAAATACTTTAGATATCAATGTAGAGCTGAATAAAATACTCGCTCTATTTATGATATATAACTTACTTTTTCATAATTATATAAATTATGAAATTTAATTTACTAAAGGGGAGGTTTATAAATCTATGAAATTACTATTTGTTAAGTACTCTGGTTCCACTAAAGTATCACCTTTACATCATCTTTGCGGAACTAGTAAAACTCAAAATACTTCTGGCCGTTGCTAGATAACATTAAAATCATGCAAATTTTAGTACTTTTAAAATTTGCATGATTTACTCTTAAAAAACAATTTAATACTAATTTGTTATAATAAATTATATAAATTAAATAAAATTAAAAGGAGAGAATGTTGTAATTATAACATATATATTTACAGCATTAAAAAAAATATGTTCATAAAATTAAAAGATATTTGGAGTATTCATTACTTTGATGATTATTCTTATCTTATTTTTAATAATGGATACTTTATGGTTTTAGATCCTGTACAAACATATATTATAAAAGCTCTTATTACATCTAACTATGAATATGAGAAAGCAATAGATTTTATAAAAGAAGATTTAGACATTGATATAGATCAGGTAAAAAATACAGTAAATATTGTAATATGTGACTTAGACCATATACTAATAAAACAAGAAGAGCCTAACAATAACCCTATAATAACTTCAGGCAAATCAGGTCTATACTTTCCTGAATCAATACAAATATCTTTAACTAATGTTTGCAAGCATAAATGCAAACACTGCTATAAGCTTAGTCAATATTCTGGTAAGCATTTAGATTATAATATTTTAGAGAAATTCTTAAATTATATATACCCTTATTGTAGTAACATAAGTTTAACTGGTGGAGAGCCATTTGAGTACAAAAATATAATTACATTATTAGAAAACTTTGGAGATAAATTTGATCTCTCTATAACAACTTCTGGATATTTTGAAAAAGATATACCATATGAATACTATAAAAAGTTTTCTTTAGTCCAAGTGACTTTATATGGTTCAAATTCATATCAACATGATAGTTTTGTAGGCTTAGAGGGATCATTTGATAAAGTAAAAGAATTTATTACTTTATTGGTTAATAATAATATAAATACAATAGTAACTTATCAAAGAAAAACTAATGATATATCAGAAATTGATGAATTAATAAAACTATGTATTAAATTAGGAGTTAAGAAAGTTATGATAGGGGAGATACTACCCGTTGGTCGTTCTGAAAAGAATAAATTACATATTGAAAATAATGATAGAGAATCACAAATGAATGAATTAAAAAATAAATATATAGATAATATAAAAATTATTTTTGATAAGTCTGAAAATATCGTTCCGGAAAACGATTATTTTTTCAAATGTTATGCAGGATTTAAACAATGGCATATAGTAGAAGATGGAAGAATTGTCCCCTGTTCACTAGTTGATTATGATTTATTTGAGATGGGAAATATTTTTAATGAAGATAGTTATATGTCCTTAATCAAGGATGGAGTGTATGAAAAAATACAAAGTAGATGGCTAAATGATAAAATAGAAATATATAATACTTATAAAAATCGTGGAATTAATATAAGTGATATCTGTAATAAAATTGAAAGTAGTTTAATTTAGAATATGAAATTTAATATAAAAACAAAAATACTATTTATATCTGTATTTATATTCTCTGGATTACTTATTTTATCACAGACTCTACAAATATATATGTCAAAGCTACTGCTAGATGAAACGATTCTATCCACACATAAAAATATTACATTAAATATAACTCTTTTTATTTTTTCTATATTATTTTGTCTATTTTGTGAATTTATGCGAAAAGATATTACAGCAAAATTAAAAAAGGAATTATTAATCAGCTTAAGATCATATGCTTGTGAAGGCATCAAACTAAAAAATAGCAGCAAATTTTTAGAAACAAATATTCAAGAATATATATCTATTTTTAATAATGATATAGAAAATATAGTAGAAGATTACTATTTAAACTTGCCAGTTATTTATTTTCAAATTCTATCGATAGTAATTTATTCTTTTTTCCTATTTATATTAAATCCTGTAATTGCAGTCATTATTGCATTGTCAAATGTATTAACTGTATTAACACCATACTTATTCTCTAAAAAGATACAAAATGGAAAAACAAAATACCTAGATTGGCTAAAAAAATATAATGTAAACCTAGGCGATTTCTTAAAAGGTCAATTAGTAATAAGAACTAATAGTATAGATGATCTTTATGATGATATATTAAATGATAAATCACATAAATCAGCTGAGGAAGAATATGCTGTTAATCGATTAGTAACTTTTTCTGATATGACTACAGGATCTGTATCATATTTAGGATATATTTTAACATTTATTTGTGGAATTCTAATGATAGGAAGTAAAAAACTTACTTTTGGAGGATTGCTAGCAAGTATTCAAACAAGTGATTTATTAGTTGGACCATCTATATCACTAGCATCTCAAATAAATTACCTAAATGGAATGAAATCTATTAAAAATAATTTCTTTAAATCATTTAGCACTGAGGAAACAATTAAAAATATTAACTTAGACAAATTTGATAGTATATCATTGGAAAATGTAAATTATAAATATGAGTCTGGATTTGAGATTTCAGATATTACGTATACTTTTTATAGAGGTAAAAAATACCTTATTTATGGAGGTAATGGCTCTGGTAAATCTACAATATTTAAGCTTTTACTAAATATAGTATCTCCAGATACGGGAAAAGTAATAGTAAATGATATAAATTTAGAAAAAGTTTCTAACACTAGTTATTACAAAAATATTGGTATAGTTCTTCAAGATCCATTTTTATTTAATGATACATTAATTAATAATTTAACTTTATTTAGAGATTACGATAAAAATAAAATTATTGAGATTTTAAGAAATCTTAACTTAGAACATTTAACAGAAGATATTTTTAGTAATAGATTGTATCATGAGAATAAATCTAATATATCTGGAGGAGAAAAGCAAAAAATTTGTTTGGCTAGAGTTTTATTAGAAAACAAAAAATTTATATTTTTAGATGAAGCTACAGCGTCTATTGATAATACTAGTAGTGAAGATATCGAGAATTTGATACTTAAAGATCCAGATATCGGAATAGTTAATATAGAACATAAGATTAATAAAAATTTAGTTAAATTTTATGATGAAATTATATGTATGGATAATGGTAGAATAAGTAAAATTATTAAAACTGATGAAGAAAAGGAGAATTTTATAAATGGCTTGTATGAATAAGTTTAAAGATGAACTCCCTAATAAAACAATTGAAAAAATAAAAAATATACTTAGCGATTTAGGTTGTGAAACAATAGAAGAATGGTCTCCATCTGGAGTTAATAATTTATTTTCAGTTCGAGTTTATATTAAGGGCACTAACATTGCAGCTAACGGAAAGGGAAGTATAAAAGAGTATGCTTTAGCAAGTGGTTATGCAGAGCTTATTGAAAGGTTACAAAATTTAATAAATTTTAGATTGACAAGCTTATTCTTTTTATTCACAAAAGATAATAAATTTGATATAAGTCCAGATGAAATTAAATATAATTCTTTTGATTTAAGTAAGTATGATAATAAACCATGGCTAAAACAAGCCTTTGGTGATATATTTCAAGATGAAATATTATTGAAAAAGTATTTTATGCTACAAGAGTTTACTGATTTAGAAGAAGTAATATATTTACCATTTAAAAATATTACCAATGATGAGGATATGCCAATGCCAATTCTATTATTTGATATTGTTTACGGTACAAATGGTATGGCTTCTGGAAATTCAAAAGAAGAAGCAATGGTTCAAGCCTTATCAGAAATTATTGAAAGAAAAGTAACTTGTGAAATGCTCAATAGTGAAACTACACTACCTGATATAACTTCATACGTAAGGAATAGGTATGAAGTTATAAATGAGATTATTAGCAATATTGAGAGTAGTAAATCTAATGATGAATGCTTTAGTGTGAGTATTAAGGACTGTAGTTTGAATAAAAACTATCCTACGATATCAGTTATATTATTTGAGAAAAAGTCAAACAAGTATTTTGTTAGCCAAGGAACACATCCAATACTAGAAGTCGCTGTTGAAAGAACTTTAACTGAAATAATGCAAGGTAGAAACATTAAAGAAATAAGTTATATGATGTCTGATTTAAATGATGATTATTCAAAGTATGATCTTTACGAAAATAGAAAAGGAATATTTAAAAATGGAGAAGGAGTATATCCATTATCGGTATTTAGTTATACCGGTGATGCTACACCTAATTCTGAAATTTGGAAGTATGATTTTAAAAATAATAGTGAAATGTTGAATTCGCTAATTAATTTAATAGAAAATAAAGGGTATAGTATTTATTATAGAGATGCAAGCTTTTTAGGATTTAATACATATCAAATAGTGATACCAGGATTTAGTGAAATAAATAATAGATTAATTAAAGACATGGATAATTTAATTGAGCAAAAGAGAATGAGAGACTTATATAAAAATATAAATAACTTAAGCAAAGATGAGATATATGAATTTGTTAGTCTTTTAGATAGAGACCTATTCAGTCCTGAACTTTCATTAAATGAGATTCTTATACTGCCTTTGACTGAGGTCAATCCATTACATAATATAACTAAAGACTGTTTGTTAATAATATTATATTCTATAATTGAAGATTACGAAAATGCTTATAAATCATCTTTGAGATTTTTAGACTTTATAATTAGAAGTAACTCTGATAAAGAAATTGTTGATTACTATAAAAATGTATCCTCTATTTTATACATGAAAAAAAATAATTTAAGCAATCAAGAGATAAGAAATGTATTAACTAATTTTCATGAAGATAATATAATTAATGCATATTTGGAAGAACTTGACAAGGATAATATAAGAAAAAATTTACCTAAAGTATCCTGTCCAAACTGTACTGAGTGTGATATAAATCAATATTGTTGTTTTGAAAATGATAAAGTTCTTTATAATAAGTTGATGAATATGCAAAAAATATATTTTAGCAAAAAACATGTTATGTCTCATGCATAAAGTATATTAAATCCTATTAATGATATAATAAAATCAATGTCTTCTACAAAAAGGTGTCATAACTTTACAGTATTGACACCTTTTTTTTAATTCAGTAAAATCAACATATTAAAAGGTGTCATATATTAGTGTCATAAATACATCTTAAAATCAATAAGTAAAGGAAGATTTTTTATGTTTTACGGTTATGTAAGAGTATCTACTAAAAATCAATTAGAAGGTTTTGGATTAGAAGCTCAAAAAAATGAAATTTTAGAAAAATATCCCGATACTAAAATTTTAGAAGAACAATTCACAGGGACAAAATTAGATAGACCTATTTTAAATGAATTACTAAATACTTTGAAAGAAAATGATACTTTAATTGTTACAAAGTTAGATAGACTAGCTAGAAATACAGTAGAAGGTATTCAGATTATAGAAGGACTATTTAAAAAAGGAGTAGCTGTTCATGTTTTAAATGTAGGTTTATTAGAAAATACTACAATGGGTAAGTTTTTCCTTACTACATTATTAGCTGTTGCAGAAATGGAACGAAATATAATAATAGAAAGAACTCAAAGTGGAAAAGAATTAGCAAGACAAGACCCTAACTTTGTAGAAGGTAGACCTAAGATTTATAAAAGAAAACAAATAGATCATGCTTTATCTTTATTAGAAAATCATACATATAAACAAGTTACGGAACTTACAGGAATAAGTAAATCTACTTTAATAAGAGCAAAAAATAAAAAGAAGCTTTTAGATTCTAAAAAACCTTAATTTTAATATAAAATTTATTGTAATATAAATAAAGTGCCAATTTGGCACTTTGTTTATATTACAGGCGAATACTTCTAACTATTTTATATCTTCCTCCTTGGTCTAAATCATCTATACCCAATTCTAAGTAATCAAATTTCTTTTCACGTCTTTTCGTAAATGCTTTCTGTCCTTCACCTAAATTTTCAAATTTGTGTACCTCATATTCTGTACCATTCTTAACATATAAAATTATTTTTTTCATTTTTAAAATCCTCCTTAAATTAAACTTATTAGTATCAAGTTACTATGCCCCCCTGTCGGGTTGTTTCTTGTTGCCATAAAGCTTTCATTTCCGAGTGCTTTGTCAATGTAACAAATAAAAAAATTTTATTGCAGCTAAACTTGTTTTAGCATCAATAAAAATTTTTTATTTTGGAATTGATAAAGTAAGGGAGGTAAATGATATGCTGTTGGGGGCAAGAAACTGTAATAATAAAAAATATAAAAATA
>NZ_JADNAJ010000012.1:0-49971 GCF_015550185.1 Romboutsia sp. 1001285H_161024_C4 | reverse complement strand
ATATGTTTATTTGTAGATAAATGTTTAAATCATTACGATGGTAAGATAAATAAAAATCATGAAGAAAATCTAAAATTCTTAAAAGAGAGGAAGGAGATTGCAAAAGAACATGACTTTTTTAAATAAAGTAAAGTCTATAAAATTATCTGATTTTATAGAGATTAATAATATAAAACAAGACTTATCATATTATCAAATAATACCTCATCAATCAACTCGAAACTATAAAAGTGTTGAAATTGCTAAAGTTATAAATAGTTGCTATAGTGATATATCAAAGAGAATTGTTAAGTTGGAAAAAGATTTTAAATATGATTTTGAATATAAGTCACCAACAAAGGTTGCTTACTATACTTATGTATCTAAAAATAAAGGGATAGAGTTTTATTTAATAGTTCCTACTGTATATGCAAAAATGTTCCTTGAAAAACTATCTATTAGTTGGGATAAAGTAGAAGTTAAAAAGGTAAATGATATACCTAGATTTAGCGATGAATGCAGCAAAATCAGTATGGAATATACTAGAGATGATGCACTAAGTTTAAATATTATTGATAAAAAGTCTAATGATATACTCTACAATCAATTAAATATAATTGATATGATGCATGATGGTGAAAATGTAGGTATATACTATAATTTCAATTACAAAAGTGAATATTTGCAACGTGGTTTTAAAGAAAAATATAACAAAACAATGGAAAAAATAAAAGATGGTAAAAGTATAGATAAAATTAAGGTTGATATGAAAACATTAAGAAAGTTTTTACTAAGAACGATAGTTTTAACTGGAGAAGAGATTATGAAAGGATTAGCGGAGATTCTAGGAGAAAAAAGAAAAACATCAACTGATATGAATATTATAAATAAGTCATTAGGAATTTTACAAAAGAAAGACTTAAGTAAACATACAAAAGAAAAATCACAGTTAGATATTATCTCAACTCAAATATTATTAATGAGTGAGTCAAGTAACAAGGATCATGAGAAAACTAATATACGCTCTTTAGCACAGTCATTTAATGTATTGGATGGAGACAATGAATTAAGACCTAAAATTATAAATATAAAAAGGAAAATAGACTTAGATAAGACTAAACTTCCTATAGCAAGTAACGATATGAGTGTAGAAGAAGTAGGCAGTTTAATAAGCCAACCAGGTAAAGAAATTATAAAAAAGCATAATATAAAGGCTAATAGTATAAATGAAGAAGATGCCCCACGAATATGTAAAGAGGGATATATAAGCACTGGAACAATAACTAAGAAGGGAAAAGTGGATAAAGCATACCTTAATCCTAATCCAGATCAAGATACAGGCCTAGTTGTAGTAGGTAAGCAGGGTAGCGGTAAAACAGAGTATCTTAAAAACTACTCTAACAGTTGTATAAAGCACAATGATAGTTTAGTAGTATTAGATTATATAGCTAATAATGATTTGGCATCTACAGTAGAAAAAGTAGTTTCAAAGGATAAACTAGTAGTATTAGATTTATCTAAAAGAGATGGGTTGCAGGCACTAGCATACAATGAGTTATACTATACAGAGGATATGGATACTATGGATAAATTAGATATAATAGGTTCTAAGTCACAATACTCGGCGGAATTAATTAATGCTATATCAGTAGGTCAAGACTTAACAAGTGCAATGAGGCGATTCTTTATGAGTGCAGCAAATGTAACTTATGCTGTAAATCAATTTGCTAGTTTTAAAGATATTATAGATTGCTTAGAGATATATAATACTAGAATGAACTTTATAGCAAATATACCTAGTGAATTTAAAGATGTATTTGAAGATGATGTTAATAACCTTCTTAAATTAAATGATAAGTACACTAAAGGGGATTTAAAAGGACAAGACAATGGAGAAACCAACGAAGGTAAGATAGATAGGATATTAGACCGTATAAGTGTCATGAGAGAGTCCATGCGTACTAAGTATATGTTTAATAAATCACCAGAAGATAATATAAACTTTGAGGAATGTTTTAAAGAAGGAAAAGTTATACTTATAAAAATGCGACAAGATCTATTTGGAGCTAAGCATATTAAAAATATGCTATCTTTGTTCTTTACAACTAAGGTTTGGATATCCATTATAAATAGAAAGTCTAAGGCTAGTGAAGAGGAAGAGTTAAGAAGGGTACATTTGTTAATAGATGAACCTCATCAAGTACCTCAAGTTACCAATTTGCTAAGCCCAGAATTACCTCAAATGCGTAAATTTAGATTGAAGCCTGTATTTGCAACACAATCTTTACTACAATTGGAGAATATACAAGACGATATGAAATCAGCGGGATTCTCTTATATGCTTTTAGCTGGTTCGGATAAGGTTAATTACAATTTATTAAAAGAAGAATTACATCCATATGAAGTAGATGATTTAAAGAATTTGGAGCGTTTTTACAGTCTTAATTTGATTCCGGATGAAAAAGGGGTGCTAAGACCATTTATAACTCATCTGCCGCCAGAACTTAAATCTACTACTCTACTACACCAGGAGGAAGAAAAAGATATAGAGAGCAAGTCTAAAATTATAGAATTTTCGCAAAGGATGAGTTCGTGAAAAAATTTATATATAGAAAAATCAAAAAAGGGATGATTTTAAAAACTATCTCTTTTTGATTTTTTTGGAAAAATAGGAACATTTTTTATACAAACTTTCATATACTTAACTAAACGAAGTTTACTGAGGAAGTTAAGTATATGAATTTTATATAAATTAAGCAAAAAATATATTATTATAAAAAAGGGGGGATAAAGTATGAGCAAATTTAAAGAAGTAAAACCAAAAGGGAATATTATGAAAGGAGCAGTAGCGTGTCCTAATTGTGAAAGTAAAAATACATCAGCATCTAATGAAATAGGGATGAAAATAGGTGTTGGTTTATTAATATGTTTTCTTAGCATGTGCATATCTACAGTAATTCCTTTTATAGGACTGATAGCATTTCCATTATTCGGTATTGGGACAGTATTATTTTTTATAGCATTTTTAATAGTAGCATTCGGCGGGAAATACACTCTAAGTTGCCATGAATGTGGCAAAAAATATAAAATAGGGAAAATTGAATATACTATGATGGCAAAAAATAAGATTAGGGATTAATCCCTAATCTTATTTTTCAAATGCAACTACAAATCCACCGTCAAAACCTTTATTCTTCATATCTTTAATTCTTTGTTCTGCATTACTTTTACTTTTAAAGCTACCAGCAATTACTCTCTTATACGTAACACCATCTTTAACATAGTTATCTAAAAAAACACCACTAAATCCATTTACTTTAAGCTCTGACATCCTTTGATTAGCTTTATGTGTATCTTTAAAACTTCCACTAACTGCTCTATACCATACATCTTGTTTGTTATTTTGAGGTGGTTTATTTTCAGTTAAAGACTTTATCGCTACCCCTAATTGCTTTAATATTCCGTGTGCTATAGCTATACCGTTTCTTTTACGTTCTTCTAAAGTATCACAAATAGTAACATCATTAGCATTATCTAAGAAAGCAACTTCGACTATTACAGTAGGTATTGTAGTTCCTCTTATCATTCCGTAATAGTCAGTTCCATTGTACTCTCTATCATAAACCTTAACTGTAGATTGACCAACACCCTTCAATTCGGTAGATATTTTTTTAGCTAATTGCTCTCCCTTAGTTCCAAATATACTATGTATAGCTTCACCCCTATCTCCACCGCCTGCATTGTGATGTATGCTAACCATATAATCAGCTTTATATTTCTTAGCTATATTACATCTTTGAGTGATACTTAAAGTTTCGTCTTTTTTTCTAGTTTCAATAACTTCAACACCGTGTCGTCTTAATTCATCTGTCGTTGCCTTTCCTGTATCATAATTATATATTTTTTCTATATGCTTACCACTAACTGCTCCTGAATCTGTTCCACCATGCCCATAATCATTTACTACTATATACTTACTCATATTAACATCTCCTTAAATTCTAGATTTTTTATTACCTTCTTTTAACTGTTCCAAAGCTTCTTTAATTCTTGGAGGTATAGGTAATCCTATAGCTACAACATTCTCCAATATACTAAGACCTTCATTTGCTATGTAAAAATAACAAATTAGGGTCCTAAATATCCATTGTCCATTGTTTATTAACCTATCTAACATGACTGATAACATTAAGATTATAAGTATTACTGATTTTCTAGCAATCCCCTTAAATCCTTTGTCACTTGACCATTTATTAGTTATAAACCCCCTTAATAGACCTGTAATATAATCCATAGCCATAAAGCTTATAAGAACTTGTAGAGCTATATCCCATCCACCAAATAACCATGTGAATGTAGTTCCTGATAAAGCTATAATTGCACTTAACCTTTCGTCATATAAATTCATTTACACCTCCATAATAAAAGGACCAGGTAAATACCTAGTCCTTAATTTTTATAAATTAACACTATCTTTAATGTTTTTAAGTTTTTTCTTGTTAGCTTGTAAATATATTTGCGTTGTCTGAGTAGAATTATGATTTAGTATATTAGATACTGTTAATAAATCAACTCCATTATGATATAACAAAGTAGCAGCAGTTCTACGAAGACTATGAGGTGTTAAATTATCGATACCTATAAGTTTACCTGCATTTCTTACCCAATTCGATATGGCCGAATTACCTGCTTGTTTAAATTCTCCATGATAATATGAAAGAAAAACATATTTAGATTCTATGTTATTTTCCTTGTAATACTCTTTTAATTTCAATAGTCTATCTCTAATATCAATTGAAATGTACAAAGTAACTTCTTTTGGACCTTTCTCAATGACATCTATTTCCCTTTCTTCAAAGTCTATATCACTCCATTTAATGTTGAGTAAAGCATTTCTTCTAGCTGCAGTATTAATAGCAAGTAACACTAAGGTTTCTGCTACTATATTATTTAACTCAGTTATTCTAGATTTCATTTCCTCTACTTGCTCCATTTTAAGAAAGTGTTTCTCTCTTACGAAAGTCTTTTTTCTAGGTCTCTCAATATCTAACGCTGGGTTAATAGTTACTTTTTTCTTCTTCCTAAGGAAAATATAAAAACTACTAATACAAGCTACTCTTCTTTGTAACCTGCTAACTTCATTACCTTTAGACTTACAATACATTAAGTATTCTTCTATATCCTCTGAGGTAACATCTTTATAAGTTTTGTCTTCCTGGTAGGAATAAAGAAACCTAAACCACTGGAATAAATCATACTCATAGCCACGAATAGTTTTATGAGATAACCCCTTCAATTCATTGTGTCCTTTATACATTTGATAAGCTAACATATTTTGTTGATTGATTTGTCCATCAATTTTTACAACTTCTTTTTCCATAAATCAATTCTCCACCTTTGCTTGTACTAGATGATATAATCGTGAATAATAATTTATAACTGCATAGAACAAATTAATTGTTCTATGCATAAAAAAAGAACCCGCTATGGTCCTACTTAGTTAATAAATCTAATTGTGCTTGAACTTGATCCCTTATTATCGCTGGAACTTGATCTATTGTCTTAGCTCCTTTTAATATTAATGTTACATATACTTCTACCATACTATTACCTCCTAAATTTTTATTTTTATTTTTATTTTCTATATCAACACTCATTGGTGTAGACATCGTTAATATCATTTCAAATACTTCTGTTGTTGCTAACATATTAGATAATATTTCTTCATTTTGTGTTTCTTGTTCACCTTCTAAAATGGATATTTTATAAGCATCAGTTTGTTTGTATGCTTCTTCTTGCTCTTGTTTTTCTATTGCTCTTAATTCTTCTATTTTTAGATTAGCTTGTTCTTTTGTCAGTTCTTCATATTGTCCTTTATCAACAGAATTAAATAAATCTCTATCTATTACTGTTAAAAATGAATGAACTAAGCCATTTGCAAAAATCTGAGTTGCATTTTCATCTATCCCACATTCTAAAAATTCTTTATCCCTAAGCGGAAGTAAATCTATCAAATCTTGATTTGTATATATCATAATTTTCTCCTTATTTGTATATTTTACCTTCATATTGAAGTGTTATATAATTTTCAAAAGAACCACCAATTCCAGATATCATCATATTATAAATATCTGGAACTTTTACTGATCTTATAATATTAAAGTTGGTAGTATCAAGTTCGAAAAAGTATTCTGAATTAGCTGCAAATAATCTTCCAACTTTTCCATCATATGCCCCACCTAAACCATACATATAACCACTTTCCGAACTTGTATATGTTTTAGTTTTTATAATTGCAAGAGTATTAGGATCTAATTCATTAAGTTCGTATCTTCCATTAGTAAATAATCTTAACTTATTGCCATCATAGAAACCTCCCACGCCTAGATTATAAGTGTAATTAACATTACTCGTTTGTTTTATAGCTAGAGTATCAATATCTAATTCATGGACTTTCTTATCATTAGATGATAAAAAAAGCCTTGCATTAGTCCCGTCAAAATCCCCACCTACTCCATATAAAGTATTACCTATATCGACTGACTTAATTATAGTTAATGTACTTGGAGATATTTCATGCACTTTAGTTCCAGCTTTAGCATAGTCGCAAGCGTATAATCTAAGAACCCCCTTGTCATTAATAGCTTCAATTCCATCAAAGTCATGAGAAAGAACATTTGTCCTAGTTATGCCTAGATTTGAGTTCAACTCATGTATTCCATGTTTACGTATATCAGTAGCGAATAACTTCATCCTTTTATTATTGATAACACTTGGTAATGAATCAACTTTAGATATCAAACTTGACGTCTTATCACTAGGCATCACCTCTACACCTTTTTCTTTTAATGTATTTTGAAAAGTTTGTGTAAGTGTATCTATCTTAGTACCCATAGTACTAAAAGTATCGCTATTTACTAAAGGAGAGCCAATAGCGTTAGCGATTATATCTTTACCGTTATTGGCATTTTGAAAAACCTCATTTATTGCATTTACTAAATTAGTTTTATTAGTTGTTTGTAAAGTTGTTAAATCTCCAGCATCTTCCTCTAAAGATAAAATACTTGTTTTGTGCTCTGAATCTGCTTGAAATAGTTTATCTAATGCTTCATCAACATTAGTACATTCATTTTTGCTATATTCAACTCTTTCAGCTGTAAGATCTATGTTACTTAAATCACTTTTTACTTTTTTGATAGCACTATCAACTTTATCCATATTCCTGTTAAATACATTTACGTCATAGTTTTCATTACCGAGTGGCTTTTCAAGACCTAGTTCACTAGTAGACAATGCCCTAACTTTTCCATTTTCATCTTTTATATATTTCTTTTTAGCCATTATTATCACCCCTTATTTCTTGAGAAGTTCTTAATTCTTCATGAGTAAATTTAGATAGCTCTTCGTGAGTAAACTTAGCTAAATCATTATGATTGTTATATGTAAATTTATAATCATGAGCCAAATGTGCTGGTTTAATATCATTTATCGTCTTATCAAGTTCCTCAAATGCCGCAGGAACACCAATGGATCCTACAAATATAATCCAAAAGAAATAATTAGCATGATCTATTTCAATTTCTACTTCACCATTCGAATAAGCTTCACAAATATTTTTTATAACTGATATGGTCGAAGTTCCCCTGGTTCTCATTTTAGCTTTTATATTTTCTCTTCGAGTATGGATATCCAAAGTATTTTTCTTTATACCGAGCATATTTTCCCATAAATCAAGTCCATAAGTAGCTTTTTCAACGAAAAATTGATCTAACGTATCAGATACAGCCTTATTCATAGATTTTACTTCAGTATCTAATGAATCTTGTATAGGTTTAATGTATAAATTATCATAAAAATAAGGTAGTTTATCCATTAAAGACAATTAAACCACCTCACTTATTTGTATATCTGATATATTTATTATTTTATCTTCTGATATTGTTATATTTATAGTATTATCATTCAATTTAAGTTCCGTTAAATCATTTACACCTTGTATCTTAGCTAAAATACCATATATTTTTGAATAAACTAATTCAACATCAACAGTTTTTAAATAATCATCTAGTCCAAGTTTAAATTCTTCCTGAATTTCTTCTAATGTAAATCCTTCATTTAACTCTACTTTAGTTATAATTGTTACATTTAATAAAGTTGGAGTAGTAACTGTTAAACGGCAACCGATAGGCATTTCAGTTTCTATATGTTCTTTACATTTAGTAACTAATTCTTCATCTACAGGTTTGTTATTATTTCCAGTTACCATTACTTTCACTGTACCGTTACCATCCCAAAGAGGGTAAACTTTCGCTTTTCCGATACCTTCACATTCTAAAGCCCATTGTTCATAATGATGAACATTTCCACTTGTTGAAGGATTGGATACAGTTTTTTGAAATCTTTCCACTAATTCTTCATCCGTTTCTATATCAGTACCACCAGTTAAGTCCTTATCAGCTACAAGTGATTCTAAGCCATCTATTTCTTCCAAAGGATAAAATCTACTACCTTTATTTTGCTTATACTTATAACCAACTTCTAAAGATTCTATGAATAGTTTTTCATCAGTTGGAAGGATTATATCATTTAAAACAACATAATCTAATCCGTTACAAATTAATATTGTACCGTTTGATATGACAGTTCCATCTTCACCAGTAACAATTAACTCACCAATAGCTTTTGTACCTTGTTTTCTATAAACACCAAATTCGTTTACTCTAGTATCAAGGAAATCATAGAAACTATCCTGTATGAATCCTAGTTTTAAAATATCATCCATGTTTAAATAAGCTTTTGCAATTTCTTCACTACAACCAGCTATTGTATTATAAGTAAATGAACCTTCTATCTTAGTTAAAGGACTATCTATTCTATTTAATGTTCTTTTTATTATAGATTCATAGCTATTAGACATTTAAAGTAACACCCCCTTCATATATTGTTTCAACTTCAATTTTTGCACTTAACTTATCTCTATCGAATGATGTCTCAAGCACATTACAACTCAATATGTAAGGATTTAAAACGGAAGGTTCATTATCTCTTATAAGTCCCAATGCTTCTTTTATATATCTCTCAAGCTCACATTTAGTAAGTTCTATTGTATAGCCTTTTCCAAATAATGATTTAATTTCATTTCCAAAATCCCAAGAATATATTGAATGTTCAAATCTATTAACTTTCAAACAGTGCCATATCCATACTTTTAAGGCTTCATTTTCTTTAACTATCTTGAAATCACCATTTTCGATTAAAGGCATTTCTCTTTCAAAATCCCATCCTACCTCATAAAAAATAGGTAATGATTCATTATTTGACTCTACGTCATTCACAACGGGTGAAATGAATGGATACAAACTATTCATTGTGTAATTTCACCACCTTACTTAAAATTAAAAAAAGGTCGCCTTGTCTTAACAAAACCACCTTATCACCAATATTTAATTTATCTTTATAGCTTTCACTTTCATGTGTATGTTCTTGTGAGCTTTTAGTAATTAAACTATTATGCCTATCTAATAACCATTTGTCTATTTCTAAATTATCTTGATCTATTACTATTCCATTTGTCTCAATTTCAATATTAGGTAATTCGGATTTAACTATCCCTGTTAAAATTGGAGAAAAATATACTTTTTCAGCTTCTTCTCTTATTATCCCTAAAAAATCATTAAATGCATTTCTCTCCATTTATAATACCCTCCTTGCGTTTGTGTATGTTTTACTATAATAGCTAGAATTTATATCATCATATCTAACACCTTTAGAAGGGTTAGCAGCATGAACCATTTTACCGCCACCAATATACATACCAACATGACTTACTCTCCCCGTACCGTTAGTACTAAAGAATAGTAAATCTCCTGGTTGTAAATTAGATTTAGAAACTGATTTACCATAAGTTGATTGCTGACTTGAAGTTCTAGGGATTGTAATACCTAGTTGTTTGTAACACCAGGATGTTAAACCTGAACAATCAAACGAATTAGGACCGGTTGCTCCCCATACATATTTTTTACCAACTTTACTTTCAGCTAATGTTACTACATCGCGTTGTTTGGTAGTCATCGAGCCACTACTAGAACTGCTATAATCATTATTTTTATAGCCGGTACCATCTCCTATAATTGCTCTACCATTTTTTCTCCCCCAACTATAAGCTTCATTTTTACTCGACATAAGTAAATCGAATTGATATACTCCATCACGTACTTTTATAGCACCACCTCTATCAGTTACAGTATAAGTTTGACCGTCTTTTGATGTACCAGTACCTTGTATTTGTATTTTTGTACCAAATGGAACACTCTTAGGAGCAGCGCAAGTTCTTTTACTTGGGTCAAGTCTATTTCCTTGTGCATCATAAAAACCACCTTGAAGACTATTGTTAGCGGGATAATATGCTGTAAATAGTGCTTTTACCTCTTTACCATTTAATATTGCAGTGCCACTCGTTGCATAAGAACTACCTTTATCAGTTGATGATTGTTCATCTTGACCAGCGTTAACTTCGTTCATAATGTTTTTAAATGATAAGTTTAAGTCAACTGTATGTTTAAAGTCTTCCCAAGTATGTCTATCACCATCTATATAAAATAAACCAGTCATACCAGTATATCCATCTTTTACTGTCACCGCAGTACCAGTTATACAGGTACTATCTCCAAAGCCACTTAAACTTGCAGTTTGTTCTATTCCGCTTAAAAGTTTTTTAGCTTCTAATTGAGTATTTCTACCTTCCTGAACTTGAACAACTCTTTGAAATAGTCCATATAAACTTTGATCATTCTTATTTTCAACTATAGATTGTCTGTTTCCATTTTCGTCTACTACAATGACTTTATTTACCATATTCGTAATACTGCTGCTATAACTATTTGAAGTTATGTTCTTAGATTCTTCAAAAGATAATTTCAAAGTAATCTTACCTTTCTCCTCTACATAAAACTTACTACCTCTAGTTATAAGCATATAATTTTTATTATTACTAGCATTAGCATGAGTATATGCACTCATTATAATATCGTATAAACTTACATCGATAAATATTTTAGAATAATTTACTCCAGTAGCAGCAATATTTCCGATTTCTAAATTATATTTATTGAATATAGTTTTTGCAATCAATTCTGGAGTTTGATTTTTAAAGTTAAAAGCATCTTTTATATCTATTAACTTAGTTCCCCAATCGAAAGCAGTATATGTTATAGTATTAGAACTTGAATTTCTAGTTTGACCATATACCCAGCCACGGAATAACTCTTTGCCTTTTTCAAAAAACTGAACGCTAAATCCCTCGCATATTCTTATCTCTCTTAAGTTTGTGTCTAAGTTAGTTCCTAAGATATCAAACTCTAAAGTCCTTGCTGCTTGTTTATAGTCACCACTCCATACGATTTTAGTAACTAAATTAGTTATGTCAGTAGTATCATTAGTTCTATTTGTAATTAATATTTTTACTTCTTCAGATATCATGGGATTATCAACTCCCAGTTAACATAGATTATGTTATTCTTCTTTAAAGATGGATATTTTTCTTTGTTGGCATTTTTAATCTTAGGATAATCACTACCTTTACCATAGTATTTATGAGCTATATCCCAAAGATTATCGCCTTTAACAACTTTATGAACTTTTTGTTTATTACTACTAGAACCAGTATTTTCATTAGGTCTTTTGTTGGAATTATTATTAGAACTAGATTGATTAACTTGTGTATCAACATATTCGATTAAGTTTATAGAATAATAAACGTCTCCAGTACCATCTTGCTCACCATATGTAAAGTCAGTGATTGTCATATTCATATTTATATTAGTACCAGTTATAGTAAAGAGTATCGGAGATCCACGCCTAAACCAAGAATTTATATTATCTACGCATTCATAGGGTTTAGGAAAATTTTTATATTCTACGAAGGTATACTCATGATTTGGGAAAATACTTGATATTTCTATCTTTCTTAGACCTCTACCACCGTAAATTGATATATCTCCATATCTCACTATTCCTTCACCATTTATTTTAGCATTTCCCTCCAATGCGAAATTTGGAGGATTCACAGGTAATTGAAATTTAAGCCTATCATTTCTCAACCATATTTCCATTATCCTACTCCACCTCCAACTACTATTCTTCCTTGGTTTAATTTTCTAACAAAAGCATTTGCTATTCTATCTATGTCAGCTTCTTCTCTCACTGTCAATCCGTTTACATGAACAACTACACTACTTGATTGACCGAGACCCTTCTCGTATCTATCAGCCTCTCCTCTTGATAGGACTTTCTCACCCTCATGAAGTCTTCTAAGCTCGTCATTTCTAGCAATCCTACCACTACCAAATGCATTTCTAGGATCTTTACTTTTATTTTTACCTGTAACCTTATTCCATGTTTCAGTTACAGTCGCAACGATTGGATTATTGAAAAACCATTCTTTTAAACCATTCCATGCATTTTTAACTTTATCACATATTTCTAAAGTTTTATCTTTAATACCATTCCAGTTATTATCCCATGCCTGCTTAAGTAAGAATACTGCTCCATGAACTGCAGTTACACCTAAGACTATAAGTCCAAGTGGACTACATATGAAGCCTACTATTGCGCCAAATGCACCTAAAACGATACTACATCCACTTATAGCTAACCCTAACGCACCTACTACTGTGAGTGCTATACCAATACCCGCAACTAGTAATAAAGTATAAGATATAGCCTTTTTAACATTAGGATCTAACTCATTAAATTTTCTAGCTAGTCCAGCAATTAACTCTATCCCATCTCGTATGACTGGTAAAAGAGCAGTACCAATATCTATACCAGCATTCGTTATTTGATTTCTCATCATGGCCAGTTGACTTTCTGTAGTACCATATCTTTGGCTCGCTTCTTTCATAAGTGCATTATTTTCTTTCCAAGCATTTGTACCTATGTCTATTGCATTATTAAATAGATCATGAGCACTAGATGCTCTTAATAGAGTATCTCTCAATCTAACTTCTTCGACACCTAAGTCATTTAATACACCAATGGCCGATTTACCATGCCTTTCAGTATCTTGAATACCTTTTAAAAATGCTATTAATGCACCAGCTGCATTAGTTTTGAAAGCATTAGAAAATTCTTTTGAACTCATACCAGCAACGTTGGCGAAGTCACTTAACGCTTCTCCACCGCCTTCAACGGCACTTTGAATTTCAACCATTACCTTAGAAAATGCACTACCACCCATCTCAGCTTCAATACCTACAGAACTTAATGCACCTGCAAATGATAATATTTGAGCTTCTGTTAACCCAACTTGCGTACCTGCTCCAGCTAATCTTAATGCCATTGAAGAGATATCACTTTCAGTTGTTGCTAGGTTATTACCTAGATCAACTATAGTTGAACCTAACTTATCGAAATCATTTTGACTCATTTTAGTTATATTAGCGAATCTAGCTAATTCCATAGCTGCCGTTTCACTAGACATATTTGTTGAATCTCCAAGCATAATCATAGCTTCCGTGAATCCTAGAATATTATCAGTTTGAATTCCTAGTTGACCAGCCACTTCAGCAACAGCCGCTATATCTGTTGCTGCCTGGGGCATCTTTGATGACATATCTAAAATACCTTGTCTAAGTACTTCAAGTTGAGTATCAGTTGCATCTACAGTTTTGATGACACCGGCAAATGCACTTTCAAAATTGATAGCAGCATTGGCTGCTCCAATTAATACACCGCCAGTTATAGCACTTATAGTTGCACCGATCTTAAGTGTAGCTTTACTTGTACTTTTCATACTTTCAGATAAATTATTATTAGCTTTTTTTACATTTTCAGCTTCTCTCCTAAAATCTTTTAAATTACTATTAACTGTTTTAAGAGTCTTACTCATTTCATCTTTAAGTTTTAGTATTGCTTGTAACTGCTTATCTTGCATAAATCAACCTCCTTTCTCAGAAGTTGCTATTTATTTCTTCATACGCTTCCTGATTTTCTTTGAGTTCATACTCCATAAAGTTACGTATTATTAACTTCTCACCTAATGTACGCTTGAAATAATCCATAGGCATCATGTTTTTTTCTCTAAATAACAGATACATAAGTTTAACTTCTGTATCTGTATCTATTAGTTTTTTATTTCATCATCACTTATTTTTTCTACTTCGGATAAACTAGTAATTGCATTAGATAATTCAGTTATTTCACCAGTTACAAGTATTTTTTCTATTAATTGATGAGGAGTTGCACAACCGAAATGTTTAACTAAGTTCATATCTTTGAACATTTTACAACCTTCTGTAATTGTTCTAGCTTTAGATAAAAATACATTATTAATTTCTAAACCACCTTTATTATCAAATTTCATTGTTTTTTGTTGAATCTCTAACATTTTTTGAGGTGGAACAGCTTCAATTTCAAATGCAATTTCTTTTTTTAATTTTTTACAATACATTTTGTATATTGATTTAGGTACTTCTATCTCATTTATATCCATTGATAATAATAATTCAACTGCATTTAATTCAACTGTTTGTATAACTTCATTTTTATTAGTCATTTGACTACCTCCTAAATTTTATATAAAATAAAGACTAGAAAAAATTCTAGTCCACTATATTAAGTTCAATGGTGTATACGTTTCATATGTGAAAGGTGCTTCAATTGTACCATTTACTCCATTTTCCCAATCAGCTATAGTCAATTCATCAAAGACTACTCCTCCCAATTGAACATGTTCATTTCCTAAAGCATCAGGATCATCAAGTTTAGATACTATTGTAAAAACAGGAGTCTTACCACTTTCAACTACTTTAGCAATCTTGCGTATGAGTGTTGAATCAACGTGATGCATTTTTATAGAGCCTTTACGTTTTATACCGGTTATCTTATAACCTGTAATCATACTTCTTGCTTTTCTAATTTCTTCTTTGTCATATGTGTCTTTGGCTTGAAAAGCTATTACTTCTGCCATTTCATCTCCATCAAGCCATAACATCCCATGAGAACCATTTATTACATTTCTAAAGTCAAAGTTTTTCATTTAAACACCTTCTTTCGAATAATAAAAAAAGACACTTTAAAAAGTGTCTAATTAAATGTTTATATATTCACAACTATATCTACATCTTCTATTGAATCTAGTAATTTTAATGTTATAGCTAAAAATACTTTATCTTTTGTATTAGCTTCTAAAATTTCCTTTTCAGTCATTGCATTTACCTTGTCACCTAAAGTTTCTTTTAAGAATTTCTTTTGAGCATCAAAATCTATCGATACGCTAAAAGATTTTTCTATTAATTGAATTTCAGATAACTCAAGTAAATACTCTGATATAAGTCCACATAAAAGTATTTTATTATCATAAGAGTTTGGGACTTTACCTATATAATTTTTCACTAAGTTAAGTCTTATATCATTTTTTATCAACTTCATTGTATCTACAGTTTTTATTTTTTTATAAGCATAACCTTTAGTTTCAGTTTCCTCCGTAAAAGAAGTTACACCTCTAGCTATTCTTATATCTCCAGCTTCTTTTAATAAAACTATTTCACCTTTACCAATTCTAGTATTTAAAGTATCCCTATCTAATTTAGGTATATCAGTTATAAATGGAACTGTAGCGAAAGTCAAGGATAATGGATTAGGACACCCTGCCAACATACCAGTTACTATTACAGCTAATTCAGAAGGAGTTAGTGTTTCTAATTCAATCGAAGCATTTTCAAAAGTAACATATATTATATTTTCAGTTGTTGGTTTTAAAGTTTTAGTTCCTAACACACCCCATACTTCTATACCTAGAGCACATAATTTATTTATATGAGATTCAAGTTTTACTAAACCTTCATTATCTAAGTATGGAGCTGTCATTACATTAAATACAGTTCCTTCGAAATAAGCTAGAGCATCATCTACATCATCTTCAGGTCCTTTTATGTAGGCTATAACTTTAGAAGGTTTAGCACCAAAACCTTCTAGCACCCACATTAAATACTTTTTATTTTTTTCTGTTAAATCACTAGGTATATCATTTAAGTCATATATATTATGAATTCCATTTGCACTTGTGTCGTCAAGAATTATTGCAACTATTCCACGTCCAGCTTTTAAAGTAGTTCTTCTTATAGCTTCTTTGAAGTATATTTTAATTTGTGGTAATCCTATACTCACTGTATCACCTCACTATTTATTTTTATTTCTTTCATAAATTCCAATGAATCCTCATATTCAACTTGTTCTTTTGTTTTTTTCAATTTATCCGTATAACTTATAGGCAATAAAAAATCTAATAATTCACCTACTTCATCTCGTAAAAAAGTAAGTTCGTTATTAGATAATGTGATCACTCTATCTTTAATTTTTATAGTTTGGTTGAATAAGTCTTGAAGTCTATTCCCAACATCATATAAGTTCATTTTTTCTCCATTATTGAAATATTTTATTGATATAGTTAAATTGTGACTTACTAGTGTTCTAGATATTCTTTCAATCTTTGGATCTATTAAACTTACATAAAAACACTTACTATCAAACCCTTGATTTATACTAGAAGTAAAAATATCATATCCAAACTCACGCCTCAAGGTTCTAGTAAATTCTTCGATTATTTCAGTGTAAGTAAGCATTTATTCACCTACTTCCAAAAGCTTTCTATAATATAATTAAAATAATCATATAATTCTCTATCCGTCATTAATTCATCAACTGATTTTTTCAACATGTATACTCCATCTACATACCCATACCCATTTCTAGTTCTATGGCCGTATTCTATCAAATTGGCATATTTTATAGTATTATACACAACTATTGAGAACGGATCTAACGGTTTCATTTTCCAATCATTCTTAAGAGCACCTGTATCAACTGGTGTTTTATCCTTGACCCTACTTAATAAATCTGAACCTAAGATAGCTGTGAGTTTGCTTATCTCATGAGGAACATTCTTCTCAGCTCGTTCGAATTGATCTATAAGTTGATCCAAACCATCTATAGTAAAATTCATTATGATCGTTCCTTTGATGTAATAGGTGTTTCACTATGACTATGGTAATAAAACGGTTTAGATGCTGCTAAATAGCTATCTTTTTTTCCATTGTGAAAAGTTACCACTATAGTATCTCCCAGTTGTATATCATATTTTGGATGTAAGAATATTTTATTAAGAACTGCAATAGAAGGAACATCACCATTTAAATTTTCTTTTAAGCTTTCCTTCATAGATACTGCGCATTTAATATCTTCATAAATAATCACATCTAAAAATTCGGTGATTCCAGTTGATTCATTAATTATTTTTGTATTTCTTATAATATCACATTTATCAAAATATGTGTTTTCTAGTATATCAGCTTCATTTAGCATAATTTAACCCTCGCAAATCTACTTATGATTTTTTTATCATCATTAGATAAGTTTGATGTATTTATATAATTATTACTATTAGTTCCATATTCAATTTTCGTATCTCCACGTGAAATTGATTTGATGCCATTTAAATTAGTTGAAGATTTCTGATGATTGATGACTTCAATAACTTTATCTTCTATAAATGATTCAAGTGAATTATTTAAATCATCTCTATTACAATATTCCAAGACTATATTCGTAAATTTATTTATATAATACATTATCAATTCATCATGACTATCATCAGTAAGATTAAGCACTAATTTTATATTTTCAAACATAATAATCACCTTAAATAAAAAAGACCAGGTATTAACCTAGTCTTTTTATCAATTCAGATTTTTTCATAGAAGAATAACCTTCTATATTTCTTTCTTTAGCTAACTTTTTTAAATCTTCTACAGTCATTTGGCTTAATTCGTTAGAATCGCCCTCTTCAATAAGGGCCTTAGCTGGGTTTAACAGTAGCTATAACTATATTATCAGCATTTTCAAATGAAGGTAATGCTATCATTGATACTTTAGTATCTACATTTACTGGGTCAGTCTTTTTAGTAGTAGTTATAGCTATACCTTCTTTAACTAGTTGAACCTCTGCATCAGTAGCTCCACTCATTAAATCAGATTCTTCTGGAGTTGTACCTAACCAAGTGTTTCCTAATTCACCCGAAGGTAGTAATGTAAATATATCATTTTTAAAGTAATCACTTACAACACCCGCTTCTGACTTATATTTCTTAGAGTTTATAGCTATTTGTATTTCCAATTCACTTTCTACGAATTCTTTAACTTTTTTCTTAGTTATCGCAATACCTGCATTTGCACCTTTTATTGCATTTATTATACCTGCATTTTTAACCATATATCCAAAAGTGGTAGAGTTACATATTGCTCTAGTAGGTCTTTCACCTGTTCTATTTTCAGCTTCATTTAACCATTTTTCTATATCCCCAATTATATCTGCATTGCTTAATGACCAATCAGTAGATACTTTCTGCTCAGAAGCTAAATTATAGTCATAATCCATAGGTTTAGCTATCCCATCTACGCCTTTAACCATTATAGATATTTTTCCCTCACTTAACAATTGCATCCTCATTCTTTCAAGTTGCACATCAGCACCTTCAATTAAAGTTGTAACGTCATCATATATATTTTTAGTTATTAAATCTATATATGGTTGATTTTGAGGATTACCTTGTAATTTATTTAACTCCTGTCTGTCTGATTCTTTAACTAACATAGATTCTTTGAAAAATGGCATTTCAGTTTGTACATCTGAAAAACCTATTCTATCCCTTATTTCAGCCTTAGTATCAAATGCACTAGCTTTTAAAGCTACAGGAATACCTTTTGATCCTTTTATCCATTTTAAATCAAGTCCTAATTTCTTATTAATAGGAAATAAAGTTTCTCCTATATATGGAGCTCTATCCTTTTGCATTGTATTATAATATGTACTTATTTCTTTCGCTTTTACTACATCATATATTGTTGGCATATCAAAATCCCTCCCTAAATTATATAAACTTTATCATTGGTAAAGCTGTAATTGCAGCTTCTTCTGGCTGAGTTGGTATTTTCGATTTATCTATAAATCCATGTACAACCAAAGCTCCAGTTTCATCACCATTTGTAACATCTACATCATATAAAACTACACCTTTAGCAGTTGTATCATTAGCAGGTAAAATAGTTCCAGCTTTAACTATTTTCTTTTGACCTACAGTAGTTGCATTATCTTGAGTCAATAATATAGCTTCAGCTACATAATGGTCATACTTTAGTATTTCTTTCGTGTTTGAGTAATTTGTAACTCTTATCTTTGACATTATTCATTCCCTCCAAAATAATTATATTTTTTTGATTCTAAAGATTTCGATGCTAATCTCTCTCCTAATGTAGGCTCATCTGCTAAATTACCTTTTGGTTGAGGGTCTTTACTTGCACCTAACCTTTCATTTACTTTAGAATCTATATATGTACCCATTCCGCTTTCAAATAAATTTATCCTAGAATTTATTACATCTTCATCATCAGACATAAATAAATCTATAAGTTTTAAATCTATTTTCTTTTCGGATAATACATCCTTATACTTTGACACCAACTCTGCTTTTTTCCTAGCTGCTCTATCTGTCTCTATTTCTAGTTTTAGTTTTTCTATTTCCAACTGCTCTGGGGTCTTATTTGGATTTCTTTTCTTCATTTCATCCTCTATTAATTTATCTAGGTGATTTTTCTTCCATGTTTCGTTATATTTAGTTGCATGAATATCTTTTTCTGAATCAAACCATGACTTCGCATCCTTATTTGAACTTACATATTCTTTTATCACTTCCATATTAAGAAATCTGGGTGACACAACTTCATCTATGTCAGCATCATCGCCCAGATTATCTATAAGATTTAACAATTCACTTTTTGTCATAACTTACCTCCTATATTATTTTCATACCAAGTATCAAAATCCCACCTATACGCATTTAACTTCCAATTTCCATTAGGAATGTTCACTAGACATGATCTACATAATATATGTAGTGGTGGAATTGGCTTGTTGACATCATTAGTTTTAAACCTCATTCCGTCATATGACCTACATGTTTCTGTTGTTCTATTGTCTAGTGTTGCTCTAAATACCTGATTTTCAATTCCGTATTCCTTAGCAAAATGCTCATTAATTCTACTTTGACATCTAGCAATTTCAGTTTCTATCAATCTCTTACTAACGTAGCTATTAGTGCGAAACCTAGATTTTATAATTTGTTCAATATGATTCACTGAAATATCACCATTTAAAAATTTACGAATATCTTTTTTCAATATAGTTTTCATAGATTTTTTATTATTCAGTATTCTATCTTTCCACATCTTACCTTCAACAGATTCATTAATTATTTCAGATATTATACTCTCACTTAATTTCTTTACCTGAACACTTTTATCTCCTAAAGACAAGATATATACTTGTCTATAATAATTACTGATTACATTTGAGTTTAATATTTCTTTTAATAATTTTTGTTCTATAAAAACTTGAGTCTCAAATGATTTAGACAAAATTTTATTGATTTTTTTAGATAATAATAATTTTTCACCCTTATTAAGCTTTAGATGAGCATCTTTTATATTATAAATTAATAAAATGCTTGAAATCTCATTTAAAAGCATTTTAAGCGTTTCTTCTTCATTATCATGCAATTCATCAATATTGTAACTATAATCTCTCTCATTGGATTCTAGAGATAGTTTTTCAAAATCATCATGGAATTTACTCATTACCCATATCTCCATCATTTTCTATAGCACTTATTAATTCTGAATTTGCTTTAGTTGCTTCTAGTGATGGATTTTCAACAAATGATAGTAATGATAATGCAGTTTCAGTTGACAATCTATCGCCTAATTGTGAAATCATCTGAGCTGTTGCAAGGTCATCTTGTGGTATATTCGGTGTAAACTTAATTTTAATATCTCTATAATCATAATTTTCATCATTGATAGCCTTTAGGTATTTAAATAAAATCTTAAGCCTGGTTTTTATACAATTAGAAAGTGCTTTTTGATTTAATTTACACTTTTCCTCAAGTGATACTAACTTACTTCGTAGTGCAATACCAGATACATTACTCTGCATCCTTTCATTATGATTTATATGAGATGTAATTTGATACATTTTATCTTCTATCGTAGACAGTGTATTCTGTATAAAAGTATCGTTTATATTTTTTATCAACCATGCAACCTTACCCTCAGCTATTGGAATTTGGATAATTCCGTTCTTTTTCATTTCTTTAGCTTTTTCTTCTTCCAATTCACATCCTGTAAATGTTAAATAAGCATTTCTAAAGTCAGATATTTCATTAGAAATGTCTGATAGGTTAGTTTCAAGAGCGTCTTGAAGTCCTTTTATATCTTTAAATAATGTGTCGTATATTAATTCATCTGATAACTTTGCAATTCCAACCGGTACCATTCCAAAAGTATGAGGTGTTGATGAAATGAGTTCAAAGTTTTGATTATATAAGTTAATGTTATTTTTATCATACACTTTGAAGAAACTTTCCTGCTTGTTATCTTTATATTCAGAATATACATATACAAAATGTGTGATATAACCTTCATTATCATAAACAACGTATGAATTTCTAGGTGTTAAAACTCTAGCATTGAGATTATTTTCTTCACCATCTATATAATATAGTTCGTAAGCTATACCATATAAAATCATAGCCTTCATTAATTTACTATCATGATCTTCATCCCAATGATCCAGGTAATAATCTATATCATTAGTAACGTTCACATCACCTGATTTACTTATATATGTAATATCATTTCCTACCGAATAAGATACTTCTTCTTTTATAAATTTTTTTAGGAAGTTCACATTTATTTTTATATTACTTCTTTCTGTAACCATTTTATAATTTGAGATTGCATCTGTATTACCACGATAATACTCATATGCTTTATCATATTCGGACTTTTCTTTTTTAAATAAGTTGTGAGCTCTTTTAATATTCTCCATATAATCACCTCACTTTTTGCATTAAAAAAGTACACTTCTTGAAAGTGTACTTACTTTAACTGGAACTTTTATATTATCTATTCTGTTTGCAAATTCGGATGTTATATCTGGAGCATCGTCATGAATACTATATTGCTGACCTGCAAAATCTAATATTTGACTAACAAATCCATCATCTTCATCTGCAAATATAATCTGACCTTTATTGATTTCAGGAATTATAGTTGATATCTTATCATCCTTATTTTTCTTTTGTTGCTCATTTATAATTGTTAAATTTCTATATCTTAGTGCTTGATCAGCTTTAATTTTATTTTCAAGTTGATTAGCATCAGCACCATTGAATGTATTTTTTTCAATATATATATGAGTTATATCTGGATATTCTTTGATTAAATGAATCATATGATTTATATATTTATCAAATTCTGTACGAGCATTTATTTTAGCTAATTCAGCCCATCTAGCATATTTAAATCCATTGTCAGCTAAACTTCCAACTAGAAATGCACTATAGTCCGATGTAGTCTTACTTGTAGACGCAGGGTCTATTAATAACATTGTCTTTATGAAATTATGTTCTTCAATTTCACTCCTTGATACAGTTCGAATTGATTTAAACCACTTCTCACCTATATTTTCAGCATCATTTTGTAATTCTTGCTTAAATGCTACTGGGTTTTCAAAATAGTCTATAGCAGTTTCTAAGCAATCAAATTTATCTGGCCATATAGTTTCATATTGCATATCCTCTTCATGTTGATAATAAAATTCTTTAGCAATAGCAGACGGATCCTTTAACTTATGATTAAAATATATTTTTTTAAATTCTAACCACAATCCACTATTAAAATATTCATCAACATTGAAGTCACATACTCTATATAGAATTTTTTCATATTCATTTTTTTTAAGTAATCTACTCATAAAACAATCACTATGAAGTATAGTTCCTAATACAATGAACTTTGTTGACTGTCTTATCTTTTTACCATTTCTAAATACAGCTTTATCTCCTGCGAACTTTGAATCTTCTTCCCATGTTCTAAACTTTTTATCCCTAGCTTCCTCAGTTATTATGTCAGCTTTACCTTGATAGTCATCCGCTATTATACACGATGGTCTTGATCCATTGTATTTTTTACCTCTCATTGATGAAGTGGATGATATCGCCTGTATTTTAGTTCTATTAGTTAATTCTAACTCAAGTTTATTAACAGTAAAATTTTTAATATCTAGTAAATTACCAAATGCGGATATAATAAACTCATTTTCTTCGAAGTTTTGTCTCATCTGCGCAATAAATTCAGTTGCATCTGACTCAGTACGTCCACATACTAGAGTATAAACTGATTTTTTATAACAATGTAACCACATTGTCAAAGCAAAGTCACAAACAGTAGTCTTAGCCCATCCACGAGGAGCAACCAGTGTCAACTTATCAAACTCATCTTCAATAAACATTTTACTAAGGGTATTCCATAATTTACGATGTGACACTGATAATTCACGAGCCGCATTATTTTCTTTAGGTACAAATGTATCCTGGAGGAAATACATACAGAAATACTCGAAATTTATAGCTCCTAATTGATAAGCTAGGCCATGCTCTCCGAATAAATTATTTGAGTTTTCTAATATCACAATTTCTGCTTCTTTTTCGGCTTCTTCTTCATCCGCGCCCTCTTTTATAAACTGAGATACTAAGTATTTAAATAATAATTCAAGATTATCATGTTCCGTTTGTTTCAATATATCTTCACCCCTTTAAATTAAGACTTGAAGATATAAAAATATCAATGATTTATGAGAGGAGGACCATGGCAAAATTTTTTATTTTTATCATTGATATTTTTATACTTTCAAATCCTGGTTATTAAAAATTTTATAAAAAATTGTGTTACTCATTTTCGCGATTATCGACACCTTCTAAAATAGAAGGTACCCCTACTACATCGACACTCGTCTTACTGGATAATTAAGTAGTAAAGTGTATTAGACACATAAAAAAGACTAGTATGAATACTAGTCTTGTTGTTCTTGTTCTTTCTTATATCTTATTAGAGTACGTCTACTTATCCCAGTCATGTCTGCAACTTGATTATAGCTTTTACCTTCGCTTAATAATTTCAGTGCCATTTCTCTTTGAGCTCTTTTATATTTCTTTGGTCTTCCCATTGTTGCATCTTCATCTTTAGACATCTTAATTTGCTTGCCTTCTTTAGTTCTTTCATTTATGCAGTTTCTTTCGTATTCTGCAAATGCTGTTAATATAGTAAACATCATGTTACCCATAGCATTACTTAAATCCACTATACCCATGTTTAATATATTTACTTTTATTCCTTTATCAGTTAGATCTTTAATAGCTTTAATACCTTCCTGAGTACTTCTAGTAAATCTATCTAATTTAGTTACTACTAATGTATCTCCTTCTTTTAATACAGATAATAACTCATTAAACTTCGGTCTATCCATAGTAGCGCCTGTAAATACTTCATGGTATACTTCACCACATCCATTTTGCTTTAATAATTCAATTTGACTATTTAAACTTGTATTATCCTCTTGACTCTTAGTACTAACACGTGCATATCCATAAATCATATTAAACACCCCTTATTTTTAATCAATATTTATGTCACCTATTTATGACACTTCTCTATATATTGATTATACTACATTAAATTAAGTGGTGTCAATTTTAAAATTATGGCACTACCTATTTTTTTCTATACTTACTTAACTTAATAGATAATATATTTACATCTTCTGATTTATTATCATCATTATCTTGTCCAACATCTATTTGATCTTTTGGATTACCATATATTCTATTTATTAAATACTGGTTAGCAGCTAATGCCGTTCTCTTATCACTTGGATCATTGGCCAATGCTTGAATGTTTCTTATATAAGTAGCTAAATCTTTTAATATGATAGCATTTCCCTGGCGTGTGAGTTCTTGGCGACGTTTGTCCAACTCAACCTTAACATAATCCTTATTTAACCAGTTATATATTGTCTTTCTATTTACATTTAAAATCTTAGCTATATCCGTTATACTTTCGCCATTTATGATGTATGTTATCATATCATTTTGTTCTCTAGTTAATATATCTGGTAGATTACTCACGTCACTCACACCTCCTTATACACTTACACATAAAAAATAAGTGATACAATTAAATATCACTTATCTATACTATCTCTATAATAATATATTAACATATAAAATCTAAGGTCAATCTAACATGTTTCTAAGATTTATATTATATATTCCTTATATTAATTTAAATCTTATCGCATAAGGTACTAACTTTTCTATAATACTTTTATTTTTTGTAACTAAGTAGTCTGAATTCATATTTACTTTATATCCTATCTCTTTAAATATAAGCTTATCTATATATCTATACTTAATTATTTTAAGTTCAATATTATTTAAAGCATGTAGCATATTATCTATCTTTTCCTTTTTTATTTCTAAAGCTATTTTTTCACTCTTTAACTTTTCTATTTTTAATTGTGACATCTCTACTACTGAAATATTACTAGGTAATGGCGCACCTGGCATGTCACTATATGATGCACCTTTTAGTCCTTGTTCCTTTATATCTAACTCAATACCTTTAATATCTATGTTAATATTGCGATATTCTTCAAGTAATTTTTCTACTTTTTCGAAATCAGTCATATACTCACCCCTATTTTAATGATTTCGGTAACTAAAAAGTAACTACTTTTAAAATATTTCGGTTACCTTTATAAATGGCTTAATTTTAATACTTTAATAATGTAAAAGGTAACTAAAAACGGTAACTATTATATATAATTTCTTTATATATAATATATAAGTTATATTTTTACTTTAATATTCTAATAAATTTATTTTCAGTTTTTTAGTTACCTAAACCAATACAACTATTGCTATTACTGTGATTCAATAGGTAACCAAATTTAAAAATTTTAGTTACTTTCAGTTACCTTTTAATTGTATATATTCATATACCTTAGATTAACGTATATATTTTAGTTACTTTACCTTCTATTTTTACTGTCTTGCTACTATCGTAGCCTTGCTTTCTTACTTCTTTTCCAAATACTATTTTTGATAATGGCTTTAGGCCTGACTCAGCACACCAAACACTATATTTTCTATATACATCGTTAACAGGTTCATTTTCTACCTTATATTCATCAACGAATGCCACTACTGGATTGTTTACGGCCTCGTATTCTGACCATACGTCATCACATGCTTTACAGTAAGTTATGCTATTATTTTCCAATATCCTATATAATCCCTCTAAAGCTAATTTTAAAAGATATTCCATAGCTCCTGGTGTAGTTAGCTTATCTTTTATAAATGGATCATAGTCATCGTCATATTTACTAAACGTTGCATTGAATGGTATAAATACCAAACGTCTCTTAAGTCCACCTGATAAGTCATTTATACGTGGCAGCTCATTAGCACTAAATATAAGTTTAGAATAGTTTTTAAAATCAAATGGGTCCTTACCTTTACGCTCTACATTGACTTTTTCACCTGTAACTAATTTTTTAAATGTAGAGTTATCTGGTATATATTCATTAGATATATCATCACCGATATTAGCTAACTTTCCATCTAATTGGAAAGTCTTAAACCTATCTGATAATTCTTTTAATGCAACTGATGATATATTATCTTCTCCTATTAACTCCTGGATTAACTCTAATAATGTTGATTTACCATTAGCTCCATTTCCAGTAAGTATGAATGATTTACCTAACTCATTACGTCTTAATAAGCAATAACCTATCATTTCTTCTATTACATATCTTAGCCTTTTGTCGTGACAACATATTTTATCTAAAGTCTTATCCATTAATGGATCATATGCGGCTGGATTATAATTAACAGGTATCTTATTCTTAATAATAAACTTTGGAGAAAAGTCTACTATTTCCTTAGTTTCTAAATCTAACACTCCATTGTTAACTACTATATATTTAGTATTAGATGACTTTGAATTATTAGTTAATAACTCCAAATATCTTATAACTTCCCCTCTAGGTGTCTTTGTAGAGTTTTGTATATACTTTAATAATATCTTTTCTATGTCTATTATTTCATCCGAATAATAACCATCTTTGTATATATGTAAATTGTTATTTATCTTTATTATGTTTTCATTATTTATAAGATACTTAGCTAACTTCTCATATTGAAGCTTTCCTTTTATATAGAATGATTCTTTTAAAAATGCTTCGTCTCGTAATATAGTGTTTATTTCATTATCCGCTAATGGTTGCTTTAATACATATTTATTAATTATTCTTATAGACTCTTTTATTTGTTCCTTGGATAAACCTGCAGCTTGAAGTCTTAATATATAATTGAATAATGTTTGATTTCTCCCGTCTCCCTCTTCCATCTTAGTAAAGCTTATTGATTTTTTATCTAATGGTATTAAGAATGGAGGGAGATAGTCTAAATCATCAACCTCATTTAACCACTCTCTTACTTCGCCATCAACTTTAAGAGGTATTACGGCATTTTGTGAACCTAGTCCAACGTCTACCTTAACTCCTAATGCTGTTGTATACCCTTGCTTTCTTCTTTCTATGTTTGTGTTTATAAAATAAAAATGTTTCCCCCTAGACGTTTTTAATATATTACATTTTATATTTTCACCCTGTATTATATTTAAAAGTATTTCAGATTGCTCATAATCATCTATATCAATTTGTATTATGTCATCGTTTAATACTCCACCATAGCTATTTAATCTTTCTACATCTGATAATTGATAAAATTCAGTTCTATTCTTATATTCTTCCGTTGGTTTTTTCCCATCTGTTGGTATATATCCTTTAAACATAATAACCCCTCCTCCCTTATATTATAACTACTAGGAAATTATTTATCATTAGTTATGCTTTTATTTCTCATATTTTTAGATTTTTTTCTTCTCTTTAGTATTCCTTCACATTTCTTACAATATTGTTTATCTTTCTCTACAACTGATCCGCACCTTATACATCTATTCCAATTTATCAATGCTATATCATCCCCTAAAATTCTGTTAACAGAATTTGTATATTAATAAGCTATATTAACCTCTGTTAACACTAGTAAAATACACATGTTAACAACATTTTATCATCTATTTTTGGTACTAACATTTGTTAACACTTTTCATATCCTAAAATTATTGTTTTATTTACTAACTTTTTTATCTATAAATCTTATAAGTTTATCTAATCTTAACTTTTCTCCAATAATTAAAATAAGTTTTATCCAACTTTCTTTTACTTCAATAAATAAATCAAGTGTACTTTTATTCAATCTAAATCTCCTTTTTAAACTCTAATTTCCTTGTGACACTCTTTACATTCGATAAAAATATCTGTATCAAGAGTATCAAAATCAAACTTAGTTTCTTTTTCACATCTATATTCTTCGTCTATAATATCCTCATTACCACATTTACTACATATTATTTTAAATACCATATAAAACCCCTTCCCTTCTTCTTTTCTTAAATTCTTCTAACGTAATACCTTTTAATCTAAACTCATCATCTAAAACAATCTTATCTATTCTTTTTATAATTTCATTATCTTCAATTTCATCTTCGTAAATGTTGTTTACAACTTCTAATGTACATTCACCTTGTAACAGATGTCCTAAATGTGCTTTAGAGTCGTTGTACTCAAGGTTACATCCAACAAATTTGCCTAGACTGTATACTATTTTTACATATCTTAGTATTTCATCTCCTCTTCTATGGATACATATATCATTTTCACATATTTCCTTACCATTTATGTCCATAACTCCTGTGTAAAAATTAACTTCCACATTATCCATAATTTGAGGAATATTCTTGAATAACTTATGGTATACTACTATGTTTCCATTCATAGTTAGGGCTATTTGGTATTTACTTAACCCCATATCATCAGGTGTTATCATTTCTTTATTATTTTTATCCCATATTCTAAATTTCCTCATAATTACCCTCCTAATTTATCAGGGTAACTCTAGGCTACCCTGCTTAATAAATGTACCTTTTATTTGTAGTTGGCAATAAACATTTCATTGCAAATTTCACATTCGATATCCACGTCTTTAAATTTATAATCATGCGCATTATAATGATTACAATTAGGGCAAAACCAACTGTATATTTTCTCACATTGTACTTGTACGCCATCTGCATTTATCCATCTTCTATTACCTTCGTATACATCAACCTTCATAATTTAGTCACCTCATCATTTTAAAATATGTTTTTTATCTACTTATAAACCACATTGCAAATATATTTAATAGTATCATCCCGAAAAATGCGACAAATGGCAATATTATTCCTAGCAGCATTTTTTCATCACTTGACATATTAGATTTCATATCATCACCTTCATTCAATTAAAATACAATTTTTATTCTATATTCCTATTTTCCTTATCTTGCTTTAACCAAAACCAATAATCAGGTTCAAGCTCATTTGCCAATTCCTGTGCTATATCATACACATATTCCATTTTTTCTTTATCTGTAAAACATGCACCATTTTCTACCTCTTCATTAAGACCTTTAAGTAAATTTTTTATATTCTCTATTTTTCCATTCATTTGTTCCGCCTCATTTATAATTTAAAATCCGATTTTTATTGGCCAATACCATTTTGCTGACCTCGGCCATATGGTTTTATAATATATCCATTAGTACATCTTCCATTTCATCAAGCAGTTCAGAAATACTAATTTCTTCATCTTCTATAAAATCCTCTAAACCATATACATCATTAAGCCTTTGTAATATCCTTTTAGATATACTTCTGTGGTCATATCCTTTAACTTCTATCCCTAGTGCTTGCCTCATGCCTATTGCTTCTCCTGTTATATATTGAATGTGTCCTTTACTTGTTACAACAGCCTTATCTCCTGCTTTAATTGTTTTTTTAGTCTTAGTTAGCACAGTTTCTATTTCAAAATCTTTCTCATTTACTATTAGTTCCCCAGCCTTATAAGTTTTTTTATTCATAATCTCCACCACCTATTTTTTAAATTGAGTTTTTATTTCTCCATAAGTATCTATCCCTATACAGAAAGCCCATGTTCCTAATGCTAAAATTAGGATACTTAATAAATATTCTTCTTTTACTAATAGACTTAATATTTCTCCAGGTATTGCTATACATATTTGACAACTTACTATTAACCACAGTAAATTCCAAAATCCTTTTATATTTTCTTTCAAATCTACATCACCTATTTATTCTGCAAAATATCTTGAATACTTTGCTACTTCTAATTTACCTTGCCAAAATGCTTTCTCTTTTTGCAACTTGCTTATTTCTTTAGTGTTCCTAGTTTTAGATAATATTTTATCTATTATTGATATTTCACTTTCACAAGTACTTATCAATGTATCTAGCATTCTTTTTAGGTTTTCTAATTTTTCTCTATCCTCCATCACATAAAACTCCTCTTTTAACCTCAATAAATAAATTATTTCATTATTAAGCAAATATTTTCAATCTCTGCTCTCTCTGTTAAGTAATTGCGGTATGTTTCCATGGCAATCAGTTGATTGTTCAACAAGTCATAACTACATGATGGTGTAAATGATAATGTTCCTTCTTTATATTTTTTTAACATTGCATCTAAACCTTCAATTCTTATTTTTAATTGAAAATATTCTGCTCTAAATCTCTCTTTATAGTCTGCACTATTCATCATTTCTACTGTTTCTATTAATTTCATATTCTATCTCCTTTTCTAAATAAAAAATTATATTTATCTATTAAAACCCATCTTTTACTTTCGCTTTTTAACTTCATTTATTTTACCAATTACATTTGCAATATTAATCCCTGTCTTAGTTAGCTCTGGATCTTGTTTTATTAATCCATATTGATTTAACGTCAATAACTGCTTTCTAGTTACTAATAATAAATTTTCTATACATATATTACTCTTGTCTCCATCTGCAAATATAACATTATAACCCTTAGGAATTTGTCCATTATGTTCTTCCCAAACAACTCTATGCTTTAACTTCCATTTCCTAGGTTCCGCTACTTTTATCTCAACATATCCTTCAATATTTACCCTCTCACTACCTACAGGCTTATAATTAGATGGTCTATTACCTTTTTTGAATGATGTTTTATTTGCTTTAGTTAGCCCTTTTGTACCCTTATTCCACGATGCTTGCCCCTTTTCAAATTGTCCCGTTCTCCCTGTGTTTAACTTATATCTTTTTATCGCTCCCTTTATTTGATTGAGTGAGAATTGATACTCAAACTTACTATTCATAAGTTCGAGTATCTCTTTATGACTTCTACCTGGTGTAATTTCACTTAAGTATTCTTTTTCTTCACTACTCCATATATGAAGTTCACTATTTTTTGTTCCTTTTGGTCTACCAGCCATGATTATCCCTCTAGCATCTTAGGAGTTTCTTTTATGTATTCAGTAGCAAACTTTTGACTTTCTAATACAAGTGAAGCATTTTCCACTATTTGCTTAGCTACTAAAGATACTGTCCTTGCTCTTTCTATTTCCTCTTTTAACTCCTCACCTTTCACATCTTCATCACTTAATCTTTCTAATTGCGCAAATAGGTGGTTATTTAAATCCCCTAATGTATTTTTCATTTATATACTCACCTCAAATCATTATTTTATCTTTTTTAAAATTGTAATGCTTCCAATAGTTTATCTAAATTACACATATTATTTATATCTCTACTTTTGTCAACCTCAACACCAATCCCTAGAGATTTATATTTAAATATATTTCTTGTAACATCTCTAATTGCTGGCTCTGGTCTTGGATAGGCTTCATATTTTTTTATTAAATCTCTGTGTATAACCCTTCCGTCTCCAATATAAGCAACATATATGTAATATCCTCCGCTTGTTGTTTCTACTTGTATTTTACACTTCATAATTTCCCCCTAACTTACTTAAACTCATTTGAATTTAATCTATCTACAACTCTATTACTTTTCATCTTTTTCCATATATCAATTTCTTCATTTGTTATTCCATATATTTTTTTAATCCAATTAATACCTATTAATACGTCTGCTATTTCTTCAGCCATATTATCTTTGTCTAACTTACCCCTCTTAGCCTTACTCACTGCTTTAGTTAGCTCAGAACACTCCTCCATCGTTATTAATGAACATAAATCCTTATCTACTTTTATAGCATCCATGTAATGTTTATACATTGTTTCCCCTCCTATAAATCTCGAACACTTGAAATTGTATCTTCGCATTCTTCTATTAAATCATCTAATGAACTATCAAATTCTTCAAATGCTGATGTTAAATCATAGTTATCTATTTCATCAACTTCAATTCTTAAGTTTTTTAATTTATTTTTGACCCATTCTATTTCTTGTTCCATTCCAAATATACTCATTAATTATAATCTCCTATAAAATCACTTATTCTCTTATTTGCTAAGTCTATATACCATTGTTTGTCTAGCTTTCTAGGTACCTTCTTATTGTCTATATTTCCATTTTCTATAAAGCACTTCTCCGGAGTATTTGATATCTTTTCAACTCTATCTTCAGTTTTAACTTTAAATACTCCCTTGTCCAACCTGGACCTAGATGCAAATACTCTTAGGACCTTTTCAGATAGTTTCTTATCTCCATGTAACGCATAACTATATTTACTAGAAACCTTTGATACTTTCTGAAATTCTTTTAAATCATTACAGTTTAATATAGTTTCTTCAACTGGTATATCCTTTGTAAAATAATCTTTAACTGCTTTATTGACTATAGCTAAATCATTATCAAGATCATTAAGCTCTTTCACATATGCACCTTTAGATTTTACTTTTCCATTGTCCATAACTATTAAGTAGTTGTTTACATCCTTTTGAACTACTTTTTTAATTATGTCATGCTCTAATGTCATTCTTGTTCTTTTACACCATTCATCGCATATTTTCTCATAGTCTACTAGGTCATCCAGACTATTAAGCTTGAACATTACACCATCTGTATTACTTTGAATTAATGTATATTTTTCTTCTAATTTTTCTATTAAATCAAGTAACATAAGCTGACCATTGATACATACATTGTTGGCCTGTCTTGGGTCGCATAAAGGATTGTATTTATCTTTCATAGCACCAAAAGTAGCGTTAAGTACGATTTTTAATGGTTGCTGCTCTTTCTTCTTACCTTCATGTTTAAGTTTCATTCTAGTATCATAGATGTTTTGGTACTTTAATTTATCTCTTATACTCCTAGATTGGAAGTCATACTCTAACATCAAACTCGGATAAAAACTACCTACATCTGAGTTTACGAATATACCTTCACCTACATATTTTGGAATTGCTCCATGCAAGCCACCCCAAGCGAATACATGAGGTACACCTGATATATCTATTTCTAGTTTTTTATTGTAATCTTTGTTTAGTGGATTTTTATACCATTCTAAAATATATTTGTATTTATCAATCTTTATAGTATCTACTATTTGGTAATCAAATTCATCATCGTATTCTTTTTTACTAGCTCCAAGTATTATTGCACTTAATTGAGCTTTTGTCTTATTTATATATTTAAGTGGTAAGTCGAATGTTTTTATTAACCCCAGGTGTGCATTAAATTCTTCTATCTGATTTAAAAAGACTTGCATTGTTTGTTCTACATCGTGATTACAGTAAAAAATTACTTCTTCTAGCTCTTTACTAGTGAGCTTTCTATCTATGTTAAATGATACAGTTGTTTCTCTTATGTCATTCCCCATGAATCCTTCCAGTTGCTTTAATCCATATGCTTTATTTACCATTACATCATAATTGTAAAACTGTATTTTATGAAATAAGCTAGAATATTGCCATCCTCCCATTTTCTTTACAATTATATAATCATTTACTTCTTTAGGATTAAAGTCACATAGTATAGCTTTTAGTATATATGCATCGTACGAGCGAGAATTATATCCCGCCCATATGTCATTTTTGTGTGCTTCATAAAATCTTTTCAAATGTTCTGGATCATTTACTATAGTTGTTGTAATTTTAGTATCAGTATCTTTTATAACTACTAGCCAGTCGTATTTAAATACTTCAAAGTCATAAAATAACATTTATACCACCTTCTTTTTATTGGAAGGTTTAAAATTATACTCATAATCATTACCTTCATCGTCAAATCTATTTTTAGTCTTTTTTTCTTTTCTAGTTTTTTTCTTAACATCATCATAAGTTTTATGTCTGAATGCATACGGACAATTTTCTATTAATTCATATCTAGGAACTGATGTATCTATTAAGAAGTCATATATGCTACATTCATTACAATTAGTAGTACAATTAGCACATTTAACTTTCATAAATTCATTTATAACTTTTTCAAATTCCAATCTATCTATTTCAACTGTTTCATTATCTTTATCTGCTCTATTCTCAATTACCCTCGCACTGGTTTGATTCAGTACCCTAACTTCAAAATCTCTTGAATGCTTTAATATTCGTTTTCTTTCATTTGGCGGCATTCTATCTGACATGCTTTTCAAAGCATTTTTAGTCATCGTTATTGATGTCTTAAGTTTCTTACTTTCTTCTTTAGTTAAATTCTTTCCCCAAGTGTCTATTATATCTTCATTGTAAATTGCCAATGTCATTGATAATAACCATGTATTTCTTTCATTTAAACTTAAATAATTTTTCAATTTACTTCACTTCCCCTAATAAATTATCTATAACTTGCGATAGTCTTAAAATATCATCTGTAAGTCCATGTTGTTCAAAAAGGTTCCCCAATATACTTTTTAACTCATCTAACATCAACTTATCACTCCACTTTTATATATTTTTAAACCTGTTAAACCTTCGTTTTTAACTAAGTTATTTATTAACTTATGCTCCTTATCACTTAAATCTCTACCTATCTTTTTAATTACATATAATCGCGCTTTATATTGTCTGTTATATAAATTATGAGTACTTTTATTATTCTTTTGCCAAATTTTATAATTATCTAAATATCGTTGTCTATTCTTGATATATTTTTTCTTATCATATTCTTTTTGTTTCTCTTTATTATTTTTAATCCAGGTTTTATGATTATCGTACTCACACTTTTTGCAAATAGTTTTTTTTATTGTTTCTCCATTATGTTTATAAGTGTTAAATCTACTCATTGGTTTTATACTAATGCATTTACTACACATTAATGTTTTTCCACTTAAAAACTCTTTATAAAGTTTATTTTTTAAAATTGATTCATATATAAAATTTACTATTTCAGTTCTCATATCACGTGGTTTATATGATACCTCAAGATCAACTGTTTGCTTTATATAATCTAAAAGTTCATCTTTTCTTAAAAAACCACTTTCTTCAAAACTTTCTTTTATTGAACTTGATATTCTATAACATATCTGCTTTTCAGTGTTAGTCAATTATCATCCCCCCCTATTAGTTAGAGTAGGGTTTTAATTCCCCCACTCTAAAAATTTCCCTTCCCACTAGGAAATTATTCTTCAAATACATCAACTATTTTATAAGTATTAAAGTCTTTATTATTTTTTCCATACTCTAATGCATATGCTAATTTTCCATTTATCGCTTCATATACATCTAGCAATACTGAATTGTATTGTTTGAAATTTTCGAAGTCAACTTCAACTCCCGAATCTAAACTTCTTAAAAATTCATTAGCATTATGTATTCCATATCCCGTTGTTAATACTTGATTATAGAATATTATTGAACCTTTAAACTCACCTTCTAACACTTTCATCCAACAACTAAGCATTGGATCACCTTTTTTCGTTTCTTTTAACTCTAGTTTATCAACTTCAACCTCATAAGTACCTACTGGAACTTCCTTATAGTTTCCTCCGCCATTTTCTTCAGCATCTTTTAGATCTTTTTTTAATCCTTCTACATCCACTGTGTTATCGAACTTATCCCATATATCTGCCATATTTACATCTCTCCTAACATTTTATTTATTATTTTTTCAACATACTTACATTGATTCAGTATGTAGTTATCACTTTCATTTCCACCTGATACTAACCAATCTTTTATTCTACTATTAACATCCAGAACCACATTAGTCGGAACATTATAATTTCCGATTGCTTGAAATAATTCATCTATATTGTTTATCTCAACCTTCATATTACTCACTTTTCTTTCTACGTCTACGAGTATTTTTTTCAGCTTCTTCTTGTGTAGTTTCCTCTTTAGGTTTACCTTCTACAGCTTCTTCCTTTACTTCTTCTTTTTTAGGTTCATCTTCGATTTCTTCTATTTTCTTTTCTACTTTGCCTTTATTAGCTTCATCGTATACTTTCATTAGTTCATCCCATGATAGAGGTATTGTATTTGTCTTTATTCCTTTTAATCTACCACCACCAAACACAACCTCATTAGTCTTAAAATTAAGTGTTCTAGTTCCATCGTCTTCAACTACGACTCTAGCTACTATATCAACCATTCCTGCAATCTTCGTAGCTATAGCTTCTTGTATATTTGGAGCTATTCTAGTTATATTTTGACCATTCTTTTTAGTTATATCTTTAGATACATCTTCATGTGATATAACTACTATGTTTTCATAATCTAAGTTAAAGAATCTTCTCATTGTAGATAAATACTCAGTTTTTATTATGTCCCAACCTTTACCGAATCCACTATCTGATTCATGTTGTATACCTAGTTCATCGTATTTGTAGACCCTACACATTTCTCTAGTATCTTCTAATAAATCAATTATTATAGTTTTAAAATCATTTTGTTTTTTCTCTAACTCAGATATAGTATCTTTAAATACTTCCCAAGCTAATTTCCTTCTAGTAACTCTACCTTCAACTGTAACTTCATCCTTTATTGGAACATATGGCATTGTTACAAACTCGATATTTCCATCTGTATTTAAGTTTAAAGGATTTGGAGCATCATCAAGCATTGTTGTTTTTCCACTAAATGAAGGTCCATATATCCATATTTTTCTCTTACTAACTTTCGCTAATTCTCTACGTTCTGAACTTGGTAATATCATATAATCTTCTCCTTTTAAACAGTAATTTTGGTAATCACACCAATCACATAATTTAGTAATATTTTTTTCATATTCTTTACATTCTGTAACATCTATGATGTCACTAAGGAATTCTATAACCTTATTTGGATCATATTTTATTTCTGCTATTTTAACTTCTAACTTATTAGTTTCTTCGATTAGTCTTTGTCTGAATTGATATAATGTTTCGGTTTTCTTTTGTCTTATGTTACATTTAGGTACAAATATAAATCCTAATTTTCTAACTTTAAATCCCATTTGCTCTAGAAAGTATTTATAGATATGAAGTTGTCCTGATTCCAAGTAGTTTTTTATATTGTTTGAGTATTTAAAGTCAAATACATCAACTGTTCCATCGTCATTTCTTATTATTAAGTCTACTATACCTATGAACCTACGATTGGATATTCTAAGTTCATTTGAGTATATGTTTAAGTCTTTTAGAATATCTTTGACTTTAGGTATTACTATTTCTATCTTCATCATTTCTTCAATGTGTCTATCTGTAATGATAGGATATTGTGAATAATAAAACTCTCTAGCTTCCTCTATATTAGTTTCCATGGCTAAATGAACTGTATTTCCTACAATCAATGCGTTGTCAGGAGTAGCATCTTGTATTAGTTTTAATTTATCAATGTACCTGTATTTGTATTGCTGTTTACAGTGTTTAAAACAACTTATTCTACTATATGAGGCTTGTATTTTAATCACCTACCTCTTTTAATCTAAGTAACCTTAAAATTTGAGTGTAGTATGATATTTCATCCTCGGTGAGTCCTCTAAAATCTTCTTCAGTTTCTCCTATTATTACGATGTCACCTGCTATTGGATATATAGTCTTTGGACCATATAATCCGTTATATAACAGTGTTCCAAAATAATTGTTTTTCTTTTCTTTACAATGCCCCTCCTCATCGCAAACGAATATATTATCTTTAAGTAGTAACTTATCTGTATATCCTGCAGTAGGTCTTACAACCTCAATATTTCCATCTACTAGGGTTTCTAACTTATCAACTTCTACTATTTTGAATTTATCTTTAGTTGTTATTAGTAAACCTTTCATTACTCTAACCCCCTAACTAATACGAAGCATACCTTACTCTTTTTCATTAGTTTATTTACGTTTATTCTTTCCTTTTGAAGCCCTCTATTTACTTTATCTATAGTTACTAATACATCATCTTTAATTAGACTCTCTCTATCAAATGCTATTATCTTAGCTGATCCATATTCAGATTGACACTCCCATAAATTATTTGACTTCATAATTTGAAGTAGTGTCTCTTTTTCACTGTCTAACTCCATTTGTAATATTTCCATCTTATCTTTTATATCTAATATGTTATCTATCTTCCTGTCTATTCTTTCTTTTACGTCCACAACTTACACCCCCTATTCTGTCGGCATTTCAAATATTTTATCTCTATAATGTCGTACTCCACCTGACGTTATATAATCTAACTTTATTCCATGAAATAATTCTTTTTGTATTTCATCCAGTACTTCTATGGCTCTTTGCTCTGATTCATATTCTCCTAAAGTCGTATGTTGAGAGCATATTCTTTTCTTTTCAACTGCAATATGTTCAGTATTTATTAACTCTTTTTTATCTTGTGTTCGAATCCACATATTTTTTCAATCTCCCTTTTGAATTCCTCAAAATTTTTAGGATATAATATGACTCCATATCCCCCACACTTGTTTATCAAATCTATATTCCTCTTTTGTAACTCCGATGCTTTACCATTTGGAGCTTTAACTTCTATCGCCACGAATTTACCATTTATCAATGCTATAATATCTGGAATGCCACTTTTACTATAAGGTCCTGCCCATACTTTAAAGTACCAACACTTTGGCAATTTATCTAAGTATCTCTTAATTTTATTTTCAAAGTCTTTTTCAGCAGCCATTACTTCACCTTAAACCTTATACTTGCTGCTCTAATAGCTGGTACTTGGTATGCTCCAAATAACTCAGGTTGTTCCTTCTTAAACTTAGTAGAATCAAATTTAGTACCCGTACTACCTTTTACATAAGTGATACTCATATTATCATTTTCAAACTTTTCTATTCCATACAACTCCATTTGCTTTAATATATCTTCTTTAAGCTTTTCTCTACCTTCTTTTAACATGTTATACTGTTCTTCAACTATTCTAAGATCGTCTAATACGGATATATTCTTCTCTCTAAACACCTCTATTGGATTTTTAAACTCTACCTTTTGTGTAGCAAGTTCCCAGCATTTTTTACATTCTTCAGATAAATCTCCTTCTTTACAGATTGGTAATATTGGTAAGCCAACTTCATTAGGACAACTATCATGTGAGTATTCTTCTAAAAACTCAACCTTAGTAAACTCATTAAATTTCATTAAATTCCCCTCCAAATAATATATTTATTGTTTTTATTAACTTATCATATTGTTTTTTTCTAAGTCTTTTCCCCTTATATCGCTTATTTTCTATCATTTTCAAATATCTAACTTTATCGTTATCTAAACTATTTAAATCTCTTTTCAAAGAGTTAATTTCCATTCTTAAGTCAAAATTATCATCACTTACTCTATTTATACACTCTTCATACTTATCTGATAACTCTTTTAATGCTCTAGCATGTTCGACCTCTTTAGCATTCATTAATTCCTCATATTTCTTACTAGTCATTATCTTAATCATATCTTCGCCACCCTTACTGGTAATATTAAATCGTACTTCCCAGGTGATTTTAAAATTATTGGATTAACATTAGTTGTAAGCTCTACTGAGAATACATCATCCATATTTTTAATTGAATCTATCAAATATTTACAATTAAATCCCATGCTCACATCCTCTAGATGCTCTTCAGTTTCACATATGACACTATCTTCAAGTGATATCTTGTCATCTTTAGCGCTTATATGTATTACATTATTTGTTATAGTAAACATGACTAGTTGATTTTTATGAGTTGCTGATATTTTCTCCATACTTTTCAGTATTTCTAATATATCTTTTTTATTTATCTTAAATTTAGTATTATATTCTTTAGGTTTCAAGTAATCTACTTCTATGAAATCACCCTCTATGAGCCTGTTATAGAAGTTATATTCTCCAACTTGATACTTTATATATTTAGTACTAGCTGTAGCTTTTATATTACCTTTTAATGCTTTCAACATCTTATAATTACTAATTGTAATTGGTATATCTGATTTAAAATTTCCAGTTCTTTCAGCTAATTTATATCCATCTATGGCTATAAATCTATCTTTATCTATTCTAATTCCATTTAGAATTGGTTTAGTTGCATCTTTAGATATTGCATGTTCAACTTGTAAAAGTTGTTTTAACTCTTTATGTGACATTTCAAATATTTCATGTTCAAAATCACCGTTTATAGTTGGATAATTTTTCCCACTCTTAAGGTCCAATTTAATTACTCTAGATCCGATTATCAATCTATCATCTAGTATTGTCATTAGCGAATTGTCCTTTACCAGGGGAAACACCTCTTTAGGTAAAATCACACTTCCTGGTTCTTCTATGTCTGCTTGCATCTTAGTTGTTATTTGATTATCTAAGTCACATTTAACTAACTCTACATTCTCATTTGTAGCATCTATTAATATCCCTTCAAATGTATCTGATACTATTTTAGATTGCTTAACAAAGTCATTAAACAAACTTGAATTTATAGCCACTTTCATTTTTAATTCCCCCTTATATTAATCATTCGCATCTCACTTTACTCCACTATGAGCTCCATACTATCTTTAGGAATTGTTCCTTTATTTTCTATCTTTTTGCACTTATAAGAACAACTCTCTTTAAGCTTTGAGTTTCCTGTGTAGTTTACACAAACTCCATCTTTAGTTTTTTCAAAGTACTTGCATTTCATCTAAAATAATCCCCCTTCAATTTCTTCAAATAGTTTATCTGTGAAATCTCTTCTAGTATTTAAAACTTCTAAAATATCTTGTTCTATACTATTTTCAGTTAGCATATAATAGTAAAAACAACTGTTAGCTTGTCCTAGACGATGTATCCTTTTTTTACTTTGTTCAAATAACTCTGAGCTAAGAGGTAATGTGTAATAAACTAACTTATTAGACTTTTGTAAGTTAATCCCCATAGCTCCTGCTTGGTACTGAACTAATGTAACGCTGTTATCTTGTTCCTCATAAGCAGTTAAATCCTTTAAATCACCATTCACTGCACTTATTGGTCGTTCTAATTTGTTACAGATGCTTTGTATCGCTTCATACTCTGCTTTAAAGTTATAGAATATGATAATTCTGTCATTTGTAGATTCTAATAAATCTTTAAGTGCTGCTAATTTATGCTTATTATATTGTCCTGCTAGTTGTCTCAAATAAAGTAATTTAGTTAGTGAAGTGTCGCCAACCAATTCTGTATCATTGATAGTTATAACTCTATTTCTTCTAAACTTCTTATACTCTGAAGTTATTGGAACTTTTATATCTATGAAGTTTTGTTCAGGAAGGTTTATAACTTCCTCAGTTTTCATAAATATTGCTCCATGATCTCTAAGCTTTTGTTTTAACCTATCTATATTTTTATAACCAATTACTTTTTTCATCGGAAAACCACCTATATTCATGTTTACAAAGTCTACATATGTATTCCAAAATGCTTTCTTAGTGATGTTCCAACCTAATAGCTTACATTGACTATATAACTCTTCGTATTTACCACCTACGGGTGTACCACTTAGGAGTATTACATTCTTAGCTTTTAACTTTAGTATGAATTTAGTTCTTTCGGCCGTAGTATTTTTTATCATACTTGACTCGTCCAACATTAATGTAAAACCTTCCAAACCACTTAACTCCGGTCTTCTCCAAACCAAGTCATAGTTTATAATGATAATAGATTTATTAGGTATTTCTATTTTCTTGTTATACTTAATTACCTCATATTCTGGGTAGTAAGTTTTAAAGTGCTTGTACCAATCATCTATTTTTGACTTTTGACATATTAGTATGTTTGCTGATTCATTTAATGCTTTTAACTTTTCAGAGCCGACGAATGTTTTACCTAATCCCATGTCCAAGTAATAAGCTACTCTATTTTTATCTTCTGTTTTATCTAGTACGTCTTTTTGATGTGGGTATAATGAAATCATTTAATCTCCCTCTTTCTTAGATTGTTTTTCTTTCTTCATATATACTCACTGCTTCTTCTAGTCTCCCCTTATACCTTTCGAATTTTAGAATGTCATTTTTTCTTAATATTTCTGCTGCTTGAATAAATTCTAATAGGTCTTTTTTTTCTTCAGCTTCACTCATATCATGTCCCCCTTTTTCTTATGTATATCGCATTGCGATTATCTTAATTTAATTATAGGTTAAAAAATATCGCAATGCAATAAGTTTTTGAAAATTTTTAAAGTGCGATAAAAATCCCATATTATTATTGCATTGCGATTAAAAACATACTATACTCTTTATATAAGAGTTTAGAAAGGAGTTTTAAAACTATGATTGATTATTCAGATAAAGAATTCCAGAAACAATTAGTTAAGCGAATTAAGGAAGTTCGTAAATCAAGAAAATTGTCTCAGAAAGCATTTGGTGATAGATTGAACATAAGTCAAGGTCAAATTGGAAGTTATGAGACAGGTCATAGAAATATACCAGAAAGAACTGTTAAAGAAGTTTGCGATAAGTTTGGAATTAATGAAGATTGGTTTATAACTGGTAATGGGGAAATGAATAAGGATCTATTAGAAGATTTTGATTTAGATGCTGAGTTAAAGGAACTAGCTAAATTGTATTTGGAGTTACCTATTGAAAAACGCCAAAAATATAAAGATTTAATGTTAAGTGATTTAGATAACGAGTAGGATAATCTACTCGTTATTTTTTAGTTCAAGTAATTTATGCTTTAATTTCTTAAATTTTACCGTATCATTTTTTCTAATTTCTTTTAACTTTATTATTATTTCATTTACTTCACTTTTCACGATAAATCCCCCTTAATAAATAAGAAATCTTTACTCCCATTTTACACTCAAACGTTTTACTTTTCAATATTTTTACGAACGAATGTTTTTGAAATCATCCGACCTTTTTCGACTTTTTTCTATTAATCGCTTTGTTACAATATATTTCAGACTATATTTGTATATTTTAAAAAATATGGCACATATACCATTTAGACGTATAACGTCTATTTTCCCATTTTTTCCCATTTTCCACTTTTTTTATTATAAACTTAATTTAAGGAATAAAGATGAGAGGGAATTATGTTTAAGGACAGATTAGTTGCATTACGAAAAGAAAAAAACTTATCTCAGTCTCAACTGGGTGAAATTTTATCTATAACACAGAGATCATTATCTAGGTTAGAAACGGGTGAAACCTTTCCTGATGAACAGCTTTTAAATGATATAGCTGACTTTTTTAATGTGAGTGTAGACTATCTGATGGATAGGACTAATATCAAAGATATTTATAATTGGCTAGGTATTTAATTTACCTAGTCTCTTTTTATAATTGACAAAAACGATTTTTAAGTTTATCATTATCTTAAAATTGAAAATAAAAAAAGCCTACTGGTTAAGTAAGAGCGCCAACTCTTAGTTTAACCACCACATGATATGGATGAGATATCAAGTAGTTTGTAGACTTGTTTTTTACAATATTTATTATATGTAAATATTCTAGCATATATGCTCTGATATTTCAATACATATAATAAGTTTTTGTACATAAATTTGTCCTCTAAACCTTGATATATAAAAATATCAAGGTTTTTTAATTAACAGGAGGATAAATAAAAATGAAATACACTATAGAAGGTTTTAATCAAAGAAACGCAATAGCGATGAATTTAAATACAGAGGATTTAGTTTTTTTAAGATGGTTCATAGATTTCAAAGAAACTAGTGATATGCAAAAGAAATACATTCCTAATATAAATGATATGGGATACTGGGTTAGCTACAAATATGTGATCAAAGAACTTCCTATATTATTTTCAACTCCACCGCATATGTCTAATGAAAATTATTCTACACTTTCAGTTGATGAGAAGAAAAAACTTAATAAAAATTGGATAAACGCATGTAAGAAAAAATTACAAAGAATGTTAAGTGGAAATTTAAATAAGGTAATAACTAGAGATATAGATAGAGAAAAAACTATCAACCCTAAAGGTCAAAGTAAAATTGACTCTAAAGTTTATCTTTGTGTAAATAGTCTAACTTTTAAATTTTTAGTATCTGACTCTTATGGAATCTATACAAATACCGATGAAAAAACTGTTGATAACCCTGTGGATAATTCTCCAGTTACTACTGGACAAAAATGTCCACCAATTACTGGACAAAAATGTCCACCAGTTACTACTGGACAAAAATGTCCAATAAATACATCTACTAATAACTTATATTCTATGTATGTATGTACTTCTAGCGAAGGAAAAAATATAACACATGAATTATTTGAAACACTAAAAGAAAAATCTAATAGTAAATCTGATCCAAAAGCATGGTTAGAAAAAACTATAAAAATACAAATAAAAAAAGGTATTTATACACTAGATGCATATAAAGAATCTCTGATAGAATATGGAAAACAATTTAGACAAGCTAGTAAGAAATCTAAAAATACAAGTAGTGAAGGATATCCTAAAACAAATTTTCATAACTTCAGTCAAAGTATGGATAATTATTCAATTGAAGAACTTGATGAAATTATAGCTAAAAGTCAAGTAGCTAAATTTGGAACAGACAAAACGCATGAGAACAACTATATAGACTTAAGGGAAAAAGCTATAGAAATATTACAAGCAGAAACTGTTTTGACTGTTAATCCTAATGATAAATACTGGGCAGATGAAATAAATAAAAAAATACAAGAACTAAGAGGGTTTTAAATCCTCTTAGAGATAAAATCATACATCAAATGATAAAATATACTAAGATATGATTTTAAAAGCTATAAATGGTAATCTATGACTTTCTAGGGATATATAAGATATGGAGATATAATGCTAAAAGTAAATTTTTAAATAGCAAATTATCTATAAATTTGAATATACCTAAGTTATAGGTATAAAAATATAATTTAGGTATATTTTAGGTATAAATACTATTGACTTATATTTACAATTTAGGTATAATTTAGGTATAAAGAGAGGTGATAATTGTGCCAGCTGTTAAACAAGGTGGTGGATATACTCTAACATTTTCAAAAAAGAACAAAGATGTACAAGCGCATTTAGATGAACTTAAGAAATCAGATAAGGTTAAAATAACAGATTATCTATGTGATGCGGTTAGATTTTATGAACAAAATAAAGATAATGCGAGCAATAACAATGTTGATTTATCACATTTAGAGCAACTTATTGAAAGTAAGTTCTCAGAAATAAGTAATATGATATCTAAAATCTCCAACACTACTGACAAATCTAGTAATGATGAAGATAAATTAATAAATAATGCTAAAAAAGTTGGAGGTTTTGGACGTAAGTAATATTTAAAATAAGGGAGAGTGTAGTATGAAAATAGTTAAAGCAGCCGTAGACTTAGGAAATAGTATGCTAAAAGGTGCAACTTTCGTAGATGGTAAATTAGTCTTAAAGAAGTTACCTAACAAATTACAATACAATAAAACTATAAATCCTAAAGCTAGAGTGATAGTTAGAAATAATCAAACAATATATTTAGGTGTGGGAGACTTAAATAACAATATTTTAAAGCATACAAGAAAGAACTTATTAGATCAAGTACTAGTTATGATAAATGAATTATATCCAGATGATGCAGAATTATCTGTAGATTTAAGACTTGGATTACCTCCGAAGCAATATTTTAACGATGCGTATCTAAATGAATTTAAAAATTTATTCCCAGTAAATGAAAGATTCGAATTCTCTATCAATGGAGTATCTAAGAAAGTTGATTTCAATAGTGTTGAAGTCTTTGTAGAAGGATACAGTGGTTTTGTATCAGTTGTAGATGATATAGATACTAAACAAGATTTATTAAGTATAGATGTTGGTGGAGGTACTACTGACTTATGTAGTTATAAATATGATTATGAAGATAGAATGTACTATCCTGATGAAGTTGATACAATACCAACAGGAGTAATTGATTTCTGTGAAGAAATAGCAGCATATTTCAATGAAAAGAATAGCGCAGATGTTACCAAAGATAACATAGATCAAGTATTAAAAAATAACTTAGACCATATAGAATATAAAGACACTGAATATAGACTAGCTGATTATCTTCAAACTATAGTTCCGACTACAAATAGTATGTTAAATAAGATAACTAATAAGTTTGGACAATTAGACAGATATGTTGTTATAGGTGTTGGCGGTGGATATAAGACTTTCAACCGTATGATAAAGAATGAAATAAGTAATGAAATAAAAATTAAAGATGATAAGCAATTCTATGCAAATGCTATAGGATACTTAGCTCAATAAAATTAAATAAAAAAAGAGCACATCCAATAATGGAGTATGCCCTTACCTTCGCAAGTAAGATTATACTTCATTTGGATATGAAATTCAAGGAGGAAGTATAATAATGAATAAAACTACAATAATTTATGATAGAGATTTTAATAAATTTGTATCTCTATTAAATAAACATAATATAGATTTAGGCTCTGAAAAAGCAAAGATGTTGTTTGAAAGTTATAAAAAAGTAATAAATTAGGGGGGGGATGCTATGCAGGGAATACAATTATATTTCGAAGAATTAGATGAAAAACTGTATATATCCGGAACTTGTAATGAATGTAAAGAATTATGTAAAGTTTACTGCATAACTAAAGATGCCCAATTACATTGTAGTAAATATGTTAGAATTACGGTTAAAAATAAATCTTAGAGTATAAATCACTTCTGATTAGTCAATAGACTAGATAGAGGTGATTTTTATTTATACTAAGTTTCAAATAATTATTTTTTGTATTGCTAATATAGCTTTCTGTATCTGGTTATTATATATGCCATTTTACGTTAAAAAATTAATGAATAAATATTTAAAATAAAAAGACTAGATTAATCTCTAGTCTTTTCGATTGAAATGACACTTTCTAAAGTTGGTATATTAAATAATTTATTATCCTTATGATCATTTTTATGCTTATTATAAAACCAACTCCACGCTTTTTCACCATTCGATACATCTTCTAAGTCATCATATATAGTGTTAAACCATTTATCCTGATTAATAAAATTAGGGTACTTTGATTTATACCTTTGTATAATATTATGAAGCTCAGTCCTATGATTATATTCACTTATAAACCCTAAAACTTCTTTTCTACATTCAATTTTAACTGTAAAAATATCTTTCTTATTTGAAATACCTAAGATGTACTTAACATGATCTAATCCATCTAAGTTATAATCATATATGAATCTGTAAATATCATCATTCAATTTTATTTGATTAAAGAATGCATATAATTTAAGTGTATCAAAGAAAGCTTCACGTAACCCTTCACCATTATAATTAGACTTATTTTTGTATTCATTTGATCCATATTTTAGTTCTATTAAAATATCATTTAATATATTTTCAATTTTTTCTTTAACCCATTCGATTTGATTGTACTCATTTACTCCATCGTATACATAAAAATCTTTGTTCATTATATCTGATACCTCCAATACTTCCCTTTTTATATCGTAAATATAATTATACAATATTTTTACATTTAAGATATATAATGTATTAATGAGAAATTAAAAGATATCATCTATTATTAGAGTTTTTTCATTTGTAACTACACCGTATTTAATATATTCTGTTAAAATCCGATTGATTATATAATTTACACTTCTCTCCTCTTTTACGGCATCATCTTTTAATATATTATAATCAGTTTGTTTCAATCTAATTGTAGTAGTTTTATATTTAGTCAAACATATCACCTCCAGTTTATACATGATATATTTGACTAATTTAATTATAACTACTGTAGGGTTTTATGTTACTCTCCTCATATTTCTCCAATACATATTAAAAGGTTTTTAGATATTGATGTTGCTAGAGATAGCTTATTAAAAATACTTACAAAAATTAAAAATACCTACTACAATATTAAAAAATTTTATTAGGACAGGCAAGTTCTTATTAATTTCTTCATACATTGTATTAAGAAATTAATAAGAGATATGAAGATGTATGGAGGTGTATATATTTATGAGTAAAAAACAGTCATTAAAATTAGCGCTATCTTTTAAAGAAAATATACGAGATTTAGAGATATATAACTTTTTAGTAAATGTAATAAAAGACGAAATTGGAATAAGCACATATATAAAGATGCTTATATTAGAAGACATGAAAAAGAGAAATAAAGAATAAATAAAAGAGCTGCAGGTCGCCACAACCGTACAGCTCAAAAGATAGAAGAATTATAAAAATATAATTCTCTGATATATTCTATATTAAATTACACATTCCTTTAAACTTTAAGGTAATTGTTTAATCAACCAGGCGCATCCTAGCCAACCAATCATTTTTAGGAAGTGTATAGCACATTGAGACATAGCAAATACCTCCAAAGATAAAAATTATAAGAATATTATTACCTAATAGGGAGGGGTTTATACATGAAATTATTAATAAATGGATATACAATTACAGAGAAACTAGAGTTAAGAAGAAAGCAAGTAGAGATAGAAGAATTTAAAACTTTAGATAAATTTATAGGACATATAAAAAGAAATAAAAGATGTTACATTAGATTAGTTACACTATTAGCTTTATTAATACCTAGCACAACATTACAAGTATTTGCTAATGATAGCATAATCGGAGTAGGTTTAGAGATATATAGATATTTAAAAAGTGCATGTTATGTAATTTGCTTATTAGGGGCAGCAACAGAAGGTATTAAATGTGTTGTATCTGGAACAGTAGACCAGTTAGGTAAAGTAGCAGTAAAATATATAAGTTTTGGATTAATGATAAAGTTTTTACCTAAAGCTATAGATTTAATATTTACGCTAGGGGGTAACTAAGATGTTATTTATAAACCCTAAGACTCTAGAAGATGCTAAAAACGTTATAGAGAGCACAATGGGAAGTATGCCAGAAAAGAAATTAGAGGGTGTACAACTAGCGTTAGATAACTGGAATAGTTTATATAATATGATAAGTAGTTTTTTTAGAGGATGTTCTTCGATTTTTAAATTTATAACAAATTGCTTTACGGATCCTAGTTTTTTAGTAGATAAGATGCAAGGAATTGCACCTGATGTTTTGCTAGTTATCCTTACAATATTAATAATTCTAAAATTTATAGGTTTTAAAGATACAACCAAATGGATTAGTTTATCGCTTGTCGTAGCTTTAATAATAGCTTTTTTATAAAGGAGGAGGTAGATTATGAAATTAATACAAATAGCTATAAAGTATTGTAAAAAAATTATAAGTATACTACTTATAACACTAATGCTATCAGTTCCTACCACTTCATTTGCAAGTGAAGATTATAAAATAAATGATTATCAAAGAGAAACTTTAATTTCGCAGTCTGAAGTAGTTCAATGGGAAACATTTGATGATATGTTTGGATACGATGAAAATATAATAATAATTGACTATTACTCTGGCAGATACTTCGTAGTAAGTAGAATGGGTGGAGGTAATCATGCAGATATAGAGCCTGTGGATGCTCAATCTACAGAAAATATGAAAAAGGCGGTAAAAGATGGAAGGGGAAAGACTAGACCAGTAATAATTCTATTTGAGAATGGGAGAAGTTTCATAGCATCTTCTTTTATGGTAGGTCATGCGGGAAGAGATGATGAACCGTTTAGGAAAGAAATTAACAATAGATCAAATGGATATGGTAAGGGAACTAATTGGGATAGTGTAAAGAATAATAATTTAGATGGTCATATATGTTTATTTGTAGATAAATGTTTAAATCATTACGATGGTAAGATAAATAAAAATCATGAAGAAAATCTAAAATT
>NZ_JADNAJ010000011.1:0-58661 GCF_015550185.1 Romboutsia sp. 1001285H_161024_C4 | reverse complement strand
TCTCATGTTATCTCGTATTAGCATACCTTTCGGTATGTTATCCGTGTGTACAGGGCAGGTTACCCACGCGTTACTCACCCGTCCGCCGCTCTTTACTAAAAGTAAATCGCTCGACTTGCATGTGTTAGGCACGCCGCCAGCGTTCATCCTGAGCCAGGATCAAACTCTCAAATATAAGTTTTTACCTGCTCAGACTATCATTATCTGAATATCTGGCTTGGTTTGTTTTCAATTCTTTAAGAATCAGTTATATAAATTAACCTACTGTTTAATTTTCAAAGTTCATTTTAAGCGACTGTGTCGGCGCTTACTTTTTTATTTGCCCTTTTCTTAAGGACAAGTATAACTATACCACTTTGAAATTATTTAGTCAACAGTTTTTTATTATTTTTTTATTTATATAAATTTCATACCTCTCTTCTTGTTTTTAAGTTAACACATGCCTCTTTAAATTTAAAAAATAATACTATAATCAAATTATATTACTTTAATAGGACATTCAATAGGTGGTGCTATATGCATTAGGTATATGTCTAGATACAATAGATATGAGGTATCAAAGCTTTAAAACCCTTATTTAGTTCCTTTAGAGGAAGGGAAGAAGGTGGAGATAGAGCCTTCTATGAATCAAGAGATATAATAAATAATGATCTGGAAGGGTTTATAAAACAAACTACAAAACAAACTATTTTAATATATAAATAATAATCATTATGTATTAAGTTTTATCTATTTATAAATTAACATAAAGTATAATTTCTTTTCAAAAAAAGAGTAGAATACTCTACTCTTTTACTTTGATTTTAACTCAATCCAAGCTCTATCATATAATTTTATTTTGTCATCTAAATCTATAAATGTCTCGCATTTATCCAGTAACTTTTTAGGTGGATATGCAACTGGATTTTCAGTTGTTTGTTCATCTAATAGCTCTATTGCTCCCGTATTAGGTATAGAATATCCAATATATTCAGCATTTTGCTTAGCATTTTCAGGTTCTAATAAAAAGTTAATAAACATTTCAGCTTCTTTCTTATTTTGTGCTGTTTTGGGTATGCACATAGCATCTACCCATTTATTAGTTCCCTCTTTTGGTATTGCATAAGCTAAGTTAGGATTTTGTTCCATTAAGGTAACTGCATCTCCAGAATAAATTATTCCCATAGCAACTTCTTCGCCTAATAATCTATCTTTACCTTCATCATTAACATATGCTAAAACTAAATCTTTTTGCTTCATAAGAAGTTCTTTTGCTTCTTCTATTTCTTTTGGATTTGTAGTATTCATACTGTATCCAAGTTTTTTTAATGCTATTGCCATAGTATCCCTAACTGAGTCAAACATCATTATGTTTCCTTTATATTTTGGATCCCATAATATGTCCCAGCTATCAACAGGCTCTTTTACCATTTTCTTATTATATAATATTCCAAATGTTCCCCACATATATGGTACGCTGTACTCATTATCTGGATCATATACTGGATTTAAAAAACTCTTATCTATATATTTCATATTTGGTATATTTTTAAAGTCTATCTTTTGAAGTAAGTCCTCATTTCTCATTTTCTCAACCATATAATCTGAAGGGAAAACTAAGTCATAATTAGTACTTCCACTTTTAACTTTCTGATACATCATCTCATTTGTATCATAAGTCTCATATAATACATCTATTCCAGTTTCTTTTTCAAACTTAGCTATAAGATCTTCGTCTATATAATCCCCAACATTGTATACATTAAGTACTTTTGTAGAATCTGTAGAACTTTTACATCCAGTTAATGCTACTGAACTTATTATACCTATAGTTAAAAGCGATATTATCTTTTTTCTTATTTTCACTATTTGTCACTCCCTGCTACTATAGATTGTTTTTTATTTGATATTAAAAGCAATATTAATACTACTGTAAACATTATAGTAGATAAAGCATTTATTTCTGGTTTTATACCTCTTCTTGCCATACCATATATTTCTATAGAAAGATTACTAACTCCATTTCCTGTATTAAAGAAACTAATTATAAAGTCATCTATTGACATCGTAAATGCAATTAAAAATCCTGATATTATTCCTGGTTTTATTTGAGGAAGTATTACTTTCCTAAGTGCATACATAGGTGTAGCACCTAGGTCCATTGCTGCTTCTTCTATGTTTTGTGGCATCGACCTAACCTTAGGAAGAACCGACAATATTACATATGGTATACTAAACATTATATGAGCTAATAACATAGTTGTAAAACCAAACTCTATGTTTAAAAAAGCAAATAAACTCATTAGAGCTACTGCTGTTACTATATCTGGGTTTAGCATAGGAAGATAGTTTACATTTAACATTACCTTTCTTCCTCTTGTTCTCATCTTTTGTATTCCTATTGCACTTATAGTTCCTACTATAGTTGCTATTATAGATGAAATTAAAGCAACTATTATAGTGTAGTATAGTGCACTCATTATATTCTCATCATGTATTAATCTTTGGTACCACTTAAACGTAAATCCACTCCAGTGAGCCATTGATTTAGAATCATTAAATGAAAATACAACTAGTGCAAATATTGGTGCATATAAGAATAAGAATACCAAAAACAAATATACATTAGATATTACTTTCTTTAACTTTAAAATAATAACCCACCGCCTTCTTTATCTGATTCATCATCAACTTTAGACATTACTGCCATTGATATAAGTATTACTATCATCATAAATATAGAGACTGCTGAACCAAAGTTCCAATCTCCTACAACAGTAAATTGTTGTTCTATTAAATCACCTATTAACATAAATTTACCACCACCAAGTAATCTTGATATAGCAAATGTTGTTACAGATGGCATAAATACCATTGTTATTCCAGAAACTACGCCTGGCAAACTTAATGGGAATATCACTTTGGTAAATACTTGGAAACTATTTGCTCCTAAATCTCTTGCAGCATTTATTAAATCATTATCCATCTTAGATAAAGATGTATATATAGGTAAAACCATAAATGGTAAGAAATTATAAACCATTCCAAGTAATATTGCTACATTAGTATATAATATGCTAACAGGTTCTATTCCAAATATTCCTAATAAATAGTTTAAAAGTCCATTTTTACCAAGTATAGCAACCCATGCATAAGTTCTTAATAAAAAGTTCATCCACATAGGAAGTATAAATAATAATATTAATGTTCCTCTTCTATTTACATTTGCTTTTGATATTAAATATGCTACTGGGTATCCTACTAAAAGACATATAATTGTAGATATTCCAGCTAATGTTATCGATCTAAAAAATACTTTAAAATAAATAGGGTCCATCAATTCTTTGTAGTTAGCTAAAGAAAACACTCGACCATTATCTGTTTCTATAGTAAAACTAAAAACAAATACTAGTATTAAAGGGATTACAATAAATATTGCACTCCATACTATATATGGATATGCTAGTATAGATTTTTTATTTTTCATAATTAATTTTGCTCTTTTCTCATTATATGGATATCTTCTGGATATATATCCATTCCTAATTCTGATCCAACTTGTGCATTTTTAGTATTATGAAGAATCCATTTTCTATCATTTTCTTTAACTTCTATTTCATAATGAACACCCTTAAATATACTAGATGTAACTGTCCCTTTTAACATTGAATCCTCTGGATTTACCATTTTTATATCTTCTGGTCTTATTACTACTTCTATATTTTCATTTTTTTCAAACCCTTTGTCTACGCATTCAAATACTTTACCGCAAAATTCAACTTTATAATCTTCTAACATAATTCCATCAAATATATTACTTTCTCCTATAAATCTTGCAACAAATGAATTTTTAGGTTCATTATATATATCTTCTGGTGTTCCCATTTGTTGTATCTTACCTTTGTTCATTACAACTATAGTATCTGACATACTAAGAGCTTCTTCTTGGTCATGAGTTACAAATATAAAAGTTATTCCCAACTTCTTTTGCATTCTCTTTAATTCTATTTGCATCTCTTGTCTTAGCTTTAAATCTAATGCCCCTAAAGGTTCATCTAATAATAATAATTTAGGTTCATTTACTAATGCTCTAGCAATAGCAATTCTTTGTTGTTGCCCTCCACTTAGTGAATCAACCTTTCTATTTTCTTTTCCTTCTAATGCCACTAATTTTAACATTTCTTTTACTTTTTCATCTATTTTATCTTTAGGCATTTTCTTTATCTTAAGTCCAAATGCTATATTTTCATATACATTCATATGAGGAAACAATGCATATTTTTGGAAAACTGTATTTACAGGTCTTTGGTATGGAGGTATTTCATTAATCTCTTTTCCTTCAAATAATACACTACCTTCATCTGCCTGCTCAAACCCTGCTATTATTTTAAGCGTTGTAGTCTTACCACATCCACTTGGACCTAGTAACGTTAAAAATTCATTTTTCTTTATATCTAAAGATAAATCATCCAAAACTTTTAAATCATCATATTGTTTTGATAGATTTCTTAATTCAATTATATTTTCACCCAATTATTAACACCTCTTTCCTAGAATGATGGAGGAGTTGATACCCAAATCACTTTTGCAGTAGTTTTTCCTGCATTTGATATGTAGTGATTAGCTCTTGGCTTAAAGTAAAAACTCTCTCCTTTTCTTACTTTATTATATTTATCTCCTATATGAAGGTATATGGCTCCTGAAAGAACATAGCCAAACTCTTCACCTTCATGTGGCTTTTCTTCCTTATACCTACCGCCTGGTTCTAGAGTTACTATTACAGGCTCCATTTCATTTTTTTGTGAATTTGGAACTAACCATTTAAATGTATATTTAAGATCTTCATCTTCTGTCTCAAACATATCATCCTTTGTAAAACAAATTCTTTCATCATCTATTTCATTAAAAAATTCTCTCAAGTTTGTTCCTAATATTTCTAATATATCTATAAGTGTAGCTATGGATGGTGAAGTTAAATTATTTTCTAATTGAGATATAAATCCTTTTGATAATTCACATCTATTAGCTAATTCTTCTTGAGTCAATTGCTTTTCAATTCTCATTCTCTTTATTTTCTCACCTATATCCATCTTTCCACCTCCTAATTTTCATATTTTTAGTAAACATATTGTTTAAAATACCTAAACATCAAAGTTTATTATATAAAACTTCTATATATAATTCAATAGTTTTTTTAATTTTTTCATTTTTAAAGCATTACATATAAATCAAGTATTTTACTGGTTTTATATGTAAAATACCTCTACATTTGTTTATATTAATATTCATAAAGTTTAGTATCTCTAACTCACTTTTATAATCTAAAAAATTTTAACTCTTTTATATTTTTTATTTTTCTTAAAGTATATATATCATCTATTTTCCTTAAATTTGTAAACCCTATACTAATGTAAAATAAAATCGCATAAATAATTTAGATTAAAATAAAAACAAAAAAATAAGGCTTAACTAAGCCTTATTTTTTTTTATTTTATTTACAACTAGTCCTAATAATGCTACTAGTACTAAAGCAATATATCCTAAACTACCTGTATCTCCTGTTTGAGGATTAAAATTATCGTTTATCTCGATTTTATTAGGTTGATGTAAACTACTTGGTTTATTCGCGCTTACAATACTATTTGAGCTTACACTACTTTCATTTGACCCTGATTTATTTTCAGTCTGATTGTTATTTGTATCATTTTTAATAGAATCTAGTAAAACGGTAACTATCCTTTTTACAGTAGTAGTATTTCCATCACTGTCTGTTACCGTATATATTAATTCATATTTACCTGGCTTATTGACATCTACATTTCCTGTTATCTTAATATCCTTAGTTATATTACCATCCTCAGTATCTGTAGCAGTTACTCCAGCCATTGGATCAAATTCCGTTCCTTCTCTTATACTTACATTATCAGCTCCAGTTATTACTGGTTTATAATTACTTTTTACTGTAACTGTAATTGTCTTAGTAGCTGTCGCTCCTTTACTATCTGTTACTTCATATTTAACTGTGTAAGTACCTATCTTATTTGTGTTAACTGTATCTTCCACTACTTTAATTTTATCAGTAATATTGCCATCCTCTTTATCATTAGCAGTTACCCCTGTTAATGGATTAAACTTTTCTCCAACATTTATTATCCTGTTCTCTGCATTTATCGTTGGCACTGCATTTATTTCTACCATTTTAGGATTAACTATAATCACTCTTTTTACAGTAGTAGTATTTCTATCACTGTCTGTTACCGTATATATTAATTCATATTTACCTGGCTTATTAACATCTACATTTCCTGTTATTTTAATATCTTTAGTTATATTACCATCTTCAGTATCTGTAGCAGTTACTCCAGCCATTGGATCAAATTCCGTTCCTTCTCTTATACTTATATTATCAACTCCAGTTATTACTGGTTTATCATTACTTTTTACTGTGACTGTAATTGTTTTAGTAGCTGTTGCTCCTTCATTATCTGTTACTTCATATTTAACTGTGTAAGTACCTACCTTATTTGTGTTAACTGTATCTTCCACTACTTTAATTTTGTCAGTAATATTTCCATCTTCTTTATCATTAGCAGTTACTCCTGTTAATGGATTAAACTTTTCTCCAACCTTTATTGTTTTATTCTCTGCATTTATCGTTGGTGCTTTATTTACTATAAGTTCGATTGGTTGAATTACATTACCTGAAAATTCAGCATTACATTTACCAATATTTACATTCTTTGAAAAAGAGTAATTTTCACTATTAACATTTATATCTTTCCATAAGATTTTGTTAGTATCTTTATTATATAATCCATTTTCAGAAATATTTGATGGTTCTATTTTATTTCCTTTTTCATCTACTATTATGTCATCAATTTCTATTGACCCCAATTGCTTTACTTTTTTTGATTTTAATTTTATATTTTGGTTATCTAATTGTAAGTAATTTAAATGGTTCAAACTAGCTAAAGGAGTTATATTGCTTATTTGATCATTGTTTAATTTTAAAAAAATCAGTTTATTTAGATTAGCTATAGGACTTATATCACTTATCTTATTATCTGCTAAATCTAAAATAATTAACTTAGATAATCTCTCTAAGATGTTTATATCACTTATTTGGTTATTAGCTAAGTGCAAGATAGTTAATTTAGTTAAATTTGATAAAGGAGTTATATCACTTATTTGATTATTATTTAAATTTAAAAAATCTAAATTAGTCAAATTTTCTAAAGAGTTTATGTCATTTATCTCATTATCACTTAAATATAATCCTGCTAATTTAGTCAATCCTCCTATAGAACTTATATCACTTATGTGATTGTAAGACAAATGCAAGCCATGTAATTTAGTTAAGTTTGACAAAGGAGCTATATCACTTATTTGATTGTGATTTAAATATAAATAATTTAAATTAGTTAATTTTGATAAAGGGCTTATATCACTTATTTGATTTTCAGTTAAGCGCAACGTAACTAAATTAGTTAGATTTGATATAGGACTTATATCGCTTATTTGGTTATTAGTTAAGTCAAAAGTAGATAAATTAGTTAATTTAGTTAAATTTGATACATAACTTATATCACTTATTCGATTATTAGCTAAATCCAAATCAGCTAAATTAATTAAATTTAATACAGGACTTATATCACTTATTTGATTTCTAGCTAAGTTCAAAGTAACTAAATTAGTTAATTTTGATATAGGACTTATATCACTTATTTGATTATTGGTTAAGTGCAAAATAGTTAATTTAGATAAGTTTTTTATAGGACTTATATCATTTATTTGATCTCCATCTAAGTATAAGTAAGTCAAATTCACACAATATTGCAGCCCTTCTAAATCTGATATTTTTGAATCAATTACAGTTAATCTTTTTAATGACTCTAATTCAGACTTACTTATATCTGCATCCAAATCTTTCTTTCTTAACTGTTTATTTATTGCTCTTTTTAAATTTATATCTTTAATATCAATTATTTTACTTTCTTTAAACTTTTCATCTACAGATTTAGCATCGCTATTTACTATAGGTTTATTTTCAATTTTTAAATTATTATCTTTAATTTCATTTTTAGTATCTATACTTTCTGTGTTAGAAATTTCTGTAGATGGCTCATTTTTTTTATCTATAGAAATTGGATCTAAATGTTCTTCTTTATTCAAACCAATTCCAGTTGTATCTTTATTACTAGACTCTATTTCATCTGCTAGTACATTTACCATCATTGATTGTATAGTTACTGTTGTTGTAATTACTAATACAAATGTCTTTTTAATATTATTTTTTTTGCTCATTAGATTTTTCCCCCCTTTATTTAATTAAGATTCAAATAAAAGTTTTATTAAATAGAACATTATAAAATAATGGAAATTATTGCTACTTACCATTCTTACCCCTAAAAACTTTTTAAAATCAAATTTCAAAAAATAAAATTATTGATACCTAATATTCATATATAGATTTATAATACTTAAATTCATATGAAAATTAGTATAGGTTTAAAAAATTTCTCTATTGGTTAAATAATCATCTAAAACCCAGTTGTACAATTTTTTATACCATTTAATGAAATATAAATACTTAAAATATAATTTTAATTAATAAAAAATAACACCTCATATGAGGTGTTATTTTTTATACTAACTTATAATCTTTTGGATCTAACTTACTTGCTGAGTCTTTATCTAAGATTAATACTATATCATTATGAAATTGTAATATTGATGCTGGTACTTCTGGTAAAACTTTTCCGTAAACTGTATTGTATATAGCTTCTGCTTTTCCTTCCCCTGATGCTAAAAGCATTATTTTTTTAGACTTAAATATTGAACCAGTCCCCATAGTTATAGCCTTTTTAGGTACCTCATCTATGCTATCAAAAAATCTTGCATTAGCTTCTATTGTACTTTCCTTTAAATTAACTAGATGAGTTCCTCTTTCAAAGTTTATTGTAGGTTCATTAAATCCTATATGGGCATTGTGACCTATACCTAACACTTGTATATCTACTCCTCCAGCTTCCTTAATAGCCTCATCATAGTTTTTGCATTCTTTTTCTATATTATCAGTCATACCATTTGGTATATGTATATTTTCTTCTTTTATATTTATATGATTAAATAAATTTTCTCTCATAAAATAGTCATAACTTTGCTCATTAGATTTTGGAAGTTCAAAGTATTCATCTAAATTAAATGTTTTAACTTCAGAAAAGTCTATAAGACCTTCTTCATACATACTTACTAATTCTTTATACATTCCTATTGGAGTACTTCCTGTAGCTAATCCTAAAACAGAATCTGGCTTTAGTGTTAATTGACTCGCTATCATTTGTGCAGCTTTTTTACTCATTTCATTGTAATCTTTACATACTAATATTCTCATGATAAATTATCCCCTCATCTATTTTTTGTATATTACTTTTCCACAGTTTATAGTCATATGACAGTTTATATCCTTATCAAATATAGCTATATCTGCATCCTTTCCTATTTCTATACTACCCTTTTTGTTATCTATGCCTATTGACTTGGCAGGGTTTATTGATGCTAATTTTATAACTTTTCTCATATCTAAATTAGTATTATTCATAAAATTGTAAACCATCTTATTAAGAGGCATAACACTTCCTGCCAAACTTCCACTTTCTAACCTTGCTTGATTACTTTTAACAATGACCTTTTGACCACCTAAAGAATATTCTCCATCTTCTAATCCACCAGCTTCTATTGAATCCGTTATAAGAATTATCTTATCTTCACCTTTATTATTCAAGATAAATTGGAATAAATCCTTCATTATATGTATCTCATCAGCTATTACCTCACAATATACATTAGTTGTAAGAGCAGCTCCAACAACCCCAGGATTTCTATGATTTAGTCCGCTCATTCCATTAAATGTATGTGTTATATTACTCGCTCCCATATTTATAGCTTCTTTTGCTTCATCATACGTAGCTTTACTATGACCTATTGATAAAACTATGTCTGTGTTAGCTTTAATTTTTTTTGTAAATTCCATATCTACATCTTTTTCTGGCGCATAAGTTATTATCTTTATTACATCCTTGTATTTTTCTATAAATTCATAAGTTGGAGCAACTATAAATTTTTCATTTTGAGCTCCTTTATAATCTTTATTTATAAATGGCCCTTCCAAATGAGTCCCTATAATTTGGGCCCCTTTAGTATCTTTATCCATATATTTCTTTATAGTGTCTATGGCATTTGTTATACTCTTTTCATCCATAGTCATTGTTGTTGGTAAAAATGAACTTACACCATGTCTTGCTATGGATTTAGCTATCGTACAAATAGCATCATCAGTGCCATCCATTGTATCTTTTCCCATGTTGCCATGTATATGTATATCTATTAATCCAGGACATACATAATTTCCATTGGCATCTATTATTTCACAATCTTTTGGTGCTTCATTAACTATATTGATTATCTTCTCATTAAATACTAGTACTTTATTTTCTAATATTTGATTTTCTAAAACTATTTTTCCATTAACTATACATTTCATACTTATCACCCCTACTCACTTAATATTAACTCATATTGATACTTATCACTTCTAAATATAGATATTGTATATTCTATTGGCTTACCTTCAGTATTATATGAATTTCTTTGAAGCTTAAGTGCTAATGATCCTTCTTCTGTATCTAATATATTAGATTCTTCTTCTGATAAAATCACTGGCTCCATAGTCTGCCTAGCTTTTGTTATCTTATAGTTATAGTTTTCACTTAGCATTTTATATAACGAATTATTATCTAACATCCCTTTAGTAAAACCTTTGCACATTTGCTCCGACAGATAGACAGTTTCTATACCAAATGGCTCTCCATCTGTATACCTTAGTCTAACTACCTTATATACATTAGTCTTTTCATCTTTTATGTTTAATTTATTTTTTATTAAGTCACTTGGTACTTCCATTTCAAAAGATAGTATATCAGTCCTTATGTTTATACCCTTTTCTTTCATTACATCTGTAAATCCTTTTACATTTGAGAACTCATATTTTTTCTTTTCCTTAGCAACAAATGTACCTTTACCTTGTACTCTATATAATATTCCTTCACTTACAAGACCCATAATCGCCTTATTGACAGTCATGCGACTTACATTTTGTCTAGAACAAAGCTCTCTTTCAGGTATTATAGCGTCTCCTTCTTTTAATTCTCCATCTTCTATCATTTTTCTAATTATAGAACTTAATTGTATGTGAAGTGGAGTGGTAATATTTTTATCTACTATTTCCATATTTTTCACCACTCTTTTTATGTTGTAATATTTATTTTGGTATATACCAATTGTACTTTATTTCTATCTATCTATTCAATAGTTTATTTAAAATTTGCATAAAATATTTTTAAGTATATACAATGACAAATTTTAAATAATTCATTATACGATAAAAATAATGTTTTTGCATCATGTTCTTTATATGTTATATGTAATATTTTATTTAACATGTGTGCTTTCTATGGTATTATATTAAGATACACTATTAAACTTACATATTTTAATTTTAATAAAAGCATAGTATTTAATTATTTTAATCGTATATATTAAATCAAAATTTAAGGAGATGATAAAACTTGATAAAAATAGGTGATTTCAATAAACTTGAAGTTAAGAGAGAAACAAGCTTTGGTTATTTTTTAGATGGAAAAACATCTAATTCAAAGGATGATATTTTACTTCATAAAAGATTTATAGGACATAACAAAATAGAACTTGGAGATGTAGTAAATGCATTTATCTATATAGATTCAGAAGGTAGACGTACAGCTACACTTATACCTCCTAAAGGTAAAGTAGATGAAATATGCTACTTAAAAGTTGTTGCTCACACTAAAATAGGTAGCTTTATAGATATTGGACTTCCAAAAGATATATTAGTTCCTTTTAAAGCTAAAACTTACGATTTAGAAAAGGGGAATAGATATTTATTCAATATATATCTTGATAAAACAGGTAGGCTTGCTGCTACGACAGATATAGATAGTTTATTAACAACAGACCACAGTTATAATATAGGAGATACAGTTTCTGGTATAGTTTATGGATTCCAAACTAATAATAGCGCTATGGTATGTGTAGATAATAAATATGCTGCAGTTATACTTGCTAATGAATACTTTACAGATTTAAAACATGGAGATAAACTTGAAAATCTAAGAGTTATAAAGATTTATGAAGATGGAAAGTTAGGACTTACTCCTAGACAAGAAAGAAAAAATGAACTAGATTCTCTTGAGTCTCAAATAATAGATTATTTAAAGAGTAATGATGGTCATATGAATTTTAATGATAAAAGTTCTCCAGAAGATATATCAAAAGAATTTAAAAGCAGTAAGAAAAACTTTAAACGTGCTCTTGGAGTACTAATGAAAAAAGATTATATATATCAAAATGAAAATGGAACATATTTAAAATAAAAATATAAAAAATGGAGTTTACTTAATTGTAAACTCCATTTTTTATTAGATTCTATTAACTTTAGTTTTTATAGCAGCTTTTTTAACAGCATTTGCTACATTATTAGTAACATCTTTATTGAACGGATCTGGTATTATATTTTCTGAAGATATTTCTTCTTTTCCTATTGTATTTGCTATTGCATAAGCTGCCGCAATTTTCATTTCTTCGTTTATATCACTAGCCCTAACATCTAATGCCCCTCTAAATACACCTGGAAATGCCAATACATTATTTACTTGATTAGGAAAATCTGACCTTCCTGTTCCAACTACAAGAGCCCCTCCTGCTTTAGCTTCATCTGGCATTATTTCAGGTATTGGATTTGCCATAGCTAAAACCATAGACTTATCTGCCATAGTTTTTATATCTTCTCTATCTAATAAGTTTGGCGCAGATACACCTATAAACACGTCTTTACCTTTTATTACTTCTTTTAAAGTTCCTCTTTCATTTCTAATGTTCGTTATATCTAACATATCTTTCTGTGCCCAGTTTAGATTGTCCATTTCTTCATTTATAGCACCATATTCATTACAGAATATTACATTCTTAACCTTCATACTTAATAGTATCTTTCCTATAGCTAATCCTGCAGCTCCCGGTCCGTTTATTACTATTTCTAAATCCTCGATATTTTTACCAGATAATTTTGAATAGTTTATTATAGCTGATGCAACAACTATAGCCGTACCATGTTGATCATCATGAAATACAGGTATATCCATTTCTTTTTTTAATCTAGATTCTATTTCAAAACATCTAGGAGAACTTATATCCTCTAAGTTTATTCCTCCAAATACTGGCTCCATTAATTTTACGGTATTTACTATTTCATCTACATCATTTGTTTTAAGACATATAGGGAATGAATCTACATTCGCAAACTCTTTAAATAATATTGCTTTTCCCTCCATAACAGGTATAGATGCTTCTGCACCTATATTCCCAAGTCCTAAAACAGCACTTCCATCACTAACTACCGCAACAATATTCCCTTTTGATGTATATCTATAAACATCATCTTTATTTTTATGTATTTCTTGACAAGGTCTGGCAACACCTGGAGTGTATGCTACTGCTAATTCATCTCTATTCTCTACTTTTACCTTACTTACTACACTTATTTTCCCTTTGTTTTCTTCGTGCATTTTTAAAGCTAATTGTGCATAATCTTTAGACATATTCTACCTCCGTGTTTTATCTTTTACAATAAAGTCTCCTACCTTTTTCGTATATATTTTCACCATAACTATCTATAGCTACAATTAATTGCAAATCTTCTATTTCTAATCTTCTTATTGCCTCTGCACCTAAATCATCATAAGCTATAACTTCACAAGATTTTATAGAATTTGATATATAAGCACCTGCACCACCTATCGCCGCAAAGTATACAGCCTTATGTTTTTTGATACCTTCTATTACAGCTTCACTTCTTTTGCCTTTTCCAATCATAACCTTAAGACCCCTTTCTAATAGAGGAATAGTTAAGTCATCCATTCTATAACTTGTAGTTGGCCCTGCTGAACCTATCACCTCATTTGGCTTATTTGGAGTTGGTCCAACATAATATATAGCCTGTCCGCATATATCAAAAGGCATTTTTTCTTTTCTTTCTATAGTTTCAATAAGTCTTTTATGAGCAGCATCCCTTGCAGTATATATAGTTCCACTTAAACTTACTACATCTCCACATCTCAACTTGATTATTTCTTCATTGGATAACGACATATTTAATTTAATCATAAACCACCCCTATATTATAACTTTTTTGTGTCTTGAAGCATGACAGTTTATATTTACTACAACAGGAAGACCTGCTATATGAGTTGGAAATGTTTCTATATTTACAGAAAGAGCTGTCGTATTTCCACCTAAACCTTGTGGTCCTATTCCCAATTTATTGATTTCTGTTAATAATTCCCTCTCTAATTCTGCTATAAATCTATCTTTACTATGTTCTCCAATGTTTCTAAGTAAAGCTTTTTTTGATATTTGAGCACACTTATCTATAGTACCACCTACACCAACACCTACAACTATAGGTGGACATGGATTAGGACCAGCTTCTGATACTGTATTTATTATAAATTCTTTTATCCCCTTTACCCCATCAGATGGTTTTAGCATCTTCATTTTACTCATATTTTCACTACCAAAACCTTTAGGAGCAAATTCTATCTCTATCTTATCTCCCTTTACCATTTCATAGTGTATTATAGCTGGAGTATTATCTTTCGTGTTAATTCTATTTATAGGATCTACTACAGATTTTCTAAGGTATCCTTCTTCATATCCTTGTCTAACACCTTCGTTTATAGCAACTTCTATTGTACTTCCTCTTACTAATACTTCTTGACCTACTTTTACAAAAAACACTGCCATACCAGTATCTTGACAGATTGGTATTTTTTTTTCATTTGCTACTTGTATGTTTTCTAAAAGTACATGTAATATATTCTTCCCTAATTCACTTTCCTCTTTTTCTAAATTATTATGTATAGCGCATACAACATCCTCTCCTAAATTTATGTTAGCGTCTATACACATTTTTTTTACTACTTCTGTAATTTTATGAGATTTAATTTCTCTCACTCGAACATACACCCCATTTTTATTTTTAATATTCGTAACACAATTAGACTTTATCATTTTTTACAAATTTTAACAATATATTGCTTATATTTTAATTATTTTAATATTATGTATAAAATGTAATTATTTGTTAATCATATAATATACAAATAATTTTTTTGGAGGTATAACTATGGATATGTTATATGATATAGCTCTTATACTAGTTATTATTGGTGCTATAAATTGGGGTCTAGTAAGTATCGCTAATTTTGATTTAGTTGCAGCAATTTGTGCTGGTGGAGGAAGATTTGGTAATATAAATACTTTAAGCAAAATAGTATACGGCTTAGTAGGACTTTCAGGGATTTATATAGCAATAGATTACTTTATGGCTATGATGTAAAATTTATATTTACCTAACTTTATAAAAACATAATTTTTTATATAAAATAAAAAAGAGGGTATTTACCCTCTTTTTTATTTTATAATATCTCTAAACTCTAAATTAATTATATCTTTTAAATCTTTTGGTGAAATCTCTACTTGGTAACCTATTTTACCAGCGCTAACTATAATGTTATCAAGTTCTTTTGCACTTTCATTTACAAAAGTTTTATAAAGTTTTTTCATACCTATAGGTGAACATCCCCCCCTTATATATCCAGTAAACTTATTTATATCATTTACATTAATCATCTCTATACTTTTTTCGTTAGCTACTTTTGCTGCTTTTTTTAAGTCTAAATGTTCATTTACAGGTATAACATATACATATATGTTTTTACTTTGAGATATAGCTACTAATGTTTTATATACTATGCTAACATCTTTACCTATCTTCTGAGCTACTTCAACTCCATCTACATGTTCTCCTTTTTTGAATTCATAAGAGTACATATTATATTTTATTTTTTTAGAGTCTAGTATTCTACATACATTAGTTTTTACCTTACTCACTTATTATATCTCCCTTGTATAATTTCTTAACCACTCACACTCATCTTTACTTAAGAATGGTGATATTTTATCAAATACTTCTTTGTGATAATTGTTTAAGTATTTCTTTTCATCTTCTAACATTAAACTTGCATCTACTGCATCTAAATCAATTGGCGCAAAAGTTATAACCTCAAAGTCCATGAATTGACCATATTCATTTTTCTCAGCTTTTCTTGTAACTACTTCATTTTCTATTCTTATACCATGAGAACCTTCTATATATACCCCTGGTTCATTAGTAGTTACCATACCTTCTTCAAGCACACAACTATCATCTCTTTCTGGTACTACTCTCCATCTAAATCCATTTGGAGCTTCATGAACATTTAGTACAAATCCTATACCATGACCTGTTCCACATTTATAATCTATTCCTAAATTCCAAAGTGGACCTCTAGCTAATATGTCAAGATTATACCCTCTGCATCCATATAAAAATTTAGCTTTAGATAATCTAATCATACCTCTAACCACATTTGTAAAATGAGTCTTAGCATCTCTTGTTATTTCACCTAATGCTATAGTTCTTGTTATATCTGTAGTACCATCATAATATTGCCCACCTGAATCTATTAAGAATAAATCTCTTGGTTCTAGTTTATAGTTGCTTTCTTCTGATGCGCTATAATGCATCATAGCAGCATGTTCTCTATATGCAGCTATAGTATTAAAACTTGGTTCTATAAATTTATCTTGTTCTCTTCTTAAGTCTTCTAGTTTTTGAGCCGCACTTATTTCAGTTATTTCTTCTTTATCTACATTAGTTTTAAGCCAATACATAAATTTAGTGAAAGCTACACCATCTTTTATATGGCTATTTCTTATATTCTTTAGCTCTATTTCATTTTTTATTGCTTTAAACATAATAGTAGGATTTTGTGTATCTATCTTTCTAATAGATTTTGATATATTGTTATAAATAGCATAATTTACTTTATTTGAATCAAGTAACACAACTTCTTTTTCATCTATAGTTTTAACAAATTCATATATAGAGTCGTATGGTTTAACTTGTACTTTCTCTTTATTTAATTCATTTTTTATAGTTTCATCTAATTTGTCTTCATCTATAAATAAATAAACTTCATCTAAAGTTATAACTGTATAAGATAATACTACTGGATTGTGTTTTATATCTCCACCTCTTATATTAAATAACCACGCTATATCATCTAATGTTGTTATGATATGCACACTTGCTTCTTTTTCTTTCATAGCGTTTCTTACTCTTTTTAATCTTTCTGAAAAACTTTCTCCTGTGTATTTAACATCTAATAAAAAAGCTTTTTCCTTTGGTAATTCCGTTCTATTTTCCCATATTTGACCTACTAAATCATAGTTATATTCTATATCAATATTTTTAAATTCTAATTTATCTTTTAAATTTTTTCCTTCTTTTGCACATACTACTTTACCATCAAAACCTAGTTTTGAATCTTTTTTCATATTATCTATTAGATATTTTTCTATAGTAGGGACACCTTCTTCTCCCATTTTAAATAACTTTATAGTACTATTTTTAAGTTCATTTTCAGCTTGTATGAAATATCTTCCATCTGTCCATAAACCTGCTTCATCTTGAGTAATTACTATTGTACCTGCTGAACCTGTAAATCCTGATATATATTCTCTTGATTTAAAGTAATCACCTACATATTCACTTTGGTGATAATCTGAAGATGGTATTAGGTAAGCATATATCCCTTTGTCGTTCATTAACGCTCTTAATTTATTGATTCTTTCTTTTATCATAGTCTTACTCCTTTCAATTTTGATTATCTTATGTACTATTTTAACACTATTTAGTAATTTTAACTAATTAATTTATATTATAATTTATCAAATATAAAATAGCCTATATGAAATTTCATATAGGCTATCATCTATGGATTTTAAATAGTATATATCTGGCAATTTTATATTATATAAAAGGATTATAAAATCTCGAACCATCGACCTTAATCATAACTATAGATATTAATAAAATTATTATTAACACTAGTATAGATATATAATCTCTTTTTTCAAATTTTCTTCTATTAAACCAAGTACGTTTTTTGTTATTTCCAAAAGCTCTTAGCTCCATAGCTAAACTTATTTTATCTATTCTTTCTAAACTAGAGAATATCAAAGGCATAAGTATTGCTGCCGAATTTTTTATTCTTTTAGATAACTTTTCTTTTTTTGATAAATCAATTCCTCTTGCTTGCTGAGCAAAAGATATATCCTTATAGTCCCTTTGAACATCTGGTATATATCTAAGAGCGATTGATACTGTATATGCAGCTTTATAACTTACACCAATCTTATTTAATGATGCTGCAAATTCACTTGGATCCGTTGTAAGTATAAATAAAAGCGCCATAGGTATTGTTGCAAAGTATTTCAATACTACATTTAACTCATAAAATAGTTGTTCTTTTGTTATTGTATATGGGCCTATTAAGTGAAGTAAATCCGTCCTACTTCCATATATTTCTACACCTTGATATGGAGCAAATATAAATATTAAAAGTGCGTTTAGTAGTAAGAAAAATAATATAAAATAAAGCACAAAAGATACTTCTTTAAATTCAATTTTTGACATTTTAAATACTACTATTCCAACAATAAAAAGTCCAAGTAAAACTCTTGTATCATATGTTATCATTGCCGCTATTGTCCAAAGTAAAAAACATATTAACTTTGTAGCTCCAGTTAACCTATGAATAGGTGAGTCTTTCTTTATATATGACAACATTTCTGTATTCATATGTTTCTAACCCTCCTATCATAATCAATAAATCTATTTACAAATTCTACAGAATCTTTTATTTTACATTTTATAGCTAGTTCTTGTAGTGATGTTTCTTTTAAATTTGCTTTTTCTATTATCTCTTTATTTGTTAATATCTTAGTTGATTTATCATCACCTATTTTTTGACCATTTGATAAAACTACTACATTACTTGTATATTCTAGCATAAGATGCATATCATGAGTTACCATAATTATAGTAACACCCTTTTTATTTAACTCTACTAAAAATTCCATTATTTCTGTATAATGCTTGAAGTCTTGTCCTGCTGTAGGCTCATCTAGTATTATTACCTCTGGATTTAATACTAATATAGATGCTATTGTAACTCTTTTCTTTTGACCAAAACTAAGTGCTGATATGGGCCAATTTCTGTAACCATAAAGTCCACAAGTTTTAAGTACATTTTCTACTTTTTCTTTTATTTCTTCTTTATTATATCCTCTTATCTTTAAACCAAAAGCTACTTCATCAAATACCATAGTCTTAGATATCATTTGATTAGGATTTTGCATAACAAATCCTATTTTTTCCGAACGCTCTTTTATAGATTCATCTTTTATATCTTTCCCATCAAATAATATTCTTCCACTAGTAGGTTTGTAAAAACCACATATTAATTTTGATATAGTAGATTTACCTGCACCATTTTTACCTACTATACTTGCTATATCACCTTTTCTTATCTTAAAAGATACATCTTTAAGTATTTGTTTTTCAGGAGAATATGAGAAGTTTATGTTATCTAGTTCTAATATATAGTCGTTTTTAGTTTTAAATTCTTCTTTTTTAGTATTCTCATACCAGTCATTGACTTTATCTTTACACTTTTCTATATCTAATGTATTTATACTTTCAGGTTTTAAGTCTTTACTTATCTCACAACCTGAGTATTTTAAAGCAGTTATATATAAAGGCTCTCTTACCCCAACTTCTTCTAAGATATTAGTTGATAAGAGTTCATTTGGAGTAGTATCTGCTACTATACATCCTTTGTCCATAACTACTATTCTATCTACTTTACAATGAAGAACATCTTCTAATCTATGCTCTATTATTACCATTGTTTTATTTTCTTTTTGTTGTATACTATCTATAAGTTCCATAGCACTTTTCCCTGTCGCAGGATCTAAGCTTGCTAAAGGCTCATCAAATAGTAATACTTTAACTTCATCTACTGTTACTCCAGCTAAAGTTACTCTTTGTTTTTGACCCCCAGATAATTTGTATGGTGATGCTTCTAATTCCTTATCTATATCAACTAACTTAGCAGCTTTGTTAACTCTATCTATCATTTCATTTTGCTCTACACAATAGTTTTCTAGTTTAAATGCTATATCTTCTCCTACTGTAAGACCTATAAACTGGCTGTCTGGATCTTGAAGAACAGTCCCAACTACTTTAGATAATTCAAATATATTTTTATTTTTTATATCCTCATTATTTATTCTTAATTCTCCACTCATCTCTCCACTATAGAAAAATGGTACTAGCCCATTAAGGCAATGTGCTAAAGTACTTTTACCTGAACCTGATGGTCCTACTATTAATACTTTTTCACCTTCATAAATAGTCAAGTTTATATTTTTTAATGTTGGCTCAGCTTGAACTCTGTATTTAAAATTGAAGTCTTTAAACTCAATTATTTTCTTTTTCATAAATGCCTCCTTTCGCCTATTATTCTTCTACTCTTAAACTCCCGCTCTTTATTTTTGTTTTAGAGTATGTTTTTAATATTAATGTTCCTAATATACCTATTGTAACCATGTTTGATATTCCACCTATAGCTCCTTGTATGTATACCTTATTTGCAGGTTCTGCATATATAACTATATCTAAAGTAGGTGCTACAACAAACCAAGCTATTATATTTGCTACAATTTGAGTTATATTAAAAATTATAATTTGTTTAATGGAGAAATCTCCTTCATCTACTTTTATTCTTTTATACATTATACCTATTATAAGACCCACTATAGCCGATGATATTACCCAACTAAACCAAGGCATTCCATAAAACACTAAATCTTTTAATCCATGTCCTATAAGCCCTATTAAAAATCCTGCTATAGGACCATAAATTACTGCCATTAACGCTAGATAAGCATATGCTGTTTCTATGTTAGTGTTTGGTATACCACTTGGTATAGAACCAAATCTTCCCAATATCATAAATACAGCAGCTCCAATTCCTATAGCAACTATAGTTTTTATTGAAAGTTTACTTTTATTCATACTTATACCTCTCTATTTTAGATGTATACATTTATATTTATTTAAATTAAACACAAATTTTAGTATAACCCTTACTAAAAAAAATGTCAATGTTAGTCGATTTTTTAACCATATTTATACCTTTATTATTTACGTTATTTTTTATAAATACTTAATCTTTTAATTAAATAATTAATATATTTTATGCTTATAACAAAAACAAAAAAGGCAGAGAAAAATCTCTGCCTTTAAGAAATTATTGATTTTATTCTTAAGGTAACTTATTTATTTTATTAGATAATAAATAACAGCATTAATTTCCAAGTGAGTCAAATTGTAAATCAAAGCATAGTAATACTCTTGCAGTCATAGTTGTTGATAATGCTGTAATTACAACAGCATTTAATTGAGCTACTGAAATTACCGCTTCTTGATTTGGTGCTATGACAATGTCAATAGGACTTGCTTGAACTCTAATACTTACAGTTCTTGATAAGTTTCTAATCTTTATTGTAGCACGTGTAGTAGCTGGATCAGATGAGTCATAAACAACTACTCCAGCAGGTGTAGCAGTTGATCTTATAGTAAATTGTTCCTTAACAAATCCTTCACAGCATCTACTTTCTATATCACATACTTCATCTCTTATATCCTCAAAATCGTCTCTTTGGAAATATTCACAATTATTATTTCTGCACATATTATATTAACCTCCTTTTAATTAGGACAGCTTATTTGCTTGTCCTTTAATATAATATGTTTTAGATAAAATTTCGTTACACTAATCGACTTTTTTTACATTTTTTGCTATTAATTTAAATTTCCAATATTTCAATAAACTTTTATCATTAATTTATATAAAATACTATAAAGATAATAAAAGGATATGAACTTATGTCATATCCTTTATATATTTATCTTCTTTTCTTTTTCATAGGCTTAGAACTTTTAGAAAACTTTTTACTTGACTGATTATTTCTATCGTTTTTACCTCTAGATTTTGATTCATTATTTCTTGAAGAATTTCTTCCTCTTGAAACCTTATTATTTGAATTTTTAGAATTCATGCTTCTATTTGAATACCCTCTAGCTTCTCTTGGTTTTATTAAACATCTTGGATTAAATCCTATTAAATCTTCTCTTCCAGCTTCAACTAATGCTGCATGCACTAAATCATAGTTTCTTGGAGCACTATATTGAAGTAATGCTCTTTGCATAGCCTTTTCTTGTTTAGACTTAGGAACATATACTGGTTTCATAGTTAACGGATCTATTCCTGTATAGAACATCGTAGTTGATAATGTCCCTGGAGTTGGATAGAAATCTTGTACCTGCTCTGGTTGATATTTAATGTCTCTTAAGTACTCTGCAAGCTCTATAGCTGAATTTAATGTTGAACCTGGATGAGACGACATTAAATAAGGTATAATATATTGTTTTTTGCCAGCTCTTTCACTTAATCTAAAGAATTTTTCTCTAAATTTATCATAAGTATTTCCTGCTGGCTTTTGCATATGTTCTAAAACTTCTTCTGCTATATGCTCTGGAGCAACTTTTAATTGCCCACTAACATGATGTTCAACAAGCTCTTTAAAGAACTTATCGTTTTTATCAGCCATTACATAGTCATATCTTATTCCTGAACGTACGAATACCTTCTTAACCTTAGGTAAATTTCTAACTTTTCTCAATAATTCTAAGAAATCTGTATGGTCAACTTTTAAGTTCTTACATGGATCTGGGTGTAAACATTGTCTATGCTTACACGCCCCTTTAGTTATTTGCTTTTTACATGCTTCATGTCTAAAGTTTGCTGTAGGTCCTCCAACATCATGTATATATCCTTTAAAATCTGGAAGTTCTGTTATATATTTAGCTTCATCTAGTATAGACTCATGGCTTCTACTTTGTACTGCTCTACCTTGATGGAATGTTATCGCACAGAATGAACAGCTTCCAAAGCAACCTCTTGAACTTACTATGCCAAATTTAACTTCTTCTATAGCAGGTATCCCACCCATTTCTTTGTATATAGGATGATAATCTTTAGCATAAGGTAGTGCATAAACTTTATCTAGCTCTTCTCTATTTAATGGTGGTTCTGGTTTATTTTGAACTAAGTACTTATCACCATGTCTTTGTATTATAACTTTTCCTCTATATGGATCTTGCTCATCATATTGAATTTTAAATGCTTTTGCATATTCTTCTTTACTTGAACATACATCTTTATATGATGGTATCTCTACATAATCATCATATATTTCTTCTTTACTATCTGCTATATAACAAGTTCCATTTATATGTCTTATATATTTAGGATCAAATCCATCATTTAAAGCATTAGCTACTTCTACTATTTGTCTTTCACTCATACCATAAACTAATAAATCTGCACCACTATCTATTAGTATAGACTTTCTTACTTTATCTCCCCAATAATCATAATGGGCAAATCTTCTTAAACTTGCTTCAAGCCCTCCAATTGCTATGTTAGCATCTTTGTAAGCTTCTCTAATTTTATTACAATAAACTATTACTGCCCTATCAGGTCTAAGTCCCATTTTGCCACCTGGAGAGTACATATCTTTGTCTCTACGCTTTTTACTTACTGAATAGTGATTAACCATCGAGTCCATATTTCCTGAATTAACTAAGAAACCTAGCCTTGGTTCTCCTAACTTCATAAAATCATCAGTACTTTTCCAATCTGGTTGTGCTATTATTCCTACTTTATACCCTGCATTTTCTAATACTCTAGATATTATAGCTGTACCAAAGCTATGGTGGTCAACATAAGCATCTCCTGTAACTATAACAAAATCTAGTTGTTCCCATCCTCTATCTATCATATCTTGCTTGCATATAGGTAAAAATTTGTTTTCCATTTTATCACCTGCTTAATCTATATTTGTCTATTTTAACATATTAAAAATTCATTTTCTGTCTTTAGGTCTTAAGATTTAATTATATCATTAATTTACTTTATTTTTAATCATTATTTGTTTATTTTTATCAAAATTAAAATAAGTATGGTAATTTTATATAATTTCCTGGAAAATATTTATGCTTACTGTCTCATTTTATATTTTACTACACAAAATAGATACTCTTAATTATTATTAACCACTTAATATAAATATCAAACAAAAGTATTAGTTAAAATGTTTATTTATTAGTTTTTAGGCTATAAAAAATTTTTAATTTGCTTAAAATTTAAAATAGCGATGAGATATCTCATCGCTATTTTTTATATTATGCGTTTTGTAATTCAGCTTCTTTAACAAATATAGTTTTACCTTCTTTTATAGTTTCTAATACTTTTATGTTTTCTATTTCCATAGTATCAACTTCAAGAGGGTTTTTATCTAATATAACTAAGTCAGCTAATTTACCAACTTCTATACTACCTTTTACATCTTCTTCGAAGTATTGATATGCACCATTTATAGTTACAGCTTTTATAGCTTCCATAACTGATATTCTTTGATGCGCTCCTAATACTCTTCCTGATTCTGTAGTTCTATTAACAGCTGTATGCATAGCTATTATTTGGTTTGGCATTTTTACTGGTGGATCTTGGTGTAGCGTAAACTTTATACCCTTCTCTAACGCCCATCCTATTGGAGATATATTTTGAGCTCTTTCTGGTCCAAATACTTGATCATGGTGTAAATCTCCCCAGAATCTTACATGATCATTGAAGAATGTTGGTATTGCACCTATTTCTTTAACATCATCTAATTGGTCTTCTCTTAATGCTTGACAGTGAACCATAACAGGTCTTAAATCTGCTTTACTTCCTGTTATTTCTAAAGCTTTTTTGTAACATCTTAAGAATTGAGCACAAGCCTCATCACCATTTACATGAGTATGAACTTGTACATTTAAGTTTATACAATCAACAAAGTAATTAGTTACAACTTCATCAGTTTGAGTTCCATATCCACAGTAATCAGCTGGTTGACCTTCTGGCACAACGTGATAAGGCTTACTTAACCAAGCAGTAAATCCTTGTGGAGATCCATCTAACCAAGTCTTAGCTCCTGCTAACTTATAATGATTGAAGTATTCTCTCTTTGGAGTTCCTTCATTTTTCATTAAATTCATTGTTGATGGCTGAGTAGCAAGTCCAACTATATCTATCATTAACATATTATTTTGAGCACATGCTCCTAATATATGATTATAATGATTAGCTTCTTCTACTGAAGCATCTTGAGTTGTTGTAATACCTAATGATGCATATATCTTTTGAGCTTTAACAACAGCCTTTAAAACTTCTTCGAATCCTGGAGCTTTTATAACTTTTTTCTTTTCACTATCTAATATAGCATTTTCTTCTAATACTCCATTTGGTTCTTTTGAGTCAGGTGATACAGTTCTTACAACTCCACCTTCTGGAACTATATAGTCATCACCTACATATCCATATAATTCTAATGCTTTAGAGTTTACAGCTGATAAATGCCCTGATGCATGAGAAACAGTTATCGGTACTTCTGTACTTATTTGGTCTAAGTCAAACTTAGTTGGATGTTCTCCACCTTCAAATTTAGTGTTATCATATCCAAATCCTATTAACCAGTTTCCATCTGTTGGAGGATCACTTTCGAAGGCTTCTTTTAGTCTAGATAATAGTTCTTCCTTAGAAGTTACATCTCCTAATGTTACTATCATTAAAGTTTGAGCTACAGCAACTACATGTCCATGAGGATCTATAAACCCTGGAAGAATTGTTTTCCCATCTAGGTCTATTTTTTCAGTAGTTTCATCTGCTAACGCAAGAACTTCTTCATTACTTCCTACTGCTTTTATTTTTCCTTCTTCAACTAATATAGCTTGTGCTATTGATTCATTTTTATCAACAGTTACCACTGTTCCATTGAAGTAAATCTTTTTAGTCATTGTATTTCTCCCTTCACCAGGCAAGTTTTAATGTATATATATAAAGCTACTTACTAATATAGCAAGTAGCTTTTTAGCTTATTTAAATAATTAGTATATCATTAAGCTACTTTGTCTTTTTTAACTGATCCACTTAACTTGTAAGCTTCCCAATGTTTGAATGTAAATATAGCTAGTGCTGTTACGTTTATTCCTGAAAGTACAAATAATAATAAGTCAACAGCTTCAAATACCACGTTAGCTCCAAATACTGCTAAAGTACCAGCAGCTATTATTAATACTAAATATATTGCTATATTTTTGTTAACTGGATTTTGCTTAAATAACTTTGTCATGTAGTAGTAAGATCCAAGTATTGTAGTTAATGCTGATAATACTGTGAATGCTGCTAATACAATTAATCCAAATATACCAACTACATGCTCAGCAGTAGCAAAGTATCCACCTAATCTTGCAACAGTACCTGCTGCATTTCCATTAGCATCAACTAATGCTAAAGTTCCTACCTCAACTCCATAAGAAGCTATATATGAAGTAACAACTATAGAAACGAATACTGTTACAGCTGTTGGTAATAACGATATCATAGCTGCTTCTCTTGGTTGTGAGTCAGATTCTTGAGCAGCCATTGCTAATGCTCCAAGACCAGTTTCTGCTGTTTGTATAACCTTTTGCATACCTAATATAAATCCTAATGGCACACCCATCATTGCATTAACTGGATTCATCATACCTTTTATCATACTTCCAAAGAAAGTAGGTATGTAATCAGAAGTCTTAAGAACAAACATTGTAAAGAATATGAAGTATCCAGCAACTGCTGTTCCTATCATATAAGTCATTGCTCCCATGAATAACTCATGCTTTTTAGATAATACTAATGCAGCAACTACCGCTATTACTGGTATAACTATAAATAAATATCTTTGAACTAATGATAATTCGATTCCAAACTTATCATTTAATACTGTAGCAAAAACTGAATCTATACCACTAAATTGGAATCCACCAAATCCGAATACTGCTAATGCAACGAAACATACAGCATATGTTATTCCTAATTTAGGGCTTATTAGAGTAGATATATACTCCTTTGGAGTTTTCCCCATTATTTTTGAGTTTAATGTTTCAGAATATGAAACAGGAAGCATTATTAATGAACCTATTAACGCCCATATAGCCATAGCTTCTATATTTGCTTGCCCACTTGCTGATAATTTTGATAATGCACCAAGAACACCTATTATTGCTCCTGTACCTATCATTGCCCCTAAAGATATAGAAGCTGGCCCGATTACATTTTTCATTTGTAATTTAGCAGGCTTTGTAGCTTGTTTTTGTATCATGAAGATTGTTCTTATAGCCATTGTAGCGCCAACAACTAATATAAATGGTAAGAATACTGGCCATATAGCTTCAGATACTTTTGTTATTGCAACTTCTAACTGATGTAGCATCTTTTATGTTCTCCTTGTAAATATTTATTTTGATTTTTATTTGTTTTTTGTATATCTCCCCCTTTAAAATATACAAAAAAAATAGGCTTCACATTCATTAAGAAATACAACAATTTATAAAAGTTAATCTTATCCATTGTATTTTTCCATCAAAAAACTGACTATTCTTACGTATTTTATTAATTAAATAATAACGGTATATCTATAGCAGTTTTAAGATTTAAATAAAAATTATAAAACTTTTAAGATTAACTATATAAAATTATTGGATCATTAATGATTTTGTTAGTGCCTATTTACAGTTACTACAATATCAATTTTTTATTATTTAAGTCAATAAATTATTTTGACCCTTGTTTTCTTTTTTCAACAAATTCAAATATTTTCGAAATTCGTCAACATAATTTCTAGTAAATTATTAATTGATTTCACCATTTATTATTCTAGTGTAAACTAATGCTTTTGATATTTTTTCTAAAATTTCTTCTTTTTCACTTACTAGCATATTTTCTTTTTCACTCCATACAATATCAAATACTTCATCGCATATTTTTTTGAATTCATTATCTTTAATTATTGCATAATCATTTACCCCATCCATAGGATGTGTTTTTATTAACTTTAGATTCTTAGATAAATACATAGATGGACTTAAACCTGTATCAAATTCTTCTATGGAGCTATTTTCAATAAGTTTAATTTCTATATTTTCATGTTCTTTTATTATTTTTTCTATATTTTTAATATGTCTCTCCATTTGTTCTAAAGTCAATTTTACTGGTTTATTAAAGAATGTTATTTCTCCTGTCGATATATACTTCATTAGTTTTGCTTCATAAATTAATACTTTTATGTTAGATTGATATGTTACATTTTGTAAAAATGCATTTATTTGACGCAACTCTTGTAATAACTCTTTGTCATTTCCAAATACATCTTCTGCAATTTCTATAAATAAATCAGATGGCATAAAGAATTCATTCATAACTCCTAATACCCACTTTAAGTCTTGCCCCATTATATATTGTATATAAGTTTTATTCTTTAATAAATCTAGTGGAGTTTCTTTCTCTACAAGCAATTTACCTTGATTTTTTAATATTTCTTCTAAACTATAATAAACTTCATCTATGATAGCCTTTTCTTTAGACATATTTGTAAATAAGCATTGTCCATTACTTGCAAATATGGCACTATGGAAAATTCTATCCTTTATAACAGCTAAAATGTTACTATTATCTACATTACAGTTATATACTTCAAAATCTAAATTAGGATATGTTGTTATCATGTCAATTATAAGTAGTGTATTTAGTACCTTATCATTTTGATTCCCTTCAAACCCAGTTAATACCCTTGCTTTTACTTCTTTGTCTTTTTGTATGCTATATAACGCTGTTTTCATTTCTGATATAGAAACTTTATCATTTCCATTAAGTCTATATAGGTTTGCAGATAATATTAGATCTAGCTTACTCGATTTACTTATATGAAGTATTGCATCCTTTGCTAAATACTGTTTTCTAAGCCTTGGGTTTATATGCATCATACTATTATAATTATCTTCAGAATGTGTATTCTTATATATATTAGAAGAACTTTTTTGTGCCGTAACCATATATGATTCTTTTAAACTTCTTTCTATATATTGAGCTAATACAGTATCGTCTTTTACTTCTACCTCTATTTCAAAGTAGTGTTTAAGTTCTTGCTTTGATGTAGAATTTAAAGATTTAACTATAAACTCTGATGTAATTTTACATATACTAGATATACTTTTTTGAGTTGGTAGGTTTCTCCCATTAATCCATTTACTTATATAAGATATATCGTATCCTAACTCTTTTGCTAATGTACTCTTTTTTTGATTTGATAAATAAAGTAACTTTTCTAGTAGTTGACCAAATGCAATATTTTTCAACCTATTCACCATCCTTTTTTTCGCTCATTCTTTTATGATTTCTTAATATTATTATATATTTTATTTATTACTATGACTCCATTTTATAGTATATCTGACAATAACATACTAAGTATAAATTAATCAAAGTTGATTTTTAATTGAAGTTGTTGAATATTCTTGAATCAAGTTTCAATTTTGTTCATCAACCTTCCTTTGTTTTTAATATATCACTTATGATATCCTTTTTCTAGGATATATTTCATTTTAACCTTAAATTTTACATTTATATCCATTTTAATGTGTCTATTTACAAAAAACAACAACAAAGGAGAAATCATACAATGAACACTAAAAGTAAAAAATTCGCAACTGGTTGGTTAATAGTAGTTGCATGTATGCTTATACAAGCTATACCATTTGGAGTTGCTGCAAATATCCAACCACAATTTATGGCTTACATCCTATCTCCTGATTCAGGATATGGATTTACACAAGCTGGATTCTCATTAATATTTACATTAGGTACAGTTGTATCTGCTATAGCATCTCCATTTATAGGAGCAATGTTTAATAAAGTTAGTGTTAAAACAATGTACTTAATGGGTTCTATACTTTCAGGTGGAGGATTCTTAGCATTCTCTATGTGTAAAGAATTATGGCAATTTTACCTTGTTGCTGGTATAGTTCAAGTTGGTACAGCTGCTATATCTTCAATCGGGGTTCCGTTATTAATAAATGGATGGTTCGATGAACTATCAAAAGGTAAGGCAATGGGACTTGCTTTCGCTGGAGGATCTATAGGTAATATATTCCTTCAAAGTATGACTGCTTATTCATTAACTAATTTCGGTATATCTAAATCATACTTTATGTTTGGTGCTTTATCATTAATCGTGGGTATACCTATAACTTTATTATTCTTAAGAATGCCAAAGAATGATGGCGAAATAGTTAGAGGTAAGAAAAAAGACAATGGAAAAGAAGAAAAAGAGCAAAGTACTGTTTCAGTTGATTGGGGATACTCTTTAAAAGAAGTTAAAAATGTTAAATTCTTCTGGTTATTTGCTTTAGGATTATTCTTCTTAGGTATGTATGTTTCTGTACTTGCTGTACAATATCCTGCTTACTTAAAGAACTTCTTAAAAGTTGATCCTATGATAGTTGGTATGGTAGGTTCTACATTCGCTATATTCTCTCTTGGAGGAAACTTATTTGGTGGAGTAATATTTGATAAATTAGGTATAACTAAAGGGCTTATGGTTGCCTTTGCATTAGCTGCTACTTCTTGTTTAGCTCTAATGAATGCAGGTTTAATACCTATGTTAGCTCCAATATTTGCGGCTTTAAAAGGATTATCAGTATTCGCTTACATGATGGGACCTTCTTTACTTGCAGGATCATTCTTCGGTAAAAAAGAATTTGGTGCTATACTTGGTGTAGTTCAAATATTCTTCGCAGTAGGATTTGCTGCTGGTTCATCAATATTTGGATTATTAGTTGATAAAATGGGATACAGCGTAGCTTGGATATTCGTTTTAACATTTATAGTTGTATGTTATGTATCTTTAATAACTGCTTCTATAGGTATGTCTAAGTTAAACAAAGAAAGAATAGCTAAATTACAAAAAGATGCTTCTTCTCAAGGAGTTGCTTAATAATAATTAAGGAGTGTATAAAATACACTCCTTTTTAATTTTTATTTTATATTTAATTATGATTTAATGCATATTTTTATGCAGCTTTCCTAATTTCTAAATTTCTTATTTTATATTTTTTCCATTCAAACTCTGTGAACATAGCAAGTGCCATAATATTAATAGATGTTGATATAAATAATAATATCTCTAATAGTAAAAATACTAATTCTACATTAAATACAGATAATGCACCTCCTAATATCAATAAACCTACATAAACAAGATAATTATTTTTAACATTAAAATTGGCTACATTTATAAGTACAAGATACCCTCCTAATAAGGTGGTTAATGCAGATAAAGCTATAAATGTAAATAGTATTAATATCCCAAATTTACCCGTTACACTAATTATAGTATCAAAGTATGACACTAGCTTCTCGTATCCATTAACTGAAAAATTTATTATTCCTTCACTAAGTCCATAAGATGCTATATATGAAGTAACTAATACCGATATAACAATAAGTACTGTTGTTAGTATAGAAGATATTAAAGCAGCTTCCCTTGGTTTAGCATTTGATTTCATAGATGCTAATGCAAGTGTTCCAAGACCTGGTTCTGCTATTTGTATAACTCTCTGAAGTCCAAATATAAGACCTAGTGGTATTCCAAACAACACAGATACAGGATTTTTAAATCCTATAATAATACGCTCTACAAATATAGGTATATACTCTTGTGTTTTATAAAGAAATATGAAAAATGATAATAAATAAGTTGAAAATGATAATATTACCATAGTCACTAAAATTCTTAAAAATATACTCTGTCTGTTTTTAAGTATAATGGTTATTAATATAATTATTACTGGAATAACGATATACATATATCTTTGTAGTTCATTAAATTCTAAACTTACTATTTTATTTATACTAGTAGTTACTACTGCATCTATCCCACTTAACTGTATTCCCCCTATAGCAAATATATATAATAAAACTAAAGATGTAACATACAATTTTGATGCTTTAGTTGATATAAATACTTTTATATATTCTTTGGGTTGCATTCTCACAACTTTAGATATTAAAGTTTCACAATATGATATAGGTATTAATATTATCGATCCAAGTAATGCCCATATAGCAATTGATTCAACATATATTTGCCCACTTATAGAAAGCTTACTAAGTCCAGTTAAAAAACCAACGACTGTTCCTGTTCCCATCATAGTCCCCAAGGCTACGGTACTCTGTGGAATTATGTACTTGTAATTTATTTTCCCCTTTGTCGTAATGCGTTGCCTTATGTTAAAAAAAACTTGCAAACATATATATGTCCCAAGTAAAAGCAAAAAAGGTATAAACATAGGCCAAACAACATTAGACACTACCCTCGCAATATACTCCATGTCAACTCTCTCCTTTAAATTAAAGCATAATAAAAGTAACACTTATCAATAAGTGTTACTCTTATATTATACTATATTTTAAATATAGTTTGTCCTTCTTTTATACTCTTTATTTCCTAAATTTACTTAACTTTAATCTATCATATATTTATAAATTTAAAAACTCTATTATACTTTCTTCACTATAATTTATAACTAACTCTTTAGGAAACTTCACATCATTTATTACCTTTTCAGAATATGGGAATTTACCTACATCATAAGATATATGTGCATCACTTCCAAGTATTACTTTTGCATTGTATTTTTTACAACATTCAAGTAGTGTAGTTACATTATCCCAAGCCCCTTGTCTAAAAGTCGTCGGCTTTAGAGATGAATTATTTATTTCTAATGCTATGTTTCTCTCCTTTGCCTTTTTTACTACTTTTTCATAATTAACTGGATATCTACTATCATCTAAATGTCCTATTATCTTAACTTTTGATTTATCCATTACATTAAGTACAGCTTGTGTATTTTCTTCTACACTTCCAGCATCTATACATGGTGTGTGTAAGCTAGCTATAACATAATCTATATGTGTAAGCATGTCATCATCTACATCTGTATTTCCTTCAAAATCTACAATATTTGCTTCTATTCCTCTAAGTACCTTAAGTCCATTAACTTCTCTTGGTATACAATGAATATTATGGAAGTAATATGGGTGTGGTCCACCTGGCATATTTGGTGCATGTTCTGATAACCCTAAATACTTTAATCCATTATCAATAGCCGATTGTATATTTTCTTGTACTGTACTATATGCATGTCCACTTACTATTGTATGTGTATGTAAATCTATTAATGCTTTCATTTAAATTCTCCCTATAAATTATAATTTTTACTGTGTTATTTTCTTAAATAAAGACCATAATAATATTAATAAAATTAATCCTAATACTACTAAACTCATTATTCCCAAAAAATCAAATACTATAAATAACATCGTTTCAAACTTAGAACTACTCGGTGTAAATATTATATTCCCCTAATAATATACAGTTAAAGCCATATTGTTTCACAACATGGCTCTTCATATAATGTTATTTTTGTAAATTTTTAAATTTATCTTTAAATAATTCGCCTAATGAACCTAATGATTCTTCAACTTCTAAAAATTCTGAGTAATCTTCTTCTGGTTCTTTATTAGCTTCTTTTATAGATAATATCATTTTTCTATTCTTTGGCTTAAATTCTATAACCATAGCGCTAACTTCATCGCCAACATTTACTACATTATTAACTCTCATAACTCTTTCTTCACTTAATTCAGATATTGGTAAGAATGCCTCTACACCTTCTCTTATCTTAACAATAGCACCTTTTTCTATAGTTCTAACTACAGTTCCAGTTATTATATCATCTAATTGCACTTCTTGCTTTATTAATTCCCATGGATCATTGTTTATATCTTTTAACGCTAATGCAAACTTTTTGTTTTCTTTATCTATATCTAATACATAAACTTGTACTTCTTGTCCTTCTTGAATTACATCTTCTACAGACTCTACTCTTTCCCAAGATAAATTGTTTTGGTGAAGTAAACCTTCTATTCCACCGATATCAACGAAAGCTCCATAAGGCATCATTTTAACAACTTTACCGTCTCTTTTTTGTCCAACTTCTAAAGATTCAAATAAAGCTTCTTTATCCGCTTTAACTTTTGCTATATGAGCTTCTCTTTCAGCTTTAATTCTAGCTCTTTCAGCTTCTTTTTCCGCCTTTATTCTTGCTCTTCTTTCTTCTCTTTCTTTATCAATTCTTTCTTGTAATACTTCTCTATGACTAGCTACTAATCTATTTTTCTTTAAATCTAGCTCTTTTATATATACTTCTAAATTACGTCCAACATACTCTTTTGTATCATTTACAAACTTAGTATCTAATTGAGATATTGGTATAAATAACGTTTGCGTTTTGTAAGTAGCAAATACTCCTCTTTCTATGTTTTTATTTACATTAACAGTTATTATTCTATGTTCATTATGTATTTTTTCTAATTCTTTTATATCTGCTTCTTTATCTAATCTTAATTTTGATAATTGTATCGTTCCATCTTTATGGTTAACCTTTGTTATAACAGCACTTATTTCATCTCCTACATTATATACATCACTAGTATATTTTCCTTTAGGAAGATTTAATTCGTTTGTAGGTATTATCCCATCAAATCCAAAGTTAAGTTCTAAGCTAACACCGTCATTACTTACCTTAGATATTTTACCGTTTATAGTTTCCCCAACTTTTATGTTGTTTAGTTCTTTTTCTTGTTGTTCTAAAAGTTCTTGCATTGATAAATTATTCGTCATAGTTATAAACTTCCTTTCATAATAAATATCATATACAAATATTATACCATTAATATTTCAAATACTTATATTTTTCTTACAACATTTTAAAGTTATATGCTAAATTTTAAAAATATGTTATTTTATAAAATAACTTCTACAGCTTCTTTTATGACTATACTTTCTTTATCTACATTACAATCATAGGATACTATATTTACACCTTTTTCTCTTGCTCTTTTTAATGCTTCCCATAATTCAAAGTGCATTTTTTTATTAGGAGTAAAATATTTTACATTATCCATCTGAACTAAAAAAAATATATAGCACTCATATCCATCATCTTTTGCTTTTATTAATTCATTTATATGTTTTACTCCTCTTTCAGTTTTTGCGTCGGGAAACATCACCACACTATTCTCTTCTAGTGTTACTCCCTTTATCTCTATAAACACCTTTTTATTTTTAGTTTCTAAATATATATCAAATCTTGAATCATGGTATTTCTGTTCAGGCTTAATATAGGTTATTTCTTCATTAAGGCCAGGAAGTTGTATTAAACCCTTCTCTAATGCTTCATATACTACTTTATTTGGTATCTGAGAATCCATATTTATTAGACGTTTTCCTTTTTCAACTGAAACTAGTGAATATTTTGTCTTTCTATTTGGATTATCACTTTCTTCTAAATATACAGTACAACCTTCTATTAATAACTCTTTACATCTCCCTGTATTTTTAACATGTACTTTTTCTACTTTTCCATCTATATCACAATAAGCTATAAATCTATTTGGCCTTTCTATAAATTTTCCCTTTACGATTTTATTATACTTCATATATCTCTCCTTAATGAAAATTCAATTTTATTACAATAATTATTTACAATAAAAAATCTCTTATAAATATATATATCCATAAGAGATTTTTTAACTCTATTAATTTGTATTTAAGCTTTCTTTATCATTAGTGTTTATGCTTTTACTTTCTATATTGCTTAAATTTCTCTTATAAAACACCATAAAGCATATTGCTGTTGTTATAACTGCCGTTATATCTGCTATAGGTTGTGCTAAAAGCACTGCAAATAACTTATTTTCCATAAATGTTGGTAGTATATATATTAATGGTATTAATAAAATTACTTTTCTAAGTAATGCTAAAAACAGAGAAATTTTAGCTTGCCCTAGCGCAAGTAGTGTATTTTGACATGCTACTTGTATTCCAAATATAGTTATTCCAACAAAATAAATCCTTATACTCCAAACTGTTATTTCAACTAATTTTGGATCACTATTAAATATCCTAACAAACATCTCCGGCATTATCATAAGCGCTGTACACATTGTTGCCGTATATCCTAAAGTAATTAATATTGTTAATTTAAAAGCCTTTTTAACTCTACCAATTTGTTTTGCTCCATAGTTGTAACTCATTATAGGTTGAGAACCTTGAGTAACTCCCATTGTCGGAAGCATTATTATCTGCATTATACTACTCATTATAGTCATTGCACCTACAGCTAAATCTCCACCATACATTTGAAGCTTTGTATTTAATGTTATTAAAACTAAACTCTCCGTAGCTTGCATTATAAATGGTGCAACTCCAAGCCCCATTACTCTTCCCATTATTCTAAAATCTATTTTTAAGTATTTTTTTCTTATTTTTAATGTTGTCTTACCGCTTAGTAAAAATCTTAGTACCCACATTGCTGATATTGCTTGAGATATAATTGTAGCTGTAGCAGCACCTCTAACGCCCATATCTAATCCAAATATTAATATTGGATCAAGTATTATATTCATAGCCGCACCTATAGATACTGTCATCATACCTATTTTTGCGAAACCTTGTGTATTTATAAATGGATTCATACCAAGTGCAACAAGAACAAATATAGTTCCTATTAGATATATACTTAAATAATCCATTGCATAACCTATAGTAGCTTCACTTGCTCCAAACGCCCAAAGTAATGGTTCTTTAAATACTAAAAATACTAGAGTTAGTAATATTGCTAACAGTACAAGTGTAGAAAAACTATTGCTCATTATTTTTTCTGCGCCATCATTATCCTTTTCACCCATTTTTATTGCAGCTAATGGAGCTCCCCCCATCCCTACTAAAGCCGCAAAAGCTGCTACTATTAATGTTATTGGGAATGCAACTCCAACACCAGCCATTGCTATATCTCCACCTTGCATTCTCCCTATAAATATTCTATCAACTATATTGTATAGTACATTTACTAGTTGAGCTATTATTGCAGGTGTTGCTAGCTTAAATATTAATTTAGGAATGCTTCCCTTTCCCAAGTCCGTGACATTATTACTCATCCAAATTCCCTCCTAGATTTATTATATTTTAAGTTTACATTGTCAACTATTTCAAATTTAAATATATACTATTTTACTAATACTTTTAATTATAATACATAATTATTTAATTTTAAAATATTTTTTATTTTATAAAAAAATAACTCTAATCATATGATTAGAGTTATTCAAATTGGAGCTGGTGATAGGAATCGAACCTACAACCTGCTGATTACAAGTCAGCTGCTCTACCGTTGAGCCACACCAGCATATTGGCGGGAATAACAGGACTCGAACCTGTGACCCATTGATTAACAGTCAATTGCTCTACCAACTGAGCCATATTCCCATATATTAAATTGGAGGCGACACCCAGATTCGAACTGGGGATCAAGGAGTTGCAGTCCACTGCCTTACCACTTGGCTATGTCGCCTTATCAACACAATACTATTATATTATTTTAAACATTTTTTTGCAACTGTTTTCATTATTTTTTTAATTAAATTTTTATACTTTTTTCGACTATTTTAGAGCTTTATAATATGTGTGGTAATTTCATATATCAGTAAGAAATATATGTACATTTCTTACTGATATATTTATTATTTTAATATTAAAGGCTATTTATCTTAGCTAAAACCTCATCTAAATCTATTCCATGTATTTCACAAGCTTGTTCTAATCTCTCCATTGCAGCTGAAGGGCAACCTAAGCATCCCATACCATAGTCCATAAGTATTTTTACTGCCTCTGGTTTTTCTTTTATTATATCTCCTATTATAGAATCTTTAGTTATCATTATAATTCCTCCTTTAAATTTGCTATTTCTAATACATCTTTTCTAAAACTTTCTATACCTATTCTATCTATGAATTCACCTAACTTTTCGCCCATTTGACCATGCTCATTATAGTAGTTAAGTAAAGTTTCAACTAAGGTATATGCTTCTTTCTCTGATAATTTTTTAGTTATTATATCAGCTATTCTTGGATAAAAACCTGCACTTCCTCCTGCACATACAAAGAAAGTTCCATCAATATCTACTAAAACTCCAATGTCTTTAGAATATACACTTGTACATGCATTTCTACATCCCGCAACTCCTATTTTTGTTCTGTTTGGAAGTGGCATTCCATGAAAGTTTTTACTTATTCTCATAGCTATACCTATCGTTGGATACTTTGACCTTTTACAAAAATTTGCTGGACACATCTCTACATTTTTTACAGAATATTGATTTGTAACTGCTGGTTTCATATCAAGTTCTTTCCATATATCATCTAGATCTTCTTCTTTTAAATTAGTTATTAATATTCTTTGACCTGATGTTATTTTTAATACTCCATTATATTTTTTAGCTACATTAGCTATTTTTATAAGAGTATCTGGTAATACAAACCCTCCTGGTATATGAGGAGTTATTCCATATGTTCTTTTACCATCCCTTATTTTTTGTAAATTCCCATGATTACTCATCTATATCTACACTTTACCTTTCTTATAAAGTTAAGTTACATCTATTTAAATTTTATTTAACCTTATTATATCCTATTTTTCGTAAAACTTGTGTAACATATGTTACATAAAACTCAAATTATTACTGTAAATATGAAATTTTTTTCATTAATATTTTAAAGTGTATTGTATCGTCTGTATGAGTTATAAATAGTTTTAGCTTAGCATAAAATATTTTATATAAAAAAGACACCATTTTATATGGTATCTTCTTTATTAAAATTAGTTTCCTAAGAACATATTTAAATCATCTTCAACATTTGTTATCCCACCTATTCCAAAGTTTTCAACTAAAACCTTAGCAACATTTGGTGATAAGAATGCTGGTAATGTTGGTCCTAAATGTATATTTTTAACTCCAAGATATAATAATGATAATAATACTATTACAGCTTTTTGTTCATACCAAGCTATATTAAATGATATTGGTAAATCATTTATATCTTCTAATTCAAATACTTCTTTAAGTTTTAATGCGATAAGTGCTAATGAGTAAGAGTCGTTACATTGTCCTGCATCTAATACTCTAGGTATACCATTTATATCTCCTAAAGGTAGCTTGTTGTATTTATACTTAGCACATCCTGCTGTTAATATAACTGTATCTTGTGGTAAAGCCTTAGCAAATTCTGTGTAGTAGTTTCTTGACTTAGCTCTTCCGTCACATCCACCCATTACAAAGAATCTCTTAATAGCACCAGTTTTAACTGCTTCTACTACTTTATCTGCAAGAGCGAAAACTTGATTATGTGCAAATCCACCTATTATTTCTCCAGTTTCTATCTCTATAGGAGCTTTACACTTTTTAGCATGTTCTATTATAACAGAGAAATCTTTATCATCTTCTGCATTTCCTTTTATATGTGTACATCCAGCAAATCCTGCTGCTCCAGTAGTATACAATCTATCTTTATAGCTATCTTTTGGCGGAACTATACAGTTTGTAGTCATTAATATTGGACCATTGAAGCTTTCAAATTCTTCTTTTTGCTTCCACCAAGCATTTCCATAGTTACCTACAAAGTGTGGATACTTTTTAAACGCTGGATAATAATGAGCTGGTAACATTTCAGAATGAGTATATACATCTACTCCTGTTCCTTCTGTTTGTTTAAGTAATAATTCTAAATCTTTTAAATCATGTCCTGATACTAATATACCTGGATTATTTCTAACACCTATATTAACTTTAGTTATTTCTGGATGTCCATAAGTTCCAGTATTTGCACTATCAAGTAAAGCCATTCCGTCTACCCCAACCTTACCTGTTTCTAATGTTAATGCTATTAATTCGTCAATAGTTAGGCTATCATCTAATGTTTTAGCTAAAGTGCTTTGTAAAAATGCATTAACTTCTTCATTGTCATACCCTAAAGCATTAGCATGCTTCATATATGCCGATAAGCCTTTTAATCCATATATTATAAGTTCTCTTAAACTTCTTATATCTTCATCTTTTGTAGCTAATACACCAACTTTAGTTGATTTTTCGTCTAGTATTGTATCTATTTCTACTTCTTTCTTACCACTTCCTAGTATCGTGTTTTTTAGTTTAGATAATACAGATACTTTAGCATCTAATTCTTCATTATTTGATGCATTCCATAACGCTGCTTCTGATAAATTTTCTTTGTTCTTTAATTTTGATAATAATTCTTCTTTAGTTTTTAAAGTTTGTTTTACTCTTTCATAGAATATTTCATCATCAAAATTTGCATTAGTTATTGTTGTAAATAAGTTTATAGTTATTAGATGATTAACAGTACTATCTATTTTTTTTCCTTCATTTCTTAGTCTAGTAGTAACCTCTGATAATCCTTTAGTTGTATATATTAATAGATCTTGCATTCTTGCTAGATCTGGTGATTTTCCACATACTCCAAATTTTGTACATCCTGTACATCCTGCTGTTTCTTGACACTGAAAACAAAACATTTTATTTTCCATTTCATGTCCTCCTCTTTATTTTATGTAATAATTATATGTTATAATAGTATATATTTCTGTAACATACGTTACACTAATAAAAAAATTATAAAAGTAGGTGATTTTTTGTTTAAAACTAGAGAGGAAGCATTACATTTTTTTGAAGATTCAACTTATACCATATCTAAATATAATAAAAATGATATTATAGCTATTGAAGGTTCTCCTTGCGACAAAGTAGGATTAATATTACAAGGTAGTATTGATGTAAAACGTATATTAACCAGTAATAATGTTATACATATGTCTTCTTTATCTGTAGGTAACTTTTTTGGAGAAATTATAGCGTTCTCAGATACTAATGCGTACCCTGCTACTATAATGGCATCTAGTAATTGTGAAATAATGTTTATACATAAAACTTCATTTATAATCTTTTGTACTAAAAATCCAGATTTTTTAGATATGTTTTTAAATGACTTAAGTAATAAGATTATACAACTTAATAATTCTATAAAAAATTTATCTTTTTCAAGTATACGTCAAAAACTAAGTAACTATCTAATTACACAACATACTATTCAGAAAAGTAAATTTATAAAACTTGGCATAACAAAACAAAAGCTTTCTGAAATGCTTGGTATCCCTAGACCTTCTTTATCTAGAGAGCTTATGAAAATGAAATCTGATGGACTTATAGATTATTCAAAAGATACAATTAAAATATTGGATATAGAAACTTTAGAAGAGTTATTAATGGAGTAAAAAAAGAGCAAAGTAAGACTTAACAATTATGTCTTCTTTGCTCTTTTATATTTTATTGTCTATTTTATTATTTTAATTAATTCTTTTAATTTATTTTCATCTATTCTACCAAAAGGACTATTATCAATTCTTATAGCTGTCCCAAAGTGGTAATCCGTGGCATTTGTTGATTCTTTTATTGTGTTTATATTTTCAAAGTTGAGTCCCCCACCTAGTAGTATATTTATATCTTTTGATACTTCTATCATAGACTTTATTTTTTCTATATTATAATCTATACGTTTAGTACCACCTGCTGTTAATATATTTGTTATATTATATTTATTTAATATCTCAGTACTTTTAATCACATTTGTAAAATCTATAGCCTTATGGAAAGTTACATCAATTCCTTTACATTTTTTAAGCAATCTTTGTAGATTTACTTCATCTATATTATTTTCTTTGTCTAAAAGCCCCAACACTACTCCATTTACACCTAAACTTTTAGCTATCTCTATATCTTTTTCCATTATTTCTATATCATACTCACTATATACAAAACTATTTTCATGATTTCTTATCATAACGTTAACAGGTATATTTACGTTATTTACTACCTTTTCTATAGTAGCAAAACTTGGAGTTAAAGCTCCTTCTGTTAGCGCACTAATAAGTTCTATTCTATCACCTCCACAAGCTTCTATAGTTTTAGCGTCTTCAACTGACATCCCTATTATTTCTAACATATTCTCTCCCTTTTTAAGTATAATTTATAACTATTATACATTAATTCTATCGTTATAATAAGGTTCTGTATGAACTATAACTTGACAATTTTCATTTATTTCTTTTCTTATAACATCTTCTATCTTATGACCTAATATATGTGCCTCTTCTGTGCTTAAATTTGGATTTACTAATACATGCATATCAATATGAATATCATTTTGACTTCCTCTACTTCTAATTTTATGCACATCTTTAACTTCATCAAATCTAATTACAATATCATTTATAACTTTTTCATCTATAATAGCTTTATCTACTAATACGCCTATAGACGATATTAGTATTTCATATGCGGAATGAAGTATAAATAAAGCTACTACTACTGATACTATCGGGTCAATAATTGGAGGAAGACCCATGTTTATACCAAATAAAGTTATTAAAACTCCTATCGATACAAACACGTCACTTTTTGTATGCATTGAGTCTGCTATTAGGATATGACTATTTAATTTTTTTCCCATTTTATACTCATATTTACTCACCAATATATTTATAAATAATGTGAAAATTAATATAAGCAGACTTTCAATTGTAATTGATGGTTCTACAATATTTTTAAATCTATCTATAGACTCTATGATTATATTTATTCCTACCAGAGTTAACATAGCTCCTATAAACATACTTGCAAGAATTTCAAACTTCCTATGTCCATAAGGATGCTCTCTATCTTTAGGCTTTATGGCTATACTTATGCCTACTATTCCTACCACATTTGACGCTCCATCTGATAAGGAGTGAAATCCATCAGCCATCATACTAGCACTTTTAATAAAACCTCCTATTATTATCTTCAACAAAGCTACGATTAAATTTGCAAATAAAATTATCCATAATATTTTTTTTACTTCTCTTAGATTACTATTCATAGTGCCTCCTTTTAGTAATAAATAAAATTATATGAAATCTCTTAAAATCTGGTAATAACTATCATTTACCTTTAAACTAAAAAATCCATGAAAAGCATATTTATGCTTTTCATGGATTTTAATTTAAATTAGTATTGTTATTCATATTATTTATATATTCAAATATAGTTACATTTGTGCATTCTTTTTTAGAATCTACTAAATTAGATACGGTTACTCCTAGTAATCTTATCTGTTTATTTTTAGTATCCACATTTTTTAATAATTCATATACATTAGTTCTAATATCCTCTTTTTTATATATTGGATTTCTTAAACTTAAGCTCCTTGTTATTTGACTAAAATCATCATACTTTATTTTTAAAGTTATAGTTTTTCCTAAATTATTAGAATATGATAGTCTATGTGATACATCTTCACATATTTGTGAAAGTATCTCTAGAACTTCCTCATCATCTATACTTAAGTTATTTTTTAAAGTAGTTTCTGAACCAACTGATTTTCTTTCTCTATGCGGTTTAACTTCTCTATAATCAATACCTCTTGCAAATTGATAAAATACATAACCTCTATTTTTAAATATTGATTCTAATTCACTAATATCTAATTGCCTTAAATCATATCCATTTTTTATTCCTAAATTATTTAGTGTTTTTGCTGTTACCTTGCCAACTCCAAAAAATTTGTTTATTGGGAGCTTGTCTAAAAATTCTTGTTTATTTTCTGGTGTTATTACCGTTAATCCATTAGGCTTTTTGTAGTCTGATGCTAGCTTAGCCAAAAATTTATTATAAGATACCCCTGCAGAAGAAGTTAATCCAACTTCTCTTAAAATATCTTTCTTTATCATCTTAGCTATTTGTGTTGCATATTTTATTCCTTTTTTATTTTTAGTAACATCTAAGTATGCCTCATCTAAAGATAAAGGCTCTACTAAATCTGTATATCTATAAAATATATTTCTTATCTTTTGTGATACTTTATGATATTCTTCAAATCTAGGCCTTATGAAATATGCATATGGGCACCTCTTATATGCAGTTTTTGATGGCATAGCTGAGTGAATCCCATATTTTCTAGCTTCATATGAACAAGTAGCTACAACTCCTCTACTTTCTGGTCTCCCTCCAACTATCACAGGTTTCCCTCTTAAACTTGGGTTATCTCTTTGCTCTATAGATGCATAAAAGGCATCCATATCTATATGAATTATTTTTCTATTATCTACCAATTTAATCACCTTTTAAATCTTGATTTATATATATATCTTACATTAATTTTGGTTTATTTTTATATTTTATTTGCCTCAATTCTGCTTTTTATATATTATTTAAAGTTTTTTAAAAAATAACTTGCAAATTTTTGAAAAAACCTTTAAAATAGTTATTCCAAGGAACTAAGTTATTTTTAGTTCTTGATGACCGTATTTTTATATTTATTTTTATTTTGTAATTGTATACAAAAAGACCATACTACTATTTGTAATATGGTCTGATTTTTTATATCAATTTTTAATTTGCGTAGTAAAGATTTTGCGATGGATACTCTGGATCAGATGTTACATCTATTCCAAGTTCTCTAAATGTTTGTTCATCACTTTTACTTAATATAGTTGTTGAGTGTGCTTGAGCTCCTTTTAATAAAGGTAATTTGTCAAGTACAACTTGTGCAGTTGGGTTTGTAACAGCGCATATGCTAAGTGCAGTTAAAACTTCTTCACAACTTAACTCCGGATTTCTACTTCCTAAAGTTTTAGTTTTTAAGTTTACAATTGGCTCAAGTATAGCTGGTGATATTAGATGTAATTCATCATCTATATTTGCTAAATGTTTTATAGCATTTAATGTTGCTGCTGCAGTTGCATCCATTAATTCTGAACCTTTACCTGTAAGTATTACCCCATCATTTAATTCTATTGCAACAACTGGGCACATATCATTTTTATTTGCAGCTTCTTTTAATTTGTTGCTGTACTCTCTTGCTGGCATAACAACTGTTCTATCTTCTGGCTTTAAGTTAAGTCCTTGCATTATAACTTGTATTCTTTCAAAAGCACCTTTATCAACTTGTCCTTTTTTGTATTCACAAGCAGTCTTGAAATATCTTCTTATTATTTCTTGTCTAGATGCTTCTTGTACAACTTCATCATCTACTATACCAAATCCAACTCTATTAACACCCATGTCTGTTGGTGATTGATATATAGATTCTTTTCCTGTTATTTTTTCGATTATTTTTTTAAGAACTGGGAATAATTCTAAATCTCTATTGTAGTTTACAGACATTTCACCGTATTTTTCAAGATGGAACGAGTCTATCATATTTACGTCTTTTAAATCTACTGTAGCTGCTTCATAAGCTATATTTAAAGGATGCTTTAAAGGTACATTCCATACTGGGAATGTTTCAAATTTAGAATATCCAACAGCATTTCCTCTTTTGTTTTCATGGTATAACTGACTTAAACAAGTACCAAGCTTACCACTATTTGGACCTGGAGCTGTAACAACAACTATAGGCTTAGTAGTTTCTATGTATGGATTTGCTCCATATCCTTCATCACTTACTATTGTATCAACATCTGTTGGGTAACCTTTTGTTGGGGCATGCTTATATACTTTTATTCCTCTACGCTCTAATTTATTTATGAAAACTGTTGTAGCAGGTTGTCCTTCATATCTTGTTATAACAACGCTGTTTACATCTAATTCGTAACTTCTTAAATCATCGATAAGTCTTAGAACTTCCATATCATAAGTTATACCGAAGTCTCCTCTTATCTTATTTCTTTCTATATCTCCTGCATAAACACATATCACAACTTCTACTTTTTCTTTTATGTGTTGAAGTACTTTTATTTTGGCATTTTCATCAAAACCTGGTAATACTCTTTTAGCATGTAAATCTCCTATTAGCTTACCACCAAATTCTAAATAAAGTTTGTCAAAATTATTAACTCTTTCTAAGATATATTTTGATTGCTCTTCTAGATATTTCTTGTGATCGAATCCTATCTTCATCTTTGCACCTCACTAAATTATTTAATTTTTGATAACCGTATTTTTATATATATTTTTATTCGTATTAGTGAAATTTGTTTAAAAATGTAATATTTTTTCTCTTATTTTCACTTTAAGGTTATATTATACATTCAACTTTTCAATATTTCAAGATTATTTTTTGTATTTTTAATATATATATTTATATATATTAAGTATTCACAAATATATTAAAATATACAAGTAAATCAGCAAAAATACTTATTTTTTTAAGTTTTGTTTTAAAATAATTTAAAAAGCTAAGATTTTACTCTTAGCTTTTAATTTAATTATATTTAGTTTAATTTAACAATCAAAGAATCCTTCTTGTCCACATATTATTAATAATAATATTAAAAATGGTATCCATGAACATATATCTATTTCACACCATACATCTCCAAATGCTAGGAATAAGAAAAATAGTACTATTATCCACCATGCTCCAAATCCACCTTCACAGCCTCCAAAGAATCTGTCTAACATATTACTCATATATTTACCTCCTGTTGTCATTTATATTCTAGAGTTTTTATACTCTTAAGATATATTATGTAGGACGGTTTATTTTTGATATAATTTTATATTTGCAATTTACATCATTAATCGACAGATTTGAGAAATTCCACTATTTCTACATTTTTTAATTATGATACATGGATATATTGATAATTAATCATAATACTATTTTAAATATAAATGCAATTATATAACTTTTGTAACCTGCTATTCTACCAAACATTATACTTTCTCTGTATATAAATACTTACCTCATTATCATAAAATCCCAAGACTTTTATCGTAATTACTTTTCTCATTATTTCTGAAATATTTACATTTGCCAGTTTATAAAGAAGCATAAAGGCTAAAGCTCCTATTGATACTGTCATTATAATAACTACATAATTTAAACTTTATATAGTATTTGTTAAACATCTAAACATAATGAGATACATAATTCTCAGCTATGCCTATAACCTTAACCTTTTTCATTTTATATGGTAATTTCTATATCGTAAACAATTCCACTATAGTCCTACATATAGTATATTTTAATTCACCCTTTATAAATTTCATTCATATTATATTTAGTAATATAATAAGTGTTAAAGTCTTATGTAACTTTATTGGAGGAGATATATTTGAGTTTTATAAATACAGAAAATAAATATATAAATAATGGGATTCGATTTTTTAATTTAGGAAATATATACTATTATGGTCTAGATGTAGAAAAAAATTTTAAAAAAGCATTTGGTTTATATTTAAAAGCTTCCACTTTTAATATAGCTGAAGCTTTTAACATGCTCGGTGTTTTATCTTTTAATGGAGAAGGGGTAAATAAAAATTTAGAAGATAGTGTATATTACTTTGAAAAGGCTAAGGATTTAGGAAATTTAACTGCTATGTTTAACCTAGCATTAATCTATGTTTTCTCTGAAGATAAAAAAGACTATTGTAAAGCTCATGCCTATTTAGAGAAACTTGTCGATTTAGGCTATATATTAGCCAAAGATGTTTTGGACTATTTATACTATAATGGCTATGGAGAAAATAAAGACTATAATAAAGCATTAAATTATTGGATTAATAATGATATCTTAGATTTTTCTAATATAAATATGAATAATGATATTAATATTCCTTACACTATTGAAGATTTTGGCAACTTTGAAGAGTTAGTTATTGAAAATTCTAATTTTAGCGATGATATTGAGGATAAAAGACTAATAGATGCTGATAACTACTATAATGGGACTTTAGGTAAAATCGACTATACTAAAGCATTTGATATATACCTTAAATTAGCTGAAGGTGGGAACGGATATGCACAGATAAAAGTAGCTAATATGTATAAAGATGGACTTGGTATTGAAAAAGACTATACTAAATCTTTAAAGTGGTACTCAAAAGCACTTTCTAACTCTAATAAGTAGTAAAAAATTAAAAAGCCTTCTATTAGTTTAAAATAAACAAATAGAAGGCTTTTTAATTTTTTGTTATATTATTTAATATATCTTTATATACTATACTTCCATTATTATAGGGAAAACAATAGGTCTTCTTTTAGTTTTATGGTATAGCAATTGTTCTATGGATCTTTTAATATTTGTTTTTAGTATTTGCCACTCCAATATTTCTTGTTCTAGGCATTTTTCTATCTCTTCTTTTGATACCTCCTTTATTTTATTTATTAAATCCTCTGCTTCTCTAGCGTATATAAATCCTCTAGTTATTACGTCTGGACCTGCTACTATACTATAACTATCTCTATTTATAGCAACTACAATAGTTACCATTCCATCTTTAGCTAAATCTCTTCTATCTCTAAGTACAATATTTCCTACATCACCAACTCCTAAACCATCTACAAATATAACCCCTGTATGAACTCTTTTATTTGCATTTACCCCTTCATTAGTTATTTCTAACACTTGTCCAGTTTCTAAGGTAAATACATTTTGAGGCTTCATTCCTAACTTTATAGCCAAATCTTTATGATGTTTTAAGTGTCTATATTCTCCGTGTACTGGCATAAAGTACTTAGGCTTAACTAAGCTATGAATAAGCTTTAACTCCTCTTGATAGGCATGTCCTGACACATGGATTTCTTCTAAATCCTCATATATAACATCTACACCTTTTTTAAATAATTGGTTTATAACCCTAGAAACTAACTTATCATTACCAGGTATAGGTGATGCAGATATTATAAAAAAGTCGTCTGGTTCTATAATTATCTTTCTATGTGATCCATAAGCTATTCTAGAAAGACCCGCCATTGATTCTCCCTGGCTTCCTGTTGTTATTATAGTTATTTCATTATTTGGATACTTACTTATATCATCTATATCTACTATGTATTCTGTAGGTATATGCAAATATCCTAGTTCCATAGCTACTTGAGATATATTTTCCATACTTCTCCCACTAAATACTACTTTACGATTTTGCATTACAGATGCATTTACTATCTGTTGCATTCTATGAATATTAGAAGCAAATGTAGCTACAATTATTCTTCCTTTAGCATTTGTAAAAATTCTATTTAATGTTTCTCCTATAGTTTTTTCAGATATAGAATGTCCACTTCTTTCAACATTTGTGCTATCTGCCATTAAAAGTAGTACACCTTTTTTGCCCAGTGTAGCTATTCTGTTTAAATCTGTCATTCGCCCATCTATAGGAGTGTAATCTATCTTAAAGTCTCCTGTATGAAGTATTATACCTAAAGGTGTGTGTATGGCTAATCCACACGCATCGGCTATACTATGAGTCACCCTGATAAATTCTATTTTCATATTTTCTAATTTTATACTTTGACCAGCTTTTACAGGGTTTAAATCTACATGATTTAACAAATCATGTTCCTTTAACTTATTCTCTACTAGTCCTATTGTAAGTTTCGTTCCGTATACTGGTATATTTAACTGTTTTAATATATATGGTATAGCTCCTATATGGTCTTCGTGTCCATGTGTTAAAAACATTCCCTTTACTTTATCTTTTTTATCTAACAGATATCGTATATCTGGTATAACTAAATCTACTCCATACATATCTTCATCCGGAAAAGATATCCCACAATCAATAATGATTATTTCATTATTATACTCTATCGCAGTTATATTTTTTCCTATTTCTCCAAGACCTCCAAGTGGAATAACTTTTATGCTATCCTTATTCATAAAGTATGTCTCCTTTTCTTTTGTTCAATTTATGTTAAATTTAATATTTTGTATTCAATCATTCTATAAGTTATTTTTAACAATATATATTTAATTATTAGTTATTTTTATTAATATGCATCGCCTTTTTCTAATATATAGTCTTTAAACTCTTTCAATATAGATTTATTTTCACCTAAAAATCCTACTAATAAACTTATTTTTTCTAATGTTTCTTCCCTAATAGTATGTTCAATTTTTTCAGTTTCTTCATGAAGATTATTTTGAACACCTATAATTTTTAAAAACGATTCTATAGTGTCATGCCTTTTTAATAATTTTTCTCCAATTTTCTTGCCTTCACGACTTAAATTTATACATCCATATCTTTCATGTTCCAATAAATTTTTACCGCTCAGCCTTTTTACCATTTTACTTGCTGATGGTATTTTTACATTTAGCGCTAATGCAACTTCAGCAACTTTAATTTTCTTATTTTCTAGATATAATCTATATATCATCTCAATATAGTCTTCTTCGCTAGGACTAAGTTTATTATTTTTTATATATTCATTAAATGTGTAATACTCATTATTCATTGTTTTAACCTCCTATGTGTCTTATATTAAATATATTAAATGCCTATTTTTAATAGTACTTTTATGTAACATTTCTTATAATTTTTTCATAGTATTTAGTGTGAAAGTTAGCTTAGACTAAGTTTGAATTTTATGGAGGTGCATTATGACTAAGCTCAGTGATATAGATATAAACTCTACAGTTATAGTTAAACAACTTTTAACTGATGGATATATAAGAGAAAGAATGCTTGCTCTAGGTCTTACAGATGGTGCATTAGTTCATGTTATAAGAAAAGGACCTAAAAATAATTTAACAGTATACGATATAAGAGGAGCAAAAATAGCCCTTAGAAAAGAAGAGGGAGATAACATTATTGTTTCTAGAATTTAATTTTTAGTTTTATAAAGGGGGGATTTATTATGGGTTTAACTCATGACTCTACAAAAGCAAAATCCTTAAAAGATATGTTTGACATTGAAAGAAAGCCCAACCAGTATGTCATTGCCTTAGCTGGTAACCCTAACACTGGTAAAAGTACTGTTTTTAATACTTTAACCGGCTTAAAGCAACATACTGGCAATTGGCCTGGTAAAACAGTTTGCACTGCTCGTGGGGATTTTAAATACAATAATAAAGAATATGCTTTAGTAGATTTACCAGGTACTTACTCTCTATTTGCTGCATCACAGGAAGAAATGGTGGCTAGGGATTTTGCTTGTTTTGGAAATCCAGACGCAGTTATTGTTGTTGCTGATGCTACATCTTTAGAAAGAAATTTCAATCTAGTTTTTCAAATTATGGAATTAACTGATAAAGTTATACTTTGCATAAATCTAATTGATGAAGCTGAGAAAAAAGGTATTTCTATTAATAAGGACAAAATAGAAAAATATCTAGGAATACCTGTTGTTTTGACATCAGCTAGAAATAAAAAAGGAATTGATGAACTTTTATGTACTTTAGATAAAGTAGTATTAAATCAATACGAGTATAATAATAAAATTATAAAATATAATAAAGAAATTGAGAGTTATGTAAGTATTATAGAAAAAGACTTAAAAGAATATATTCCTTTTATAAAATCTAGATGGCTTGCTTTAAGGCTTATTGATGGAGATAATAGTATTTATAAATCTATGAATGACTATGTAGATGGTGACTGTAACAAATCAATTGATTTAATTAAATCAAAACTTCCACTAAATATAGATAAAAAATCAATAAGAGATAGTATAAGTAAGACTAATTATGAATATGCTTCTGAACTATATAATTTATCTATAAATATAAAAAGTGATATAAAGTACAAGAGAGATGATAAAATAGATAAGATTATTACATCTAAAGTATTTGGAATTCCTTTAATGCTATTGTGTCTTGCTTTTATACTTTGGTTAACTATACAAGGTGCAAACTATCCTTCACAGATGATATCTAATGTACTTTTTGGTATAGAACCACATATATATAATTTTTTAGAAACTATACATCTACCTGTTTGGTTAAATGAAATGCTTACTTTTGGTATGTATAGAACTCTGGCTTGGGTTGTTTCTGTAATGTTGCCACCTATGGCAATATTTTTCCCACTATTTACTTTACTTGAGGATTTTGGGTATCTTCCTAGAGTTGCATTTAACTTAGATCATTTATTTAAAAAAGCATGTTGTCATGGTAAACAATGTCTTACTATGTGTATGGGATTTGGTTGTAATGCTGCTGGTGTTATAGGTTGTAGAATAATTGATTCTCCAAGAGAAAGACTAATTGCAATACTTACCAATAACTTTGTTCCTTGTAATGGTAGATTTCCAACTTTGATTGCTGTAGCTACAATATTTTTCTCTTCAGCCATTGCAAGTTCCACTTCTACAAGTATAGTAACTGCTCTTTGCATTGCTTTGATAGTAGTATTTGGTATATTAATAACACTTTTAGTCTCTTATGGGTTGTCAAAGACACTATTAAAAGGAGTTCCTTCTACTTTTACACTAGAGCTTCCACCATACAGAACTCCTCAAGTAGGAAGAGTTTTATATACATCTATTATTGATAGAACTTTATTTGTCTTATACAGAGCAATTATAGTTGCCATACCTGCTGGTATTGTGACATGGGTATTTGCTAATATTTATATAGGAGACATGAGTATTCTAGTTCATGTAGCAAATTTCCTTGATCCAATAGCTAAATTTATAGGTCTTGATGGATTTATTCTTCTGGCCTTTATACTTGGTTTACCTGCAAATGAAATAGTCATACCAGTTTTACTAATGTCTTATTTGGCTACAGGTTCAATGATTGAATTAGATGAACTTTCAGCTTTAGGAACAGTTTTAAGAGATAATGGATGGACTTATCTAACAGCACTTAATGTTATGTTATTTAGCTTACTTCATTGGCCTTGTGCTACTACCTTAATTACTATAAAAAAGGAAACAGGTAGTGCTAAATGGACTTTAATCGGATTTTTACTACCTACTGTAATAGCATTTACAATTTGCTTTATGACAACTTGTTTATTTAACATATTAGGCTTAGCTTAATATTAATAAATACAAAATAGAGCTATCTTATAAGATAGCTCTATTTTTATAGTTATAGTAGATTAAAAATTATTCTATTGATTTACCATTTCATTATATTCTTTTTCATTTTTAGGTGCTTTTAATTCACCTTTTTCAAACTTTTCAATTTGTTGATTTACATAATCCATTACATCTTGTGGTACTAAGTTTTTAGTACTTTCAGGTAATCCAACAGCACCTTCTTTTAGGCCATATATTGTTGTTGTTCCACCTTCAAACTTATCTTCTTTTAACTTCTCGACTACATCATATACACCAACGTCAACCCTTTTTATAGCTGAAGTTAATACATTTTTAGGCGCTAGAGAACTTTGATCTCTATCAACACCTATAGCATATTTACCTTCTTCCTTGGCAGCTTCTATAGCTCCAGTACCAACATCTCCACCTGCAGTGAATATTATATCAGCACCTTGAGAATACATTTGCTTAGCTATAGCCTTACCTTTTGCTTGGTCTGTAAATGAGTTTGCATATTGAACTTGTATTTTAGCTTCTGAATTTGTGGCTTTTACCCCTGCCATATATCCATATTGGAATGCTTCTATAACTGGTAACTCCATACCACCTATAAATCCTACGTTATTAGTCTTAGTCATTTTACCAGCAACTATACCTGCTAAATATGCAGATTGTTCTGAGTTAAATTGCACTGCTTCTACATTTTTAGGTACTTCTTTATATGTTTCATCTATTAAAGCAAACTTTTGGTCTGGATACATTTTAGCTGCTTCTTCTATAGCTGGTGCTAATTTCATACCTACCCCTAGTATTAAATCTGTATCTTGGTCTACTAAAGTTTCTATGTTACTTGCATAGTCTGAATCTTGCTTTGATTCTAAGTATGTAACATCTACTCCTAAATCTTTTTTTGCCTTCTCTAGACCTTCCCATGCAGATTGATTAAATGATTGATCATTTACTCCTGCTACATCTGTTACCATAGCTATTTTTAATTTACCATCATCTTTCTTTTCACTTTCTCCGCCTGAACATCCTACTAATAATGATGCTGATAATACAGTTACAGTTGCTAATGATACTAACTTTTTAAATGTCATGATAAATCCTCCTAGTTTTATTCAAAACCCCGCCTTTTTAAGTTGTCCAAAGATAAAACTTTTTTATTTCATAAAAAAATCCTTTTATCAGCATGATAAAAGGATAGTAATTTCTATACTACTAGTGTAAACATTAATATCTTTTTAGTCTCTCTGGACTATTTTAAAGCTGATTTAGTATTATTTTGTTTTCATTTTTATTTATTATTACATTTTTATACATAGTTGTCAATATATAAAACAACAAATAAATTTAAATTTTATTTTTTAAGTTTAACTATTTAATTTTTCTATATACAAAATTTTATAATTAATTTTTATTAAAATATAAAACATTTGCTATATGCATTAGAGTTCCTACTTCTAAGCATCTTTCATCTATATTAAATGTAGAAGTATGAAGCTGAGTAACCTCTTGATTACTATTCCTGCAACCGATATGATAAAAAACACCTTTACATTCTTCTAAATAATAAGAAAAATCTTCTCCTCCTAAAGATGGCTTCTCCTTTAGTATAAATCTATCTTTTCCAAATAATTTTTCTGTACTTTCAGCTACTATATCTACTAGATAATCATCATTTACTACAGGAGGATACCCATCGCTTCCCCATAATACTTCTCCTTTACAATCAAATGCTCTACATATATCTGATACTATATTTTCTATCCTTTTTATCATTTCTTTTCTTGTATTTTTGTTTATTGTTCTTAATATTCCATTCATTGAAACCTCTTCACATATAATATTTTGAGCTTCTCCTCCCATAATTTTGCCAATTGTCAAAACTGCACTATCTAATGGTGATATATTTCTACTTACTATGCTTTGTAGTGCTAAAATTATACTAGAAGCTACTACTATAGCATCCTTTCCTGATTCTGGGTATGCTCCATGAGATTTTTTACCTTTTATAATAATTTTTAAACTATCAGTGCTTGCATTTAATATATTATATTTTGTCTCTATATATCCAGTCTCTAAATATGGCATTACATGTAATCCAAACATATAATTTACATCTGGATTTTTCATACATCTATCTTCTACTAAAAATTTTGCTCCTCCTACTGTTTCCTCTGCTGGTTGAAATAGAAATTTTACATTTACATGTAACTTATCTTTCATATCATTTAAAATCTTACATGCTCCAAGTAGCATAGCTATATGAGCATCATGTCCGCAAGCATGCATTACACCTTTATTTTTTGATTTATAATTAATTTCGTTTTCTTCATTTATTGGTAACGCATCCATGTCAGCTCTAATTCCTATAGTTATCTTATTTTCTGGTTTTATAATGTAAGCCATAACTCCGTTGTGTTTTTCAAATTCTGTATACTCTATATTCATTTCTTTTAAGTAATTTAATATTCTATTTTTAGTATTATATTCATTTAATGATAATTCTGGATACTTGTGAAATTCTCTCCTCACCTCTATTAACCAAGGCTCTATATCTTTTATCCTTCTTTTAATATATTCAGTATACATATAATCTCCTTTATAAAAATAATTTATATAAAAATATATGTATCAAAAACCTTTTTAAGAAATATATTTTATATATATTGTTGTTTATACCTAAATTCATGTATTATGTATTTTTGTTTTATTTAAAAGGTGTAAGTTAATAAATATAGAATTTTATTATTGTATTAATTTTCAAAATCTTTACATTTATTTTGAGAGGTGTGATAAGTATGTTTGAAATGGTTAGATTTCCTTATAATGCTAGACCTGTTGCAAGATTAGATGCTAATAACATTGTCCATAATCATTTATATCATGACTGTCCTATTGGTAAAGTTTGTGATAATGTTATGTATGATCTTAGTGATAATCCAATTGGGAGAGTAGAAGAAGATGGTACTATTCATTCTCACCATATAAATAATTCGCCTATTGGTAAAGTTGACTCTGATGGTTATATATCTAAGGGAAATGATTTAGTTGGAAGAATAGATTGTAATAATCAACTAGCTGGTGGAGCTTATTTATTATTAATACATGATAATAGATAAACTTTTGAAAAATTATTATTTAACTTACTTTATATTTTAATAATGTTTAATTTTTTTATTAAAAATAGAAAAAGTATCTATAAATCTAGACACTTTTTCTATTTTTTATTTATGTAAATATATTCTTTATTTTATAAATTGACCTATAAAATCAATCATCATTTTCTTAAATACGCCGCTATAATCTACTATTTGTGCTAGTTGATTTCCATTAGGTGTTTGACTATTATAATTTGATATTTTAAATGTTAGGTATCCATCAACTTCTTCTATAAGATATCCAACATCTTTTGTATTTGATACTTCAAGATCTCCCATATCTAAATCCATATCTTTTATTATTTCTTTGTTTGCACAAAGTATCCCTTCTGAATATGTGCTTATATCTGTTCCAAATACTACATATTTAGCACTTGTATCTTTTGATGTTTTAAGGAATAATCTATTTGTTAGGTTACTTTTTTCCATATTAACAGGTATTAATTCACTGTTTATAGCCTCATCTAAATTATTTTTAGTAGTTTCTATGAATTTGTCCATATCAAATTTTTCTTTTTCTATTTTTAATATGTTTAAAGTATCTAAATTTTCTTGAGGTATATATTTTACCACATTCTCAAATACATGATATACATCTCTTATCTCATATCCTTTATTTATGTAACTTTCCTTTACTTTATATTCTTCATCAAATTCTTTTAATAATTTTTTATTTTCTTCTTTACTTTCATAGTCTTTTATACTTGTTACAAATGGTATTATTTTGCTTGGTTTCATCAAAAACATTTCTAATGGTTTTATAGTATCATTTGCTTCTTTTATGTCACTTTCTTCAAATGCAACCTCTATTCCATCTTCTAAGAAAGCAACTTCAACTTCCATCTCATATTCGTTTTCATCTATTATATTACTTCCTACTGGATACATTACTACTAACTTGCTTTTGTCGTAAACATATCCAAATGCATAATCTATTTCTAGCTGTTTTGTCATATCTTTCTCCTTAGTATTTTAATTATGTATTTATTATATCAAATATTATAAACCTTTATATTTAATATTAATACCAAATACATTATTTTTTATCTTATTTACAAATATGGATATTAGTATTATAACTCCAAACATACCTGATAGTGGATATATAAGTTTTACTAGTGTTGCAAAAGGTAATCTTCCTCCGATTATTCCTAATACAGTACAAAATATTGCTATGCCTGTGAACTTACTACTCTTTTCCTTAAAATAGCTTGTGCATACAGTCCATAGTAACGGAACTGCAGTTGTATATATTCCCGCAATTAACATAAGTGAGAACATAGCCCCTACGATTGGACCAATTTTGTCAGCCATGTATAAAGTAGGTATTTCAGTTATGTATATATTTTCTATATCAGACATTATTCCTAAATTAAGAGCTATAGCAGCTGCCATAAATAATACTCCACCAATAATGCCTCCCCATATACAACTGCTTTTCTTTTTTGCTGTAGAACCTACTCCAACTAAAAATGGTGTAGCTATTATTAGGTTTAGTCCTGTGTATATTATGCTTGTAGTTAACCAGTGATCTACTGGTTTAGTAACATCTATCGTTGTTAATATTTGATTAACATCACAAAGAGATTCATAATTTCTTGCAATAGTTACTACTCCAACTCCTACTGACATTATAGCTATAATTGGACCTATATTACCCAAGATATCTATAACCTTATTCATTCCCATAAGTACAGATACTAATGCTAGCAATCCTATTATTATGGAACCTATTTGTTTATCTATCCCATAATATTGATTTATAGATGCTCCTGCCCCTGATATCATAACCATAAAGCTACAAAAGAAAAATATAGGCATAAATAATTTAAAAAATCCACCTATATAATTTCCACATAAATATGTAAATATATCATTGCTACTTCTTAGTTTTTGAGTTTTCCCGATTTCTAATAAACTAGATCCACAATATGCTAGTAAACCCATACATATTAAATTTGACAATATACTAACTATCCCATGTGCTGAAAAAAATTGCATTATTTCTTGTCCGGTAGCAAATCCAGACCCTATACATACAGATATATATGTTCCTGCAAATTTAATTATCTCACTAATACTACTTTTACCTCCCATAGTAATTCCTCCTTATAGATATTAAATCTCATTACATATATATGCTTGTTTACTATATAAATATTAACTACTTGTCTAAATAATATTAAGGTTTATATTATTTAGCCTATTTTTATGATGAAATCATTGGAATCAATAATAAATAAAGAGGTAATCTTTTAAAAGATTACCTCTCTATTTATTATTGTCCTAATGCTTCTTTTCTTAATAGCTCTGCTTTATCAGTTCTTTCCCATGGTAAATCTATATCTGTTCTACCAAAGTGACCATAAGCTGCTACTTGCTTGTATATAGGTCTTCTTAAGTCTAAGTCTCTTATTATTGCTCCTGGTCTTAAATCGAAGTGTTTATTTACTAATTCTACTAATTTAGATTCTTCAACTTTTCCAGTTCCAAAAGTATCTATAAATACTGATAATGGTCTAGCAACACCTATTGCATAGGCTAACTCTATTTCACATTTATCTGCAAGTCCTGCTGCTACTATATTTTTAGCTACATATCTTGCTGCATAAGCTGCTGATCTATCAACCTTTGTTGGATCTTTTCCTGAGAATGCTCCTCCACCATGTCTTGAGTATCCTCCGTAAGTATCTATTATTATTTTTCTTCCTGTAAGACCTGTATCTCCTTGTGGTCCTCCTATAACGAATCTTCCTGTTGG
>NZ_JADNAJ010000010.1:22589-63208 GCF_015550185.1 Romboutsia sp. 1001285H_161024_C4 | reverse complement strand
TACCTGGTTGATAGGTCGAAGGTGTAAGTGCAGTAATGTATTTAGCTTATCGATACTAATAGGTCGAGGACTTGACCAAAATCATTAACTAAATGATATACAGTTTTCAGAGTATTAACTCTAAAAGATAAAGATTATGTGGTTATTATAGCAAAGAGGATACACCTGTTCCCATACCGAACACAGAAGTTAAGCTCTTTAGCGCTGATGGTACTTGGGGGGCGACCCCCTGGGAGAGTAAGACGTAGCCACGTAATCTTTTTTTTATGTGAAAAAATAGTAATATTTATATTTTAAAGCATATAATAAAAAATAAGTCTTTATAAAAATCAATACTAAGCTATACAATATTTCCAAAATCATTTATTTAATGCAAATGCGATAAATTTGCTATATTAAATGATATCTAAACAAACGATTAGTTCAAAATATGCATCAATTCCAATAAATTTCTATATTAAAAATAAAAAAATTTAAATACTTAATAATATAATCTAAACCGCCTTAACTAAAGTTAGGTATTTTTTGTTATATAAGATAAAAGTTATTTATTTAAATGTATTTATATTATTTATTAAGGACTTCAAGTAAACGTATTTAAACATTAAATAACATAGTTTATAATCTTTAATATTAAAAGAAAAAGGGAGGGGATTAGGATTATGTTTAAAAAATTTAATAAAATCTTAGTTGCTAACAGGGGAGAAATAGCTATAAGGATATTTAGAGCATGCTCTGAATTGGGGATAAAGAGCGTGGGGATATATAGTAAAGAAGATAAATATAGTTTATTTAGAACAAAAGCAGATGAATCTTATTTAATAGGAGAAGATAAAGGTCCAATAGACGCATACCTAGATATAGATAGTATTATAGAATTAGCTAAGAAGAAAAATGTAGATGCAATTCATCCAGGATATGGTTTCTTATCTGAAAATCCAGAGTTCGTAAAGAAGTGTGAGAAAAATGGAATAACATTCATAGGTCCATCAGCAGATATAATGAATATGATGGGAGATAAAATAAATTCAAAACGAATAGCAAAAGAGGTGGATGTAGCTACTATACCAGGAATAGATGAACCAATCAAAGACATTAAAAGAGCCAAAGAAATAGCTAAAGAAATAGGATATCCAATAATGCTTAAAGCTTCTAACGGCGGTGGCGGTAGAGGTATGAGGGTTGTTTATAACGAATCAGATTTAAGTATAGAATATGAAACAGCATGTAGTGAATCAAAAAAAGCTTTTGGTGAAGATATGATATTCATAGAAAAGTATATAGCTAATCCTAAACATATAGAGGTACAGATATTAGGGGATAAGTATGGAAATATAGTACATTTGTATGAAAGAGATTGTTCAGTACAAAGAAGACATCAAAAGATAATAGAATATTCACCGGCATTTTCTCTAGGCGATAAATTGAGAGAAAATATATGCAATGACGCAGTTAAAATAGCTAAGCATGTAGGATATATAAATGCAGGTACTTTAGAATTTTTAGTAGATGATAGTGGAGAATACTATTTTATAGAAATGAACCCAAGGGTTCAAGTAGAACATACGGTAACTGAAATGGTAACCGGTATTGATATAGTGCAAAGTCAAATATTAATTGCTCAAGGATATAGATTGGATAGTGATGAGATAAATATAAAATCTCAAGAAGATGTAGAATTAAGAGGATATTCTATTCAATGCAGGATAACAACAGAAGACCCTAAAAATAGATTTATGCCAGATACAGGCAAAATACAAGTATATAGAACTGGCTCAGGATTTGGTATTAGACTAGATGGAGGTAATGGATTTGCAGGGGCGAATATAAGTCTATACTACGATAGTTTACTTGTAAAGACTATATCTTGGGATAGAACATTTAAAGGTGCAATAAATAAAACTATAAGATCTATCAAAGAATTTAGGGTTAGAGGTGTTAAAACTAATATAGGATTTTTGGTAAATGTATTGAATAATCCTATATTCGTAGAGGGAAAATGTAGCACCAGATTTATAGATATTAATCCAGAATTATTTGAGATAAGAGAAAGTAAAGATAGAGGTACAAAATTACTTCAATTTATAGGGAATACAGTAGTAAATGAAAATAAATGCGAAGATAAACCTTCATTTGATTCAATATATCAGCCTAAGATAAATAAAGATATAATACTTAATGAAGGAAGTAGGGATCTGTTTAATAGATTAGGTAAAGAAAAGTATATGGAATCTATTAAAAATGAAAAGAAACTATTGCTGACAGATACAACTATGAGAGATGCACATCAATCATTACTAGCTACAAGACTTAGAACATATGACTTATTAAAAGTAGCAAAACCAACTAATGAGTATATGAAAGATTTATTTTCTATTGAGATGTGGGGCGGAGCAACCTATGATGTTGCATATAGATTTTTAAAAGAATCTCCATGGATTAGACTACAAAAACTTAGAGAAGAGATACCTAGTGTATTATTCCAAATGTTATTTAGAGCATCAAATGGAGTTGGATATAAAAATTATCCAGATAACGTAATTGAAGAATTTATAAAACAATCAGCAGAACAGGGAATAGATGTATTTAGAATATTTGACTCTCTAAATTGGGTGGAAAATATGAAGCCATCTATATCAACAGCTTTAGAAACTGGAAAAATAGTAGAGGCTAGTATATGTTACACAGGAGATATATTAGATCCAACAAAGAATAAATATAATTTAGAATATTATATAAGAATGGCTAAAGAGCTAGAAGAATTAGGTACAGATATAATATGTATAAAAGACATGGCAGGCTTACTTAAGCCATATTCAGCATATACTCTTATAAAAGAATTAAAAAATAATGTCAATACTCCTATACATCTTCATACACATGATACAAGTGGAAATGGTATTGCAACTTGCCTTATGGCATCTGAGGCAGGGGTGGACATAGTGGATGGAGCATTAGAAACTATGGCAGGTTTAACTAGCCAACCATCACTAAACGCTATTGTAGAAGCACTTAAAAATACTGAAAGAGATACTCAGATTAATTTATATGGATATGAAGAAATAGGAAACTATTATAAAGATTTAAGAAAAATATATTCTAGATTTGAAAGTGATTTATCAAATCCTTCTGCTGAAATATATAAATATGAGATACCAGGAGGACAATATACAAATCTAAAACCACAAGCTGATAGCTTAGGACTGTCAAATAAATTTGATGAAGTAAAAGAAAAGTATAAAGAAGCAAATGAAATATTGGGAGATATTATAAAAGTAACTCCATCATCTAAAGTAGTAGGAGACCTTGCTATATTTATGGTAAAAAATAAATTAGATAAGAATAACATAATAGAAGAAGGTGAAAAATTATCATTTCCAGATTCTGTATTAGACTACTGTAAAGGAATGATAGGTCAACCAGAAGGAGGAATACCAAAAGATATTCAAAGGGTAGTATTAAAAGGAGACACTCCGATAGAAGAAAGACCTGGTAAATTAATTCCAAAGGAAGATTTTGAAAGTATAAAAGCTGATTTAGATAAGAGATTCAAAATGAATACAAATATAAGAAATATATTAAGTTATACTTTATATCCAAAGGTATATGAAGATTACCTAAAACATCTGCAACTATATAATGATATATCAAAGCTAGATAGTCATGTGTATTTCTATGGATTAAATAAAGGTGAAGAGTGTGAAGTAGAGATAGAAGAAGGTAAAATACTTACTATAAAGTTAGTAGATATAGGTGATGTTAAAGAAAATGGAAATAGAACAGTATCATTTGAATTAAATGGTATGATGAGGGATATAGATATAAAAGATAATAACTACTCTGGGAACATAAAAGATATAATAAAAGCTGATATGAATGACCCTATGCAAATAGGAGCTAGTATACCTGGAAAAGTAGTTAAAATTTTAGTTAAAGAAGATGATGAAGTAAAACAAAATCAACCAATGATTATTATAGAAGCAATGAAAATGGAAACTATAATAGTTGCTAAAGCAGATGGTATTGTAAAATCAATAAAAGTTGAAGAAGGGGAATTAGTAAGAGATAAGCAATTACTTATAACTATGAAAGATAAATAAAAAATTCGCTTAACTCATATAAAACAATACTTAAGAATTTCTAATATAAATTAAATAGATTAAAATATGAAGATATTCTTCTTTAAAGTTAGTTTGTAATAATATGATAAGCTAAAAAAGAACTTATGCTTAAAAGGCATAAGTTCTTTTATTTATCGAAAAATAGAAGAAATAATTGTCAGTATAAAGACATAATCAATTAAATAAATTAAACTTCGATAAATAGATAAAATGTATATCAATAGTAAAATATGAGAAAAATTATTATTAATATACTACATTAGAATTGTATAAATAATAAGTGGAATTATATATAGATTATTGAATATATATATATAAAATAAAATTTATTATTAAATATGAAATTACAGTAAAAGAGAGGAAAGAGGTAATAAGTATAGAATTAATGACTAAGACCTTAAGTACTAACTATTTCTTGGGAAATATTTATATCACCACCTAGAGTTAAGATGTTTACATACTTATTATCAAAAAATAAAATTTAGTTATGTAATTATAGTGAAATACTCAAAGTAATTTATAAATTATAAAGGTAGGTGCTTATATGAAAATTTACGATAGTAGTAATATAAGAAATATAGCAATACTAGGTCATAGTGGATGCGGGAAGACAAACTTAATTGAAGCCATAGCATACACATCAAAGTTAACTAGTAAAATACCGAGAATAACTGATAAAATGAATATGACATACAGTATAGGATTAACTCCAGTAGAGTATAATGACTATAAATACAATCTATTAGACACACCAGGTTACTTTGACTTCTATGGAGAAGTAATATCATCTCTTAATGCAAGTGATGCAGCTATAATAGTTATAGATGCAACAACTGACGTCCAAGTGGGAACAGAAAAATCATTAGAATTAACTGAAAACATGCCAAAAATAATGTTCATAAATAAAATTGATAATGAAAAATCTAGATATAAAGATACACTAGCTATGCTTAGAGAGAAGTATGGCAATAAAGTAGTACCAATGATTATACCGATATACGAGAATAAAGAATTTATAAAATTACATAATGTTTTTGAAAATATGGATGGATTAGATGGAGAATTTAAGCAAGAAGCTATGAGTGTAAAAGAAGCGCTAATGGAGCTTATAGCAGAAACAGATGATGAGTTATTAGATAAGTATTTTAGTGGAGAAGATTTAAGTGATGCAGATATACAAAAAGGGATAACTATAGGTATGCAAAGAGGAGATATAATTCCTGTTATATGTGGTTCAACTATAAACAATATAGGAACAACTGAAATATTAGAAACTGTTTCAAAATATTTGCAGCCAAAGTACTCTAATATAGAGGCTAAATTTAAAGGGCAAGTATTTAAAACAATAGTAGACCCATTCATAGGAAAAATGTCTTATATAAAGGTAACTCAAGGTAAAATAAATAAAGACTGTGAATTATTTAATTTGAATAAATCAGAGAAAGAAAAAATATATAATATATATACTATGAAAAATGGAGATCTTATAGAGCTAAGTGAGGCTAGATGTGGAGATATAATAATTGTAACAAAAGTAAATTCACTTCAAACTGGCCACACTGTATCTATAAGTAAGGATGAATACGAATTAGAAGATATAAACTTACCAAAGCCACAAATATATTATGCAGTGGTTCCTAAAAATAAAGGAGATGAAGATAAGATAGGTTCTGCATTAAATAAAGTGGTTGAAGAAGACCCAACTATTAAGTGGTATAGAAATCCTGAGACAAAACAAGTATTAATAGGAGGTCAAGGGGAACTCCATATAAATACTATAAAAAATAAGATTAAGTCAAAGTTTGGTGTAGATATTGGTTTAGAAGATATAAAAGTAGCTTATAGAGAAACTATAAAAGGAAAAGCTGAAGTTCAAGGTAAGCATAAAAAGCAGTCAGGAGGTCATGGGCAATACGGAGATGTCAAAATTAAATTTGAAAGAAGTAATTTAGATTTTGAGTTTGCTGAAGAAATATTTGGTGGATCTGTACCAAAACAATATATCCCAGCAGTAGAAAAAGGTATAAAGGATTCCATGGTAAAGGGAGTTTTAGCAGGTTTTCCAGTTACAAATATAAAAGCAACTTTATATGATGGGTCATATCATGATGTAGACTCATCAGAAATGGCATTTAAATTAGCAGCAGGTATAGCATTTAAGAAGGGTATGGAAGAGGCTAAGCCAGTTTTACTAGAGCCTATAATGAAGTTTAAGATAACTGTTCCAGAAGAGTATATGGGGGATATAATGGGGGATATAAATAAGCGAAGAGGAAAAATACTTGGAATGGAATCTGATGAAAAAGGAAAACAAATAATATATGCAAATGCTCCACAAGCAGAAACTTTTAAATATGCAATAGATTTAAGGGCCATGACTCAGGGAAGAGGTTATTTTGAGATGGAATTAGAAACATATGAAGAAGTTCCAGCTCAATTAGCTCAAAAAATAATAGAGTTGGAAAATAATAAATAAAATTTAAGGCTCTAGATTGCTCATCTAGAGCCTTAAATTTTTTAGAAAGTACAAGTTAAACCTTGGAACAATAATGAAAAAAATGCATATAAATTAGATTAAATATACATTTAGTAGATGTGTATTATGAAGTAACTGAATGATATTAAAAAGGTTGACTATAATTAATTACTAAATTAATCAAATATAGATAGCATTAAGTAATTATTATAATAGAGAGGAGGGTAAAGTTTGTATTTTAACAGATTTACTCAAAGGGCAAAGAGATCAATAGATATAGGTATAGAAAGTGCACAAAGATTGGGTCATAAAGTGGTAGGTAGTGAACATATCTTATTTGGCTTAATAAAGGAAAAGGAAGGAATAGCAGGAAAAGTATTAATGCAGTTAGGACTAACAGATAGCATAATCAAATCAAAAATAATTGAAGTAAAAGGCAACGCTAATGAGCCAGTAGAAGATGTAACATTAAGTCCAAGGAGTAAACAAATATTAGAGCTCTCTGGTATGTTTGCTAATAAGTTAAGAACTAATTATATAGGAACAGAGCATATTTTGTTAGCGATAGTTCAAGAAGGCAATGGTACTGCTATGAAAATATTAAACTTAGAAGGTATTGATGAGAGAGCTATTGTGCAGTTAATAATTGATATGATGGGATTAGAGGAGTACTCAATACAACAAGAAAAAGAAGAAAAATACACAGTTAAGGTACAGGAGGAATCCCTAAAACTTTTAGATAAATATGGTAAGAATCTTGTAAATTTAGCTTCCAAAGGTAAATTAGATCCTGTAGTTGGTAGGGAAATTGAAATAGAGAGAGTTATACAAATATTAAGTAGAAGAACAAAAAATAACCCAGTTGTAATAGGAGATCCAGGGGTAGGAAAAACTTCTATAATAGAAGGGTTAGCTATAAACATAGCAGAAGGAAATGTGCCTGAAACTTTAAAAAATAAAAGCTTATATACTTTAAATATGGGTTCTATGTTAGCAGGTGCAAAATATAGAGGTGAATTTGAGGATAGAATAAAGCAAGTTATAGATGAAGTTATAAAAAATGGCAATGTAATTCTATTTATAGATGAAATACACACAATAATAGGTGCAGGTGCAACTGGAGAAAGTACAATAGATGCATCAAATATACTTAAACCGGTGCTATCAAGAGGAGAACTACAAATTATAGGAGCAACGACAATAGATGAATATAGAAAGCATATAGAAAAAGATTCAGCTCTTGAAAGAAGATTTCAACCTGTAGTGCTTAAAGAACCATCTAGAGAAGAAAGTATAAAAATTTTAGAGGGTATTAGATATAAATATGAAGATTTTCATAAAGTAAAAATAAGTAATGAATCTTTAGTTGCAGCAGTAGATTTATCTATAAGATATATAACTGATAGATTTTTACCAGATAAAGCTATAGATTTAATAGATGAAGCTGCATCAAGAGTTAGGTTAAAAATAGGTAAATCATCAGTTAAAATTTTAGGATTAGAAGAAGAAATCGAAAGCATAGATAAGGAAAAAGACAAAGCAGTAATGTATCAAGATTTTGAGAAAATTGATAAAATAAAAAAACAGCAAGAAAATTTGAAGAAAGAACTTAAAGAAGTAAAACAACAATGGAATGCTATGGGAAAATATACAGAAGTAGTTAAACCAGAAGATATTGCAGAAGTTGTAGAATTATGGACCAGTATACCTGTAAATAAAATAGTAGAATCTGAATCTAGCAAATTATTAAGGTTAGAGAAAATATTACATGAAAGAGTGGTTGGTCAAGAGCAGGCAGTGAAGTCAATTTCGAGAGCTATAAGAAGGTCAAGAGCAGGATTAAAAGATCCAAATAGACCAATTGGATCTTTCTTATTCTTAGGTCCTACAGGAGTAGGCAAGACAGAATTATCAAAAGCCTTAGCAGAAGTGCAATTTGGAGATGAAAATAAGATAATAAGACTTGATATGTCTGAGTATATGGAAAAACATGCAGTATCTAGACTAATAGGGTCACCACCAGGATATGTAGGTTATGAAGAAGGTGGCCAATTAACAGAAAAAGTAAGGAGAGATCCTTACTCTGTAATTTTACTTGATGAGATAGAAAAAGCGCATATAGATGTATTTAATATTTTATTGCAAATATTAGATGATGGAAGACTAACAGATTCCAAAGGTAGAACTGTAGACTTTAAAAATACTATAATAATAATGACTTCTAATGTAGGGGCAACAAAAATAAGCTCTCAAAGAATATTAGGATTCTCTACAAATAGAAATAAAGAGGAAAAAGTCAAGAGTGATTATGAAAATATGAAAGAATGTATAATGGAAGAAGTTAAACAAAAATTTAGACCTGAATTTTTAAATAGAATAGATGATATAATAGTATTCCATTCACTAACAGAGGAAGATTTAGATGAAATAGTAAAATTAATGACAAAAGAATTAGCATCGAGGTTGCAAGCTATGAACATAAACCTAAATATGACCGAAGAATCCATAAGATTTATATCAAAAGTTGGATTAGACTTACAGTATGGTGCAAGACCACTAAAAAGAGCCATACAAAAAGAGATAGAAAATCCACTTTCAGAAGTAATACTAAAAGGAGACATACGAGGTGGAAATGTTGTTATAGCAGAGGTAGAAAATAATAAGATAGTATTTAAGTGCAAATAGTAGTAATATATATAATAAGGGGGAGAGTATTCCCCTTTATTTTTATAAGCAAAAAATATTAGTATAATATATAGGTATATTAGCTATAAAGGATTTTAAAGATTCTACATAATATTATATAGATATGCTAAAATTATATAGACAAAAAGAATTTAAGGGTGAATTATATGGCAAAAATAAAAACAAAATATGTATGTCAAGAATGTGGGTATGAAACTTCAAAATGGTTAGGGAAATGCCCTGAATGTACAAAGTGGAATACTTTCGTAGAGGAAATTGAGCAAAAAGGAAGTAAAAAAGAAGTTTTCATTATAGATAAATCATCATCAAGACCAGTAAGTATAAATTCTATACAAACTAAAGAAGAAGAAAGATTTTCAACGTGTATAAATGAATTGGATAGAGTGTTAGGTGGAGGTGTTGTAAAGGGGTCATTAGTTCTTGTTGGAGGAGACCCAGGGATAGGTAAATCTACACTACTAATACAAGTTTCAAGCAATGTTGCAAACTCAGGAAAAAGAGTACTTTACATATCAGGAGAAGAGTCTGAATCTCAAATAAAAATGAGAGCTCAAAGGTTAGGTATAAGTTCAGATAATCTGTATATATTCGCAGAGAATAATTTAAGTATAATAGAAGCTCATTTAGAAAGTATAAATCCAGAACTTATCATATTAGATTCTATTCAAACTGTTTATAGCCCAGAAATATCATCAGCTCCAGGAACTGTTAGCCAAATTAAAGAAGGTACATCTAAATTCATGAAAATTTCTAAAAAAATGGGTATATCAACCTTCGTAGTTGGGCATGTAACAAAAGAAGGTTCATTGGCAGGTCCTAAATTATTAGAGCATATGGTGGATACAGTTTTATATTTTGAAGGAGAAAGATATAATACATATAGATTAGTAAGAGCTGTAAAGAATAGATTTGGTTCGACTAATGAACTAGGTGTCTTTGAAATGAGAGATTTAGGTTTGGTAGAGTTAGAAAATCCATCTAAGATACTTATATCAGAAAAGCCAAAAGATGTGGCTGGTTCTGTAATAATATCTACAGTAGAAGGGACCAGACCAATGCTTTTAGAACTGCAAGCATTAGTATCCCCAACTAGTTTTGGTATTCCTAAAAGGACAGCTACAGGGGTTGATTATAATAGAGTTGCTATGTTATTAGCTGTTTTAGAAAAGAGAGTAGGATTGCAAATTCAAAATCAAGATGTGTATTTAAATATTGTAGGGGGTATAAAAATAAATGAGCCTTCAATAGATTTAGGTATAATAATTGCCGTTGCATCAAGTTTTAGAAACATTGAAGTTGATGAAAAAATAGCAGTAACAGGAGAAGTAGGTTTAACAGGAGAAGTAAGAGCAGTTAGCTATATAGAAAAGAGAATAGCTGAGTGTAAAAAATTAGGATTTTCAAAAATGGTTATACCAAGAAGTAATTATGATGCAGTAAAAGATGTTAAAGGTATAGAAATATGGCCAGTTGATAATTTAAGACAAGCTATAAATATAGTACTAGGGGGTAATAAATAATAATGGAAGATATCTTAAATAATAAGAATGTATTACACGCATTAAAAATGATATCTCCTGGAAGTCCATTAAGACAAGGTTTAGAAAATGTACTAAAAGCTAAGACCGGTGGTTTGATAGTTATATCAAATGGAGAAGATACAATGAAGGTTGTAGATGGAGGATTTAATATAAATGCAGATTATTCACCTGCATATTTATATGAATTAGCAAAAATGGACGGGGCTATAGTACTTAGTCAAGATGTTAAGAAGATATTATTTGCAAATGCACAATTAATACCTGATTATTCTATTCCTACATCTGAAACAGGGACAAGACATAGAACAGCAGAGAGAGTTGCAAGGCAGACAGGTTCTATAGTTATTGCTATATCTCAAAGAAGAAATGTAATAACTGTATACAGAGGAGATCAAAAGTATGCGCTAGAAGAAATATCAAAAATATTTACAAAAGCTAATCAAGCATTACAGACTTTAGAAAAATATAAAGCAGTATTAGATCAAGCTGTAGCAAGCCTAAATGCATTAGAATTTAATGATTTAGTAACTATATACGATGTAGCAATTGTACTTCAAAAAATGGAAATGGTTATGAGAATTACAAGTATAATAGAAAAATATATTATAGAGCTTGGGCAAGAAGGAACACTAGTCAGAATGCAGTTAGAAGAATTAGTTGGAACAACTAAAATTGACCAAAAACTTATACTAAAAGATTATAGCAAAGAAGATATAGACATAAAGTTATTTAAAAAGAAAATAAAAACATTATCTCCTGAAGAATTAGTAGATTTAACTAATATGGCTAAACTTTTAGGTTATAGTGGATTCTCTGAAAATATGGATATGGAGATAAGACCAAGAGGGTATAGAGTATTAAATAAGATACATAGATTACCATCAACTATAATTGAAAATTTAGTAAATTACTTTGAAGATTTCCAAGAAATACTAGATGCATCTATTGAAGATTTAGATGATGTAGAGGGGATAGGTGAAATAAGGGCAACATATATAAGAAATGGACTAATAAAAATGAAACAATTAGTATTACTAGATAGACTTATATAATTTATTAATAAGGATTTAAGATATATTTAAGGACTTTGTTGTTGAATAAATATGGTATTATAGATTATAATAAAAAAATATTAAGTATTAATCCGGGGGTGAAGAATTGATACCAAAAGTGATAAGATTTATAACAAGCATACTGGGGTTTGCTCTAGGTATGACTACATATGCAACTTTAATGAAAGCATTTCCGGCACTTAAATTTGGTGCAGAGATATATGGTTTAATTGCATCTGTTTCAGTTGGGATAGTTGTAGGAATCATATTCTATGCAATAGAGCCGTGGTTTACTGATAAATTTAAGGATATTGCTAAGGTTATGGATAAAGAAATATCAAAATATCCTCAAACAGATATATTACTAGGATCTATAGGTCTTATAGTTGGGTTCGTAATAGCTTACTTAGTAAGTGGTATAATGAGCACAATACCTATAATCGGAGGATTCTTAGCTTTTATTACATATGGGTTTATGGGCTACTTAGGTATAAGAGTAGCATTAAAGAGTAAAGATGACTTATTTAACTTAGGAAAGTTAAGCAAAATTTCAGGATCTATGAAAGATAAAGGATCTAAGAAGGAAATAAACAGGGTTATACCACCTAAAGTATTAGATACGAGTGTAATAATAGATGGTAGAATAGCAGACATATGCAAAACTGGATTCGTTGAAGGTAAATTAGTTATACCTGAATTCGTTTTAGATGAATTAAGACATATAGCGGACTCTTCAGATGACTTAAAAAGAGTTAGAGGAAGAAGAGGATTAGATATACTTAATATAATAAAAGAAGAACTACAAATAGAAGTTGAAATTACTAAAACTGATTTTGACGATATAGCTGAAGTAGACAGTAAGCTTTTAAAGCTAGCTAAGACTCTAAATGGTAAGGTTGTAACTAACGATTACAATTTAAACAAAGTAGCACAAGTTCAAGGTGTTGAGGTATTAAACATAAATGAACTAGCTAATGCTGTTAAGCCAGTAGCAATACCAGGAGAAGCTATGGTGGTTCAAGTAGTAAAAGAAGGTAAAGAACATAGTCAAGGTATAGCATACCTAGATGATGGTACTATGATAGTTGTAGATGGAGGTAAAAAATACATGGGACAAACTATAAGTGTTTTAGTTACATCTGTATTACAAACTCCAGCTGGAAGAATGATATTTGGAAAACCTAAAGTTTAAATTTTAAAAGTCTTCGTATTTTCGAAGGCTTTTTTGATATAATTTATTAGATAAAGTAGTTAATATATAAGTGTTAATTGTATATAAAGAGGTGATTAAATGAATGGCGTTATTATAGTAGCAGCTGGTAGTGGAAGTAGAATGAAAATGGGGATAAATAAACAATTTATAAAGCTTAATAACAAAGAAATAATAGCATATACAATAGAAAAGTTTTATAAAAATGATGATATACAAGATATTGTTGTAGTTATAAAAAAAGAAGAAGAAGAATTCTTTAAGGAAGAAATTATAGAAAAGTATAATTTACATAACATAAAGATCGCCTTTGGTGGGAAGGAAAGACAAGACTCTGTATATAATGGACTTAAAAGTTTAAATAAAGATTGTGATATAGTATTAATACATGATGGGGCAAGACCATTTGTAACAAAAGAAATTATAAGAAAATCAATAGATGAAGCCAAAGAAAATAATGCAGTAGTTGTAGGTGTGCCGGTAAAAGATACTATAAAAGTGGTTAATGAAAATAAAGATATAATAGATACACCGAATAGAAGTACTTTGTGGTCAGTTCATACACCACAGACATTTAAATACGATATATTATTAAAATCATATGAAGATGCATTTAAAAATAATTTCTACGGAACAGATGATGCAATGCTAGTAGAGAAAATAGGATATAAGGTTAAAATGATAGAAGGTTCATATAATAACATTAAGATAACAACACAAGAAGATTTAAGTATAGGATCACAAATATTAAAAGATCAAATTTAACGGAGGCTATATAATGAGAGTAGGATTAGGATATGATGTTCATAAATTAGTTGAAGGTAGAAAACTTATAATGGGTGGAGTTAATGTTCCACATGAAACAGGATTATTAGGACATTCAGATGCAGATGTTTTAGTTCATGCAATAATGGATTCTATGTTAGGAGCATTAGCATTAGGAGATATAGGTAAGCATTTCCCTGATACAGATGAAAGATATAAAGGAGCAGATAGTATAGAATTACTTAGACATGTAAATAATCTAATAATAGAAAAGGGATATACTATAGGTAACATAGATGCTACAATAATAGCGCAAGCGCCAAAAATGGCACCACATATTCAAAGTATGAGAGAGAATATAGCTAATGCTTTAAATACTAACTTAGACAGAATAAATGTAAAAGCAACAACAGAAGAAGGACTTGGTTTTACAGGTACAAAGCAAGGTATAGCATCACAAAGTATTTGTTTATTAGTTAAAGTTGACAACTAATATGAAATAATATAATATTATCTCATAAGTATGGAAAAATAAAATTAATAATTAATTATTCCTTAAAATGTGCAACAATAAATGAATACAATAATATTATTATTAATAACAACATACAATAAATAAAAAACATAAATCAAAGCTATAATAAAGAAATAGTAAAAGACTAGAGTCTTCACAGAGAGGGAACATTTGGTGAAAGTTCCTAAGATATAATCTTTGAACCAATCTTTTAGCATAAAGGTGGTAACAAACCTTTACGGTAGGGACCGTTATATCCCCTAAAGAGGGCTAATGGCTAATTAGAGTGGTACCGCGGAAATTCAACCTTCCGTCTCTATACATATGTATAGAGACGGAAGGTTTTTTTTAATATTAAGACTTTCAAAATATAAAACAGGAGGAAATAACTATGAAAATGTCAAAAATGTTTATGCCAACATTAAGAGAAGTTCCAGCTGATGCAGAAATAACAAGTCATCAATTAATGATGAGAGCTGGTATGATAAGAAAGATGGCATCAGGAGTATATAATCAATTACCAATGGGTATAAGAGTTTTCAAAAAAATAGAAAACATAGTAAGAGAGGAATTAGAGAAAAAAGGATGCCAAGAAATACTATGTTCAGGATTAATACCATCTGAGTTATGGAAAGAGTCTGGAAGATGGGACGTAATGGGTGCAGAAATGATGAGAGTGAAAGATAGAAATGATAGAGATTTCTGCCTTGGACCAACTCATGAAGAAGTGTTCACAGATTTAATAAGACAAGAAATAACTTCTTACAAGCAATTACCACTTAACTTATATCAAATACAAGTTAAATATAGAGATGAGAGAAGACCTAGATTTGGGGTTATGAGAACTAGAACTTTCACTATGAAAGATGCATATAGTTTTGATATAGATGAAGCAGGATTAGATAAATCATACCAAGATATGTATGATGCTTATACAAATATATTCGCTAGATGTGGATTAGATAATAGTCCAGTTCAAGCAGATACAGGAGCAATAGGTGGATCTGTTTCAGCAGAATTCATGGTTAAATCAGAAGTAGGAGAAGATGAAATAGTATTCTGTAGTGGATGTGACTATGCAGCAAATATGGAAAAAGCTGTTTCAGTAAATACTTCTTTAGATAAAGAAGAAATGAAAGAATTAACAGAAATACACACTCCAAATGTTCACACAATAGAAGATTTAGAAAAATTCTTCAACTTACCAGCAAATAGATTTGCTAAGACTTTAGTATATGAAGTAGATGGAAAGACTGTTGTGGTTGTAGTAAGAGGAGATAGAGAAGTTAATGAAACTAAGGTTGCTAATGCTATAGGTGGAGCAGTAGAGTTTGAACTTGCTAGAGAAGAAGTTGTAAGAGCTGTAACTAAAGCAGGTATAGGATTTGCTGGACCAATAGGTGTTGAAGCTGACTATGTATTTATAGATAATGAAGTAGCTGAACAAAATAATTTAGTTATAGGTGCTAATAAAGATGAATACCACATACAAAATGCTAACTATGGAAGAGATTTCGAAGGTACAGTTGGAGATTTCAGAAATGTTACTGAAGGAGATAAATGTACTAAATGTGGTTCTGAATTAGAAATAGCTAGAGGGGTAGAAGTTGGTCATATATTCAAGTTAGGAACTAAGTACTCAGAAACTATGGGAGCTAACTATATAGATAAAGATGGAAAATCTAAGCCAATAGTAATGGGATGCTATGGTATAGGTATAGAAAGAACTGCTGCTGCTATAATAGAGCAACATCATGATGAAAATGGTATAATATGGCCATTATCAATAGCTCCATATCATGTAGTAGTTGTACCAGTGAATATCAAAAAAGCAGAGCAAATGGAAGCTGCTGAAAAGATATACAATGAGTTACAATCTATGGGTGTAGAAGTATTATTAGATGATAGGGACGAAAGAGTTGGAGTTAAGTTCAAGGATAGCGAATTAGTAGGTATACCAATGAGAATCACAGTTGGTAAAGATATAACTGACGGTAAAGTTGAATTTAAATTAAGAGATGCCCAAGATAAAGAATTAATAAGCTTAGATGAAATAAAATCTAAAATAGAAGCTGAGTTTGTTAAGAATAACGTTAAGTTAGGATAGTATAGATAATAAATAGTATATATAATTCACTAAACTATCAACAAAAAATGGTTAATATGTGGATATATATACTATTTTAATTGTGTAGAAAATCATATTATCCACAAAATTTTAATATAAAATAAGAGCTTAAAATAAGATAAATTTAAATTTTTTTAAGTTAGTACTTATAAAATAGATTTATAGGTGTATACTTGTAGGTATAAAAATATAATAATATCGCGATTTTAACATAGATTTGGGTAAAATAACATTACAATATATGTGTTATTCTGATATTATAAATTTATACATAACAACTATTAGAGGAGGCTATTCAAATGAATGTAAGAGTAAGATTTGCTCCAAGTCCAACTGGATTTGTACACATAGGTAGTTTAAGAACTGCTTTATATAACTACTTATTTGCAAAGAGAATGTGTGGAGAGTACATATTAAGAGTAGAAGACACAGACCAAACTAGATTAGTAGATGGTGCAATAGAAAATATGCTTAATGCTATGAGTTGGGCTGGAGTTAATCATAGCGAAGGTGTTATGATAGATGAAAATGGAAACATAACTCAAGTAGGTGAAAATGGGCCATATATACAATCTGAAAGATTAGATATATATAAAGATTATATAAAACAATTATTAGATAATGGACAAGCATACTACTGTTTCTGTACAAAAGAAAGATTAGACGAAGTAAGAGAAAAGCAAAAAGAAGCTGGAGAAACTCCAAGATACGATGGTCACTGTAGAGATCTTTCTAAAGAAGAAGTTGAAGCTAAGATAGCAGCAGGAGAACCTTACGTTATAAGATTAAAATTACCTGAAAATCATGTTATAAAATTCACTGACTTAGTTAGAGGTGAAACAGAATTTAACACTAATGATTTAGATGACCAAGTTTTAATAAAGACTGATGGATTCCCAACTTACCACTTTGCAGTTGTAGTTGATGACCACTTAATGAAAATAACTCATGTTATAAGAGGAGAAGAATGGGTTTCTTCAACTCCAAAGCATGTTTACTTATATGAAGCATTTGGATGGGAAGCACCAACATTTGTACATTTACCAAATATACTTAACAAAGAAAAGAAAAAGTTAAGTAAGAGACATGGTGATGTTGCAGTTGAAGACTTCAAGAAAAAAGGATATTTACCACAAGGATTAGTTAATTATGTTGCATTAGTTGGTTGGTCTCCAGAAGATAACCAAGAAATATTCACTATGGAAGAATTAGAGAAAGCTTTCTCTGTAGAAAGAGTATCTAAGAGTGGTGGAGTATTTGATACAGAAAAACTAAACTGGGTTAACCAACATTATATAAAGGAAGCAGATGATAGCTACTTAACAGACTTAGCTATACCTTTCTTAGTTGAAGCTGGTCTTATAACAGAAGAAGAAGCTACTACTAAGTATGATTTTATAAAAGGAATGGTATCAGTTGTTAAAGAAAAATTACAATATGTAAAAGAAATAACTGAACATGCTAATATATTCTTCTCAAATGAAGTTAAATTAGAAACTGAAGAATGTAGAGAATTCTTAAACTTAGAACATATACCAACTTTAATAGATGCATTACAAACTAAGATAGAAAATGCAGAAGTTGTAGATGAAGCATTTGTAAAAGCTATGTTTAAAGAAATACAAAAAGAACATGGTATAAAAGGCAAAAACTTATTCATGGGTTCTAGAGTAATATTAACAGGACAAATGCATGGACCAGATTTACCAAAGACTATGGAAGTTTTAGGAAAAGAAAATTGTTTAGAGAGAATAGCATACGTTAAAAATAACATATTATAATATAAAAAAGAGGCTCACCTAGCTAGGTGGGTCTTTTTTATTAATTTTAATACAAATTATATAAATAGATTTAAATAATAATTATATTTATTTTAAAATTTTACTAAATATATTACACTTAAAAAAATGTAGCATATCTAGGAGTTTTATATATAATAAAGGAAATAAACAAAATAGAAAGAAAGAAATATATGTTAATTCTTAGTGTTATGAAGAGTAAAAAATTATTTGTGTAGTATTTTGATGAAAAGATTTATGGGTATAACTAAAGGAATTACTTAAAACAAAGTTAATATATAAAAAGCATAAGAAAATAAATTGTTTGAAAAATTATTTTTAACATACAATATAGTTTTACTTTATACCAGGGAGGGTAACTATGTATAGTAATAATAAAGATGATATAAAAAAAGAGCTGAAAAGTTTATGTGTAGATTATGTTAACATACTAGAAAAGTTAAAAAAAGAAAAAATTATAAGTGAAGAAACTTATAATACTTGTTCTTTAAAAAAGATTTCATTTTTAGAAGAATAAACCTATAAATTTTTTACAATTAGATTTTTTTAAAATCATAAGGACATAATAGTAGTACTATTAATTGCAAAGAATTTAAACTATAATATAATATATAGATAGTTAAGAAATAATATAACAATCAGTGAGGTGATAAGAGTGAAGTTATACAATACATTAACAAGAACAAAAGAAGAATTTGTTCCATTAGAAGAAGGAAAGGTAAAAATGTATGTATGTGGACCTACAGTTTATAACTATATACATATAGGTAATGCTAGACCTTTCATAATGTTTGATACACTTAGAAGATATTTAGAATATAGAGGTTTTGATGTAACTTACGTTCAAAACTTTACAGATGTAGATGATAAAATAATAAAAAGAGGTCATGAAGAAAACATAGCACCAGAAGAAGTGGCTAATAAATACATAAACGAGTATTTTGTTGATGCTGATGGATTAGGAATAAAAAGAGCAGATGTTCATCCTAGAGTAACAGATAACATACAACAAATAATAGATTTTGTTAAGGAATTAGAAGAAAAAGGATATGCTTATGAATCTAACGGAGATGTATACTTTGACACTAAAAAGTTTGAAGGATACGGAAAACTTTCTAAACAAAATCAAGACGATTTAGAAGCGGGAGCAAGAATAGAAGTTAATAGTCAAAAGAGACATCCAATGGATTTTGTTCTATGGAAGGCAAAAAAAGAAGGAGAACCAGGATGGGAAAGTCCATGGGGAGAAGGTAGACCAGGATGGCATATAGAATGTTCAGTTATGTCTAATAGATACTTAGGTGAGACTATAGATATACATGCTGGAGGTCAAGATTTAACATTCCCTCACCATGAAAATGAAATAGCTCAAAGTGAAGCTAGAAGTGGAAAAACTTTCTCTAATTATTGGGTACACAATGGATATATAAACATAAATAATGAAAAAATGAGTAAATCTCTAGGAAACTTCTTTACAGTAAGGGAGATATCTGAAAAATATGATTTAGAAATAGTAAGATTCTTCATGTTATCTGCGCATTACAGAAATCCAGTTAACTTCAGTGATGAAATGTTAGCACAAGCTAAAGCAGGACTTGAAAGACTTTACAATGCTAAAGAAAAATTAGAATTCACAATAGAAAACTTAAAAGAAGGTTCTTTAACTGAAGGTGAAAAGGATCTAGTATCTGAATTAAATAGCTACAGATATAAGTTTATAAATGCTATGGAAGATGACTTAAATACAGCAGACGCAATAAGTGCTATATTTGAATTATCTAAGTTTATAAACACTAACGTAAATGAAAATTCTTCTTTAGAATTTGCTAAATTATGTCTAGATGAATTTAATGAATTAACTTCTGTATTAAATATAGTTAATAAGAAAAATGATGATATATTAGATGAAGAAATAGAAAATCTTATACAAAAAAGAGTAGATGCTAAGAAAAACAAAGATTATAAATTAGCAGATGAGATAAGACAAGAGTTACTAGAGAGAGGCATAATACTAGAAGATACTAGACAAGGAACTAAGTGGAAGAGAGCATAATTATGAATAGAACGGAATTAATAACAATGTCTCCATTAGTATTAGCCTATATAGGTGATACAATATATGAGTCATATATAAGAGAGTATCTAATAAGAAAGAACATCAATAAAAAGGTCAATGACCTTCACAAGTCAGCTATAAAGTATGTTAATGCTAAGGCACAGGCTACAGTAATGCATGAAATAGAAGAGGAATTAAGTGAAGATGAATTAAGAATCTACAAAAGAGGTAGAAATCAAAAATCTCATACTTCTCCTAAAAATGCAGATATTATAGACTATAAATGTGCAACTGGATTCGAAGCTTTAGTGGGATATCTACATTTAGGTGGAGAGAAAGATAGACTTGACTATATAGTTGAAAAAGGCATAAATATCATAGAAAAAAATATGTAAAGGTATTGTTAAAAACAATACCTTTTTATATATGAGTATATATACTTTATTATGATAGACAAAATAAATAAAAAAATATAATTTTAATATTGTATAATAAAAAATATGAATATTTTAAGGAAGAGGTTTTAGAGATGAAAGTAAAATTATTAGCACATACACCAGATCCAGAAAAGGTAATATCAATGGCTGCAAAGCTATGTTATTCAGCAGTAGGTGTGGATCAAATAGAAGAGAACCTAACAGATGAATCGGTGGATAGATTTTTAAATATGTTAATAAATATAGGGCATGAATCTCCATTAGAGCATGTATCATTTACATTTGCAGTTGAAGGAATATCAAGAGCTTGTTCTCATCAATTAGTTAGACATCGTATAGCAAGCTATTCACAACAAAGTCAAAGGTATGTCAAGTTAGATCAATTTGAATATATAATACCACCAGAGATAGAAGCAGTAAAAGAAGCTAAAGAAGTGTTTATACAAGCGATGGAAGAAGATCAAAAATCATATGATAAATTAGTGGATATATTATTTGATAAACATTATAATAAAATGATAAAAGATGGAAAAAATGAAAAAGAAGCTAAAAGACAAGCTGAAAAGAAAGCAATAGAAGATGCTAGATACGTATTCCCTAATGCATGTGAAACAAAAGTAGTATTTACTATGAATACAAGAAGTTTATATAATTTCTTAAATCATAGATGCTGTGAGAGGGCACAATGGGAAATAAGAGAGCTATCAATAGAAATGCTAAGACAATTAAAGCAAGTAGCTCCAATCTTATTTAACAATATAGGACCCAAATGTGTAAAAGGACCTTGCCCAGAAGGTAACATGACATGTGGTAATATAGTTCAGATAAGAGAAAAGTTTAAAAATTTATAGGCGGTGGAAGAATTGGCAAGTATAGAAGGTAGAAATCCTGTAATAGAAGCGATAAAAAATGGCAGAGAAATAGATAAGATAATGATAGCTAACTCTGCAAAAGAAGGATCAATAAAAAAAATAATAGCAATGGCTAAAGAGAAGAACATAATAGTTCAATATGTTGATAAGCATAAATTAGATGAAATTAGTACAAGTCACTCTCATCAAGGTGTAATAGCTCAAGTAAGTGAACTTAAGTATTGGGAATTAGATGATTTAATAGATAGCGTTAAAGAAAAAGGAGAAGATCCATTTTTTATAATACTAGATGAAATAACAGACCCTCACAATTTAGGTTCAATAATTAGAACAGCAGATGCAGTTGGAGCTCATGGGGTTATAATACCAAAAAGAAGATCAGTTCATGTTACTCCAGTAGTTGCTAAAGCATCAGCAGGAGCTGTAGAATATGTACCTATATGTAAGGTAACTAATATAGTTAATACAATAAAAAGATTAAAAGAAGAAGGTCTATGGATAGCAGCAGCTGATATGGATGGACAAGTATTCTATGAACAAAACCTTACAGGTGCATTAGGTCTTGTAATAGGAAGTGAAGGTTTTGGTATATCTAGATTAGTTAAACAAAACTGCGACTTCACTATAAAAATGCCTATGATAGGTAATGTTACATCACTAAATGCATCTGTAGCAGGTGGAATACTTCTTTATGAGATATTTAAACAAAGATCAGGTGTAAAATAAATTGAGAAGAAATGTAAAAAGTTATCTAATAATAGATGGTTACAATATAATAAACGCATGGGATGAGTTAAAGGACATTGCTCAAACAAGTCTAGAAAGTGCTAGGGAAAAATTAATAGACATAATAATCGAATATGCTGAATTTACAGGAAGAAAAGCTATAATAGTGTTTGATGCATATAATGTAAAGCATAGTAGAGAAACTGTAGAAGACAGGAAATATATAACTGTGGTATACACTAGAGAGCATCAAACTGCAGATAGCTACATAGAAAAATTTATAAATACTCTTTCCAGATACGACGATATAAGAGTTGCTACAAATGATTATGCAGAGCAGCAAATTATTTTAGGAAAAGGAGCAACAAGAATATCTGCCAGAGAGTTAAAGTTAGACTTAGACAAAGCTAAGTCGAATATAAGGGAAAAAAACAGTAGTAACCAAAAAAAGATACAGCGAAATTGGTTAGAAGAAAGATTAGATAAAGAGACATTGTCGAAACTTGAGAACATTCGTAGAATGCATTGAAATTACTAAAATTATTCGCTTATAATATAGCTATGAAAATGTTTTTATTGGGGGAGATTTACATGTTCGTAGCTAATGACGAAAAATATGGGTTAATAGACAATTCGCAACAAGATGAGTACGAAATAGTATTAAAAGCGAGTAATGGGGATACAATAGCATTAGAATATATTATAAAAAAATATAAAAATTTCGTTAAAGCAAAAGCGAAATCATATTTTTTAATAGGGGCAGACAAAGAAGATATAATACAAGAAGGTATGATAGGTTTATACAAAGCAGTTAGAGATTTTGATGCTACTAAAACAAATTCTTTTAGAGGCTTTGCTGAAATATGCATAACTAGACAAATAATAACTGCTATAAAAACAGCAACTAGGCAAAAACATATACCTTTAAATTCCTACATATCATTAAATAAACCGATATATGATGAGGAGTCTGATAGAACTCTTTTAGATATAATAACAACAAGCATAGTTAGTGATCCAGAAGAGCTTATAATAAGTAAAGAGGAGCTAAAACACATTCAACGTAAGATGGATGAGCTTTTAAGTGATCTAGAACAAGAAGTATTAGAACTATACTTAAACGGTAAGTCTTATCAATATATAGCAGACAAGCTTGAAAGAGATGTAAAATCAATAGATAATGCTCTTCAAAGAGTCAAGAGAAAATTAGAAAAACATCTTGAAAACAGGAATAATTAATAGTAAAATACTTATCATAAGCTTAATGTAAGCTATAACTAATAATATAAAAACAGGAGGTATTTCAAAATGGCTAAAGCTAAATTTGAAAGAAATAAACCACATGTTAATATAGGAACTATAGGTCACGTTGACCACGGTAAAACTACATTAACAGCTGCAATAACAAAAACTTTATTCGATAGATATCAATTAGGAGAAGCAGTAGATTTCGCTAACATAGATAAAGCTCCAGAAGAAAGAGAAAGAGGAATCACAATATCAACTGCTCACGTTGAATACGAAACTCCAAACAGACACTACGCACACGTTGACTGTCCAGGACATGCTGACTACGTTAAGAACATGATAACAGGAGCAGCTCAAATGGATGGTGCTATATTAGTTTGTTCAGCAACTGATGGACCAATGCCTCAAACAAGAGAGCATATATTATTATCAAGACAAGTTGGTGTACCATACATAGTAGTATTCTTAAACAAGTGTGATATGGTAGACGACGAAGAATTATTAGAATTAGTTGAAATGGAAGTTAGAGACTTATTAAATGAGTACGAATTCCCAGGAGATGACACTCCAATAGTAAGAGGATCTGCTTTAATGGCATTACAAGATTCTTCTTCAGAGTGGGGAGACAAAATAGTTGAATTATTCGAGCAAATAGACGAATATATACCAGCTCCAGAAAGAGATGTTGATAAAGACTTCTTAATGCCAGTAGAAGACGTATTCTCTATAACAGGTAGAGGAACAGTTGCTACAGGTAGAGTTGAAAGAGGAGTATTAAAGGTTCAAGACGAAGTTGAAATAGTAGGACTTGCTGACGAGCCAAGAAAAGTTGTAGTAACAGGAGTAGAAATGTTCAGAAAGTTATTAGACCAAGCACAAGCTGGAGATAACATAGGAGCATTAATAAGAGGTGTACAAAGAAATGAAATAGAAAGAGGACAAGTTATGGCTAAGCCAGGAACAGTTAAGCCTCACACTAAGTTCAATGCAGAAGTATACGTTCTTAAAAAAGAAGAAGGTGGAAGACATACTCCATTCTTCGATGGATACAGACCACAATTCTACTTCAGAACAACTGACGTAACAGGAACTTGTAAGTTACCAGAAGGTACAGAAATGGTTATGCCTGGAGATAACATACAAATGACTATAGAGTTAATAAACTCAATAGCAATAGAAGAAGGATTAAGATTCGCGATAAGAGAAGGTGGAAGAACAGTAGCATCAGGTGTTGTTGCTTCTATAATAGAGTAATCTTTTCTTAGGTGATTAATCTATAGATAAAAGAGGGGTTTTAACCCCCTCTTTTTTTAAAGAGAGAAACCACAAAAACATTGACACCACTATAATTTTGTGATAACTTATACAAGGTAATGATTCAGGAAGGTAATAATACCTCAATAAATAATTAAGGTGTTATATTATTATATATATATTAATTATTATTGCATAAAAAAGTTGGAGGTGTAGCAGATGAGAGTTAAAGTAACTTTAGCATGTACAGAGTGTAATCAAAGAAACTACAACACTACTAAGAACAAGAAAAACAACCCAGACAGAATAGAATTACAAAAATACTGTAGATTCTGTAAGAAGCACACTACTCACAAAGAAACAAAATAGTTTTTTATAAGGAGTGGATTAAATGGCTGCCCAAGCAAATCAAGGCGCAGGAACTAAGAAAAAGAGAACTGGTTTAGTATCTTATATAAAAGAAACAAAACAAGAACTTAGTAGAGTTTCATGGCCAAGTAGGAAAGAATTACTTAAAAATACAGGGGTAGTTTTAACTGTAGTTATTTCATCTACTATATTAGTGTGGGTTTTAGATAGTGTATTATCTGGTGCACTAGGGCTGATACTAAAATAGAAAAGGAGAATCAAAATGTCGGAATTACAAGAAGCAAGATGGTATGTTGCACATACTTATTCAGGACATGAGAATAAGGTTAAAGCTACGATAGAAAAAGCTGTAAAAACTAGAGGTATGGAAGACTACATAAAGCAAGTAGTTGTACCTACTGAAGATGTAGTTGAAACTACTAAAACAGGGAAAGAAAAAACTAGACAACGTAAGATATTTCCAGGTTATGTTCTAGTAAAAATGATAATCACTGATGAATCTTGGTATGTCGTAAGAAATACTAAGGGAGTTACTGGATTTGTTGGACCAGGGTCTAAGCCAGTACCATTAAGTGAAGATGAAGTACTAGCTATGGGCATAGAATTAACTGAACCTAAAATAGGTAACAGCGATATCGACTTAGAAATAGGAGATGCTGTTGAAGTTTCAAACGGGCCATTCGCTGGACAAGTAGGTACAGTTGAAGCGATAGACGTAGAAACTAAAGAAGTTAAAGTGTGCATAGATGCATTTGGAAAGAAGACTCTATTTGTTGTAGAGTCAGATAGTATAGAGAAATTATAATAGTTACTCAAATATAAAAATAAGGAGGTACGAAAAATGGCTAAAAAAGTTATAGGTCAAATAAAATTACAAATACCTGCAGGAAAGGCTACTCCAGCACCACCAGTTGGTCCAGCATTAGGACAACACGGTGTTAACATAATGGGATTCACAAAAGAATTCAATGCTAAGACTGCAGATCAAGCTGGAATGATAATACCAGTTGTTATAACTGTATACCAAGATAGATCATTCTCATTCATAACAAAAACTCCACCAGCTGCAGTATTATTAAAGAAAGCTGCTGGTTTAGATACTGCATCAGGAGAACCAAACAAGAAGAAGGTTGCTACTTTATCTTCAGCTAAGATAAGAGAAATAGCTGAATTAAAGATGCCTGACTTAAACGCTGCTTCAGTAGAATCTGCTATGAGAATGATAGCTGGTACTGCAAGAAGTATGGGAATCGTTGTAGAAGACTAATTTCAAATAAATTAGACACTTCTTTAAGAAGTGGGAGGTTTAAAAACCGAATATAACCACAAGGAGGAAAATAAAAATGGCTAAAAAAGCAAAGAAATATGTAGAAGCATTAAGCAAAGTAGACAGAGCTAAATTCTACGATGCTACAGAAGCTTTAGCATTAGTTAGTGAAATAGCTACTGCTAAGTTCGATGAGACTGTTGAAGCTCATATAAAATTAGGTGTTGACTCAAGACACGCTGATCAACAAGTTAGAGGTGCTGTAGTATTACCTCACGGAACTGGTAAAACTAAGAAAGTTTTAGTTTTCGCTAAAGGTGAAAAAGCTAAGGAAGCTGAACAAGCTGGAGCTGACTTTGTAGGAGCTGAAGAATTAGTTCAAAAAATACAAGGTGAAAACTGGTTTGATTTCGATATAGTTGTTGCTACTCCAGATATGATGGGTGTAGTTGGTAGATTAGGTAGAGTATTAGGACCTAAAGGTTTAATGCCAAACCCTAAATCAGGAACAGTTACATTTGATGTAGCTAAAGCTATAGATGAAATAAAAGCAGGTAAAGTTGAGTACAGATTAGACAAAACTAACATAATACACGTTCCAGTAGGAAAAGTATCATTTGGTGGAGAAAAGTTAGCTGAAAACTTTGCAACTTTAATGGAAGCAATAGTTAAAGCTAAGCCAGCTGCTGCTAAAGGACAATACTTAAGAAGTATAACAGTTGCATCTACTATGGGACCTGGAGTTAAAATAAACCCAGCTAAAATAGCAGAATAATAAAAACTGTTGACATGGCTAAACAAAAATGTTAATATAACATTTGTTGATATAAAAAAGAATAGATTTGCCGTAGACAGTAGGTGCTTAAGGGCTTAATATCCTACCGAGGTTTTAGATAAATTGAAATTACTAAAGCTTTTGTTGTCTACTTTTAGACACGAAAGCTTTTTTAAATGAGATTGCGGCGAATACTAAACCTAATCAGGTGAAGGAGGTGCACATCTAGATGAGAAAAGCTATAGAACTTAAATCACAAGTTGTGGCTGAAATAGTTGAAAAATTAGAAAAGTCATCTGCTGCTGTTGTTGTTGATTACAAAGGATTAACAGTTGAAGAGGTTACTGAACTAAGAAAGAAAATGAGAGAAGCTGGTGTTGAATACAAAGTATACAAAAACACTTTAGTTAGAAAAGCTGCTAAAGAAGTTGGTATAGAACAATTCAACGATGAATTATTAGTTGGAACTAATGCAATAGCTTTCGGATACGAAGACCCTGTTGCTCCGGCTAGAATATTAAAAGAATTCATGGATTCTCATCCAAAAATGCAATTAAAGATGGGTATAGTAGAAGGAGAATTCTACAACGAGTCTCAAATAGTTGAGTTCGCTAACATACCATCAAGAGAAGTTCTTCTTGCAAAATTACTTGGAAGCTTAAAAGCTCCAATGTCAAACTTCGCATACTTATTAGATGCAATGATAAAGAAACAAGAAGGTCAAGAAGCTTAATAAACATTAACCAAGAAAAAATTGGATTGGTTATATAATTAATTAAAAATTAACGAAAATAATTCGGAGGTGCTAAAAATGACAATAGAACAAATATTAGAAGCTATAGAAAATATGAAAGTTTTAGAATTAAATGAATTAGTTAAAGCTGCTGAAGAAAAATTCGGTGTATCTGCTTCAGCTCCAGTTATGATGGCTGGTGCAGTTGCTGGTGGAGCTGCTGAAGAAAAGACAGAATTCGACGTAGTATTAGCTAACGCTGGTTCTTCAAAAGTTGGAGTTATAAAAGCTGTTAGAGAAATAACTGGATTAGGATTAAAAGAAGCTAAGGAATTAGTTGACAACGCTCCTAAGACATTAAAAGAAGGAGTTTCTAAAGAAGAAGCTGACCAAATGAAAGAAAAATTAGAAGCTGCTGGAGCTTCAGTAGAAGTTAAGTAGTTTTCTTTTAAGAGGTGTCCTGTTTGGGGCACCTTTTTTGTTTTCTAAAAAAATATGTAAAAAATGAGAATTTTAGTTTAATATTTTGCGCATAATAAATAATGCATATTTTGTAGGATAAATTAAATGTAAAGAATAGAATAATATACATATTGAAAAATGCTTGACATTATGATAAAATTATTAGATGCGTTAGAATAAACTATGGTTTTATTTTTTATTATTGAGAGGTGAAAAGTGAATGCCACATCCTGTCACGATAGGTAAAAGAACTAGAATGAGCTTTTCTAAGATAAAAGAAATAGCTGATGTGCCAAATCTTATAGAATTACAAGTTGATTCTTATAAGTGGTTTATCGAAGATGGATTAAAAGAAGTTTTCGAAGACATATCTCCAATAGAAGATTACACAGGTAATCTTATATTAGAATTTGTTGATTACTCTTTAGACGATAAGCCTAAGTATGACATAGAAGAATGTAAAGATAGAGATGCCACATACTGTGCACCTCTAAAAGTTAAGGTTAGACTTATAAATAAGGAAACTGGGGAAATAAAAGAGCAAGAAGTATTTATGGGAGATTTCCCTTTAATGACAGAAAAAGGAACTTTCATAATAAATGGTGCTGAGAGAGTTATAGTAAGTCAGTTAGTTAGATCTCCTGGCGTTTACTATGCTTTAGAGAGAGATAAAACAGGTAAGAAGTTAATATCATCTACTGTAATCCCTAACAGAGGAGCATGGTTAGAATACGAAACAGATTCTAATGATGTAATATCTGTAAGAGTTGACAGAACTAGAAAGCAACCAGTAACAGTATTATTAAGAGCTCTAGGAATAGGTACGGATGCAGAAATAATCGAACTTCTTGGAGAAGATGAGAGATTAGCTGCAACATTAGAAAAAGATAATACTACTTCTGTTGAAGAAGGTTTAATTGAGATATACAAGAAGTTAAGACCGGGTGAACCACCAACAGTAGAAAGTGCATCATCATTATTAAATGCATTATTCTTTGATGCTAAGAGATATGACTTAGCAAAAGTAGGTAGATATAAGTTTAACAAAAAGCTTGCTCTATGCTACAGAATAATGAACAGAGTTTCAGCTGAAGATATAGTTAATCCAGAAACTGGAGAAGTATTTGTAAAAGCTGGAGAAAAAATAAGCTACGAAGTAGCTAAGGATATTCAAAATTCTGGAATAAACGTAGTTAGTTTATTACTAGATGATGAAAAGACTGCTAAGGTTATAGGTAATAACTTTGTAGATATAAAATCACATATAGAATTCAATATAGATGATTTAAATATAAAAGAAAAAGTTCATTACCCAACTTTAAAAGAGATAATGGATGAATATAGTGACGAAGAAGAAATAAAAGAAGCTATAAAATCTAGAATAAAAGAGCTTATACCAAAGCATATATTATTAGATGACATAATAGCATCTATAAACTACCAATTCAACTTATTCCATGAAATAGGTTACATAGATGATATAGATCATTTAGGTAACAGAAGAATAAGATCGGTTGGTGAGTTATTACAAAACCAAGTTAGAATAGGTTTATCTAGAATGGAAAGAGTTATAAAGGAAAGAATGACTGTTCAAGACATGGAAGCCATAACTCCTCAAGCTCTAGTTAACATAAGACCTGTTTCTGCTGCTATAAAAGAATTCTTCGGTAGTTCACAGTTATCTCAGTTCATGGATCAAACTAACCCATTATCTGAGTTAACACACAAGAGAAGATTATCTGCACTAGGACCAGGGGGTCTTTCAAGAGAAAGAGCTGGGTTCGAAGTTCGTGACGTTCATCATTCTCACTACGGAAGAATGTGTCCTATAGAGACACCAGAAGGACCAAACATCGGTCTTATAAACTCATTAGGTACTTATGCTAAGATAAATGAATTTGGTTTCATAGAATCTCCTTATAGAAAAGTAGATAAGGAAAATGGTAGAGTAACTGATGAGATACATTACTTAACAGCTGATGAAGAAGATTTATTCATAAGAGCTCAGGCTAATGAACCATTAGAAGAAGATGGAACATTCATAAACAAGAGATTAGTATGTAGAACTAAAAATGGTGCTGTTGAACTAGTTCCAGTATCAAGAGTTGACTACATGGATATATCTCCAAAGCAAGTTGTTTCTATAGCAACTGCAATGATACCATTCTTAGAAAATGACGATGCCAACCGTGCGCTGATGGGATCGAACATGCAACGTCAAGCAGTACCTCTAGTGAGAAGAGAAGCTCCAATCATAGGTACAGGGGTTGAGTACAGAGCTGCTAAAGACTCTGGAGCAGTTGTTGTTGCTAAGAACTCTGGTATAGCTGAAAGAGTTACAGCTGATGAAATAATAATTAAAAGAGAAGATGGAAACAAAGATAGATATAAATTACTTAAGTTTAAGCGTTCAAACCAAGGTACTTGTATAAATCAAACTCCTATAATAAATAAAGGAGATAAGATAGAAAAAGGTGATGTTATAGCTGACGGACCTTCAACAGATCTTGGAGAAGTAGCATTAGGAAGAAACTGCTTCATAGCGTTCATGACTTGGGAAGGTTATAACTACGAAGATGCCATCTTAATAAATGAAAGATTAGTTAAAGAAGATAGATTATCAACAATTCATATAGAAGAATATGAATGTGAAGCTAGAGATACTAAATTAGGACCTGAAGAAATAACTAGAGATATACCTAATGTTGGAGAAAGTGCTATAAAGAACTTAGACGAAAGAGGTATAATCAGAATAGGTGCTGAAGTAGATTCTGGAGATATATTAGTTGGTAAAGTAACTCCAAAAGGAGAAACTGAGCTTACTGCAGAAGAAAGATTACTTCGTGCTATATTCGGAGAAAAAGCTAGAGAAGTTAGAGATACTTCACTTAAGGTTCCTCATGGAGAATCTGGTATAATAGTTGATGTTAAAGTGTTCACTAGAGAAAATGGTGACGATTTATCTCCAGGTGTTAATGAATTAGTTAGATGTTATATAGCTAAGAAGAGAAAGATAACTGTTGGGGATAAAATGGCTGGACGTCATGGTAATAAAGGGGTTATATCTAGAATCTTACCAGAAGAAGATATGCCATTCATGCCAGACGGAACACCATTAGATATAGTTCTTAACCCACAAGGTATACCATCTCGTATGAACATCGGACAGGTTCTTGAAGTTCATTTAGGTCTTGCTGCTAAGGCTTTAGGATGGCATGTTGCTACATCAGTATTTGATGGTGCAAAAGAGCCAGATATAAGAAAAGCATTAGTTGAAGCTGGATACCCAGAAGATGGAAAAATAACTTTATATGATGGTAGAACAGGTGATACTTTCGATAACCCAATAACAGTTGGATACATGTACATGTTAAAACTACATCACTTAGTTGATGATAAGTTACATGCTAGAAGTACAGGACCATACTCATTAGTAACTCAACAACCACTAGGTGGTAAAGCACAATTCGGTGGACAAAGATTCGGTGAGATGGAGGTTTGGGCTCTAGAAGCATACGGAGCTGCTCATATACTTCAAGAAATACTTACTGTTAAATCTGACGACGTTGTAGGACGTGTTAGAGCATACGAAGCAATCGTAAAAGGTGAAAATATACCTGAACCAGGAATACCAGAATCATTCAAGGTTCTTATAAAAGAACTTCAAAGTTTATGCTTAGATGTAAAGGTATTAACTGATGAAGATCAAGAAATAGAAGTCAGAGAATCACTAGATGTAGAAGAAACTACTGGTGAATTTGAATTAGATATAATAGAAAATGTTAAAGAAATGGAAGATGACCATATAATAGAAGAAATCGAAGAAGAAGATTTCGAGAATGGTGATATGGATAACATTGAATTTGAAGAAGACATAGTTTATGATGAAATAGACTATGATGATACAGAAGACTTTGATGTATAATATTTTTATTAATGTAAATATCAAATAGAAGGGAGAGAACTCCTTGTTTGAATTAAACAATTTTGAGTCGATAAAGATAGCACTAGCTTCTCCAGAGAAAATAAGACAATGGTCTAGAGGAGAAGTAAAAAAGCCTGAAACTATAAACTACCGTACACTAAAACCAGAAAAAGATGGTCTTTTCTGTGAAAGAATATTTGGACCTCAAAAAGACTGGGAATGTCACTGTGGTAAATATAGAAGAGTAAGATACAAAGGTGTAGTTTGTGATAGATGTGGAGTAGAAGTTACTAAAGCTAAAGTAAGAAGAGAAAGAATGGGACATATAGAGCTAGCAGCTCCTATGTCTCATATCTGGTACTTCAAAGGGATACCAAGTAGAATGGGACTTTTACTTGATATGTCTCCTAGATCTTTAGAGAAGATACTATACTTTGCTTCATACGTAGTAGTTGATCCAGGAGAAACTGGATTAAATGCTAAGCAATTATTAACAGAAAAAGAATACAGAACTGCAGTTGATAAGTATGGATACAATACTTTCGCAGTAGGTATGGGTGCTGAAGCTGTAAAACAATTATTACAAAATATTGATTTAGAGCAAGAAAGCAAAGAGTTAAGAGCTGACCTTAAGGACAGCACTGGACAAAAGAGAGTTAGAACTATAAGAAGATTAGAAGTTGTGGAAGCATTCAGAAAGTCAGGAAACAAGCCTGAGTGGATGATATTAGATGCTATTCCAGTAATACCACCAGATTTAAGACCAATGGTACAACTTGATGGTGGAAGATTTGCAACTTCTGACCTAAATGATTTATACAGAAGAGTTATAAATAGAAATAACAGATTAAAGAGATTATTAGAACTTGGAGCTCCTGACATAATCGTTAGAAATGAAAAGAGAATGCTTCAAGAAGCTGTAGATGCTTTAATCGACAATGGTAGAAGAGGTAGACCTGTAACAGGACCTGGTAATAGACCACTTAAGTCTTTATCAGACATGCTAAAAGGTAAGCAAGGACGTTTCCGTCAAAACTTACTTGGTAAGCGTGTTGACTACTCAGGACGTTCAGTTATAGTTGTTGGACCAGAACTTAAATTCTATCAATGTGGTCTTCCAAAGAAAATGGCCCTTGAATTATTCAAGCCATTCGTTATGGATAGATTAGTTAAAGAAGGTTATGCACACAACATAAAGAGTGCAAAAACTATAGTAGAAAAAGTTAAGCCAGAAGTTTGGGATGTTTTAGAAGAAGTTATAAAGAGTCATCCAGTTCTACTTAACCGTGCTCCTACTCTACACAGACTTGGTATACAAGCATTTGAACCTGTATTAGTAGAAGGTAAAGCAATAAAACTACATCCACTAGTATGTACAGCGTACAACGCTGACTTCGACGGTGACCAGATGGCGGTTCACGTTCCTTTATCAGTAGAAGCACAAGCAGAAGCAAGATTCTTAATGCTATCTGTAAACAACATACTTGCACCTAAAGATGGTACACCAATAACTACTCCTTCTCAGGATATGGTTCTAGGTTGTTACTACTTAACAATAGAAGACCAAGGTGGAGAAAAAGGAACAGGTACAATATTTAAAGATTACAATGAAATGTTACTTGCTTATGAGAATAAAGCGGTTGAATTACATTCATTAGTAAAGATGAGAGTTGTACTTGAAGATGGAAGAAGTTCTTTAGTTGAAAGTACAGTAGGTAGATTTATATTCAATGAAAATATACCTCAAGACTTAGGATTTGTTGATAGAGAGAAAGATCCATTTGGATTAGAAGTTGATTTCTTAGTTGACAAAAAATCTCTAGGTAAAATAATAGATAAGTGTTTCAGAAGACATGGAAACACTAGAACAGCTATGATGTTAGACCACATAAAATCTTTAGGATTTAAATTCTCTACTAGAGGTGGTATAACAGTTGCCGTTGCAGATATGAAGATACCTGAAGAGAAGAAGGATCATATAGCAGCTGCAGAAGAAAAAGTTGATAAATATGAAAAAGCATATAGAAGAGGTCTTATATCTGACGAAGAAAGATATGAAAGAGTTATAGAAACTTGGACAGAGACTACTGAAAAAGTTACAGATGCTCTTATGTCAGGTCTAGAAAGGCTTAATAATATATTCATAATGGCTCACTCTGGAGCCAGAGGTTCTAAGAACCAGATAAGACAGTTAGCTGGTATGCGTGGTCTGATGGCCAATGCATCTGGTAAAACAGTTGAAGTTCCAGTTAAATCTAACTTCCGTGAAGGGTTAACAGTAATGGAATACTTCACATCATCACATGGTGCTAGAAAAGGTCTTGCCGATACAGCGCTTCGTACAGCCGATTCAGGTTACTTAACAAGAAGACTTGTTGATGTCAGTCAAGATGTTATAGTAAGAGAAATAGACTGTGGAACTAGTGATGTAACAGAAGTTACTGCAATAAAAGATGGAAACGAAGTAATAGAAGAACTATACGATAGAATTGTTGGAAGATATACTATAGCTCCTATAGTAAATCCTACAACTGGTGAAGTTATAGTTGAAGCTGATGCTATGATACAAGAAGCTGATGCTGATAGAATAGTTGAAGCTGGAATAGAAAAAGTTGAAATAAGAACAGTTCTTAACTGTAAGACAAACCACGGAGTTTGTTCTAAGTGTTATGGTAGAAACCTTGCAACAGGTAAGGAAGTAAACATAGGTGAAGCTGTAGGTATAATAGCTGCTCAATCAATCGGGGAGCCAGGAACACAGCTTACAATGCGTACATTCCATACAGGTGGGGTTGCCGGTGGAGATATAACTCAAGGTCTTCCAAGGGTTGAGGAATTATTCGAAGCCAGAAAACCAAAAGGTTTAGCAGTTATAACAGAAGTTGCTGGTAGAGTTGAAATAGATGAAACTGGTAAGAGAAAAGAAGTAGCTGTAATACCACAAGAAGGAGAAACTCAAGTATATGCAATACCTTACGGATCAAGAATAAGAGTTAAGCAAGGTCAAATGGTTGAAGCAGGAGATCCATTAACTCAAGGTTCTATAAATCCACATGATATAGTAAGAGTACAAGGTATAAGTGGAGTTCAAAACTATATAGTTAAAGAAGTTCAAAGAGTTTATAGAATGCAAGGGGTTGACGTTAACGATAAGCATATAGAAGTTATAGTTAGACAAATGCTATCTAAAGTTAAGGTTGAAGATCCAGGAGATACAGAATTATTACCAGGTGGTTATGAAGATGTATTAACATTCAATAAATGTAATGAAGAAGCTATTGCTAACGGTTTAAGACCAGCAGTTGCTAAGAGAACTTTACTTGGTATAACTAAAGCTTCTCTTGCTACAGAATCATTCTTATCTGCAGCTTCATTCCAAGAAACAACAAGAGTTCTTACTGAAGCAGCTATAAAAGGTAAGGAAGATCACTTAATAGGTCTTAAAGAGAATGTTATAATAGGTAAATTAATACCAGCAGGAACAGGTATGAAGAGATACAAGAACATAGCTGTTGAAAAAATTGAAGAGTAAGCTTGAACTAGCCGATTAATAGCTAGAAAGTAACTTGACAGTAATTATGTCTGGTGATAAAATGTTAAAGTGTGCAATTGAAAGTTATCTAAGAGCTTATGGCTCTTAGAGTTTTCAATTGGACTTTATATAATTAAAGAACTAGCAGCACCAAACTGCAAAGAGCTAAAACCACAGGAATGTGAGTTAATAGACATTTAATTGTGAGTAACGTAAGTTACTATGAATCAATATGCTTTCATATTGATGTAGTTGGCGGTCATTAAGATCGAAAATTTGGAAAAGGAGGTGCAGATGATGCCAACAATTAACCAATTAGTTCGTAAAAGAAGACAAGCAATAGAAAAGAAATCTACTGCTCCAGCATTACAAAAAGGGTACGATTCTTTACACAAGAAATCTACTAACACAAGTTCACCACAAAAAAGAGGAGTTTGTACTTCAGTTAAAACAGTAACTCCTAAGAAACCTAACTCAGCTTTAAGAAAAGTTGCCAGAGTTAGATTAACAAACGGAATAGAAGTTTCTGCTTATATACCAGGTGAAGGACACAACTTACAAGAGCATAGTGTTGTTCTTATAAGAGGAGGAAGAGTAAAAGACCTTCCAGGGGTTAGATACCACATATTAAGAGGTACATTAGATACTGCAGGTGTTGATAAGAGAATGCAAGCAAGATCTAAGTACGGTGCTAAGAGACCTAAAGCTGCAAAGAAATAGTAAAAATTAACAATTGATTATAGTGCGGTGCTTTAAATATATATAGATATTTATGGCATCACGGCATATTATGATGTCGAGTACCTATGATTTAATAATATCAAATAATTAAGGAGGGAAGCAAAATGCCAAGAAAAGGTAATGTTCCAAAGAGAGAAGTATTAGCTGATCCAATGTATGGAAGTAAAGTTGTTACTAAGTTAATAAACAATTTAATGATAGATGGAAAAAAAGGAAAAGCTCAAACAATAGTATATGATGCTTTTGCTTTAGTAGCTGAAAGAACAGGAGAAGAAGCCATAGAAGTATTCAACAGAGCTATGGATAACATAATGCCTGTTTTAGAAGTTAAAGCTAGAAGAGTTGGTGGAGCTAACTACCAAGTTCCAGTTGAAGTTAGACCAGAAAGAAGACAAACTTTAGGTTTAAGATGGTTAGTAAACTACACTAGAGCTCGTGGAGAAAAAGGAATGGTTGAAAAGTTAGCGAAAGAAATAATGGACGCTGCAAACAACACAGGAGCTTCAGTTAAGAAGAAAGAAGATACTCATAAGATGGCAGAGGCTAATAAAGCATTTGCTCACTACAGATTCTAATAGTAGGATATAAAGATACCTTTTAAGGGATATCGTAAGGAGGAGAACCATGGCTAGAAAGTTTCCTTTAGAAAGAACTAGAAATATAGGAATCATGGCTCATATAGATGCAGGAAAAACTACTACTACAGAAAGAATCCTATTCTATACAGGGCAAACACATAAAATAGGAGAAACTCACGAAGGAGCTTCTCAAATGGACTGGATGGAGCAAGAGAAGGAAAGAGGTATAACAATAACTTCTGCCGCTACTACTGCTGCATGGAGAGACCATAGAATAAACATAATAGATACACCAGGACACGTCGACTTCACAGTTGAGGTTGAAAGATCTCTAAGAGTTCTTGACGGTTCAGTTGCTGTATTCTGTGCTAAAGGTGGGGTTGAACCTCAATCTGAGAACGTATGGAGACAAGCTGATAACTACGGTGTACCTAGAATAGCATTCGTAAATAAAATGGACATCATGGGTGCAGACTTCTTTAACGTTGTATCAATGATGAGAGAAAGATTAAATGCAAATGCTGTACCAATGCAATTACCAATAGGTAAAGAAGATTGGTTAGAAGGTGAAGTTGACTTATTAGAAATGAAAGCTCATATCTATAAAGACGACTTAGGAAAAGAAATAGAAATAACTGAAATACCAGAAGATATGAAAGAATTAGCTCAAGAGTGGAGAGAAAAAATGGTTGAAGCAGTAGCTGAAACTGATGAAGATCTAATGATGAAATATCTTGAAGGTGAAGAGCCAACTATAGAAGAGTTAAAAACTGCTATAAGAAAGGCTACTATAGCTTGTGAAATGAACCCAGTATTCTGTGGATCTGCTTACAAGAACAAAGGTGTTCAGTTATTATTAGATGCAGTTGTTGATTATTTACCAGCTCCAACTGATATAGCTGCTATAAAAGGTATATTAGAAAATGGTGAAGAAGCAGAAAGACACTCATCTGATGAAGAACCATTCTCAGCTTTAGCATTCAAAATAATGACTGACCCATTCGTTGGTAAGTTAGCATTCTTCAGAGTTTACTCTGGAATAATGCAAGGTGGATCATACGTACTAAACTCTACTAAAGGTAAGAGAGAAAGAATAGGACGTATACTACAAATGCATGCTAATACAAGAGAAGAAATAACAGAAGTATACGCAGGAGACATAGCTGCAGCAGTAGGATTAAAAGATACTACTACTGGAGATACTTTATGTGATCCAGCTAATCCAATAATACTTGAATCTATGGAATTCCCTGAGCCAGTTATATCTGTTGCTATAGAGCCTAAGTCTAAAGCAGCTCAAGAAAAGATGGGTATAGCTCTTCAAAAATTAGCTGAAGAGGATCCAACTTTCAGAGTTAAGACTGATGAAGAAACAGGACAAACTATAATATCTGGTATGGGTGAATTACACTTAGAGATAATAGTTGATAGATTATTAAGAGAATTCAAAGTTGAAGCTAACGTTGGTGCTCCACAAGTTGCTTACAGAGAAACTATAACTCAACCAGTAGATGTTGAATACAAGTACTCTAAGCAATCAGGAGGTAGAGGACAATACGGACACGTTAAGATCAGAGTTAATCCTCAAGAGCCAGGTGCTGGTTACAAGTTTGAAAACAAAACTGTTGGTGGATCTGTTCCTAAGGAATATGTTGGACCAACTGATGCAGGTATACAAGGTGCAATGCAATCTGGTATAGTTGCTGGATACCCAGTTGTTGACGTTGCTGTTGAATTATACGATGGTTCTTACCATGAAGTCGATTCATCAGAAATGGCATTCAAGATGGCTGGTTCTATGGCTATGAAGGAAGCTATGAAGAAAGGTAATGCAGTATTACTTGAGCCTTACTTCAAAGTTGAAGTTGTTACTCCAGAAGAGTACATGGGAGATGTTATGGGTGGATTAAACTCTAAGAGAGGTTTAATACAAGGTATGGAAGCTAGATCTGGTGCACAAGTTATAAATGCATTCGTTCCACTTTCAGAAATGTTTGGATACTCTACTGAGTTAAGATCATCTACTCAAGGTCGTGCAACATACACAATGATATTCGACCACTACGAGCAAGTTCCAGCTTCAGTTGCTAAGAAAATAGCTGAAGGAAAATAATAATTTTTTTAAAAATAAGTATAATAAGTAAGACGAGGTTACCTCGTCTTACATAAAATATATATAGGGAGGTATTTCAAAATGGCTAAAGCTAAATTTGAAAGAAATAAGCCGCACGTTAATATAGGAACTATAGGACACGTTGACCACGGTAAAACTACATTAACAGCTGCAATAACAAAAACTTTATTCGATAGATATCAATTAGGAGAAGCAGTAGATTTCGCTAACATAGATAAAGCTCCAGAAGAAAGAGAAAGAGGAATCACAATATCAACTGCTCACGTTGAATACGAAACTCCAAACAGACACTACGCACACGTTGACTGTCCAGGACATGCTGACTACGTTAAGAACATGATAACAGGAGCAGCTCAAATGGATGGTGCTATATTAGTTTGTTCAGCAACTGATGGACCAATGCCTCAAACAAGAGAGCATATATTATTATCAAGACAAGTTGGTGTACCATACATAGTAGTATTCTTAAACAAGTGTGATATGGTAGACGACGAAGAATTATTAGAGTTAGTTGAAATGGAAGTTAGAGACTTATTAAATGAGTACGAATTCCCAGGAGATGACACTCCAATAGTAAGAGGATCTGCTTTAATGGCATTACAAGATTCTTCTTCAGAGTGGGGAGACAAAATAGTTGAATTATTCGAGCAAATAGACGAATATATACCAGCTCCAGAAAGAGACGTTGACAAAGACTTCTTAATGCCAGTAGAAGACGTATTCTCTATAACAGGTAGAGGAACAGTTGCTACAGGTAGAGTTGAAAGAGGAGTATTAAAGGTTCAAGACGAAGTTGAAATAGTAGGACTTGCTGACGAGCCAAGAAAAGTTGTAGTAACAGGAGTAGAAATGTTCAGAAAGTTATTAGACCAAGCACAAGCTGGAGATAACATAGGAGCATTAATAAGAGGTGTACAAAGAAATGAAATAGAAAGAGGACAAGTTATGGCTAAGCCAGGAACAGTTAAGCCTCACACTAAGTTCAATGCAGAAGTATACGTTCTTAAAAAAGAAGAAGGTGGAAGACATACTCCATTCTTCGATGGATACAGACCACAATTCTACTTCAGAACAACTGACGTAACAGGAACTTGTAAGTTACCAGAAGGTACAGAAATGGTTATGCCTGGAGATAACATACAAATGACTATAGAGTTAATAAACTCAATAGCAATAGAAGAAGGATTAAGATTCGCTA
>NZ_JADNAJ010000010.1:0-22493 GCF_015550185.1 Romboutsia sp. 1001285H_161024_C4 | reverse complement strand
TGGTTATGCCTGGAGATAACATACAAATGACTATAGAGTTAATAAACTCAATAGCAATAGAAGAAGGATTAAGATTCGCAATAAGAGAAGGTGGAAGAACAGTAGCATCAGGTGTTGTTGCTTCTATAATAGAGTAATCTTTTCTTAAGTGATTAATCTATATATAAAGGGGGAGCTTGCTCCCTCTTTTTTGATATAAGTAATAAAAATTAAATAAAGTGATAAAATGCTAGTTATATTTATTTGACAATGGAGACAAAATTTTATATACTAAATGAGTGCCTTGGAAAAGGACACAAATCGAGTTTGTTCCTAAGTTTTACATAAAAAAATAAACTTTGTAAAATTATAAAAAAAACTTGAAAAATAGTAAAAAATGATTTAAAATATAATAGTGTGCTTGAGAGATACGAAAATATAAACTAAATCTTAGTTAAGGGCGACCGACTGTCGAGTGAAAAAACACAACACACCCGGAAGTGTGTATCGGCATAAGTCGTGCGTAACTAAAAGATAACGTGCGATAAAGGAGGGAAAATACAATGGCTAAAAATGAACAAATAAGAATAAGATTAAAGTCATATGATCACAAATTATTAGATTTTTCAGCTGCTAAAATAGTTGAAACTGCTAAGAAAGCTGGATCACAAGTTTCAGGACCTGTGCCACTACCAACAGAAAAGCAAGTAGTAACTATATTAAGAGCTGTTCATAAGTACAAAGACTCTAGAGAGCAATTCGAAATAAGAACTCACAAGAGATTAATAGACATAGCTAACCCAACACCTAAGACAGTTGACTCATTAATGAGATTAGACTTACCAGCTGGTGTTGATATAGAAATAAAGTTATAATAGCAACCTAAGATACTTATCCTATAAGGTAACTATCTTAGAATGATTATACAATAGTATAATCCGCTGTAAGATTATAGGAGGTGCTAATATGAAAGGAATATTAGGAAGAAAAGTTGGAATGACTCAAATATTCACTGAAGAAGGTATAGTAGTACCAGTAACAGTGGTTGAGGCAGGACCAGTAGTTGTAACTCAAGTTAAAACAACTGAAAAAGATGGATACAACGCAGTTCAAGTTGGTTTTGAAGATGCTAAAGAAAAATCTTTAAACAAGCCTCAAAAAGGTCATTTAGCTGCTGCTAATGTATTAAAGAAACACTTAAAAGAATTCAGAGTAGAATCTACAGAAGAATACTCAGTTGGACAAGAAATAAAGGCTGATTTATTCGCTGCAGGTGAAAAAATAGATGTAACTGGAACAAGTAAAGGTAAGGGATTCCAAGGTCCTATAAAGAGACATGGACAATCTAGAGGTCCTGAATCTCACGGTTCTAGATACCACAGAAGACCAGGTTCAATGGGAGCATGTTCTTTCCCAGGTAGAGTTTTCAAAAACAAAAAATTAGCTGGACACATGGGTAGCGTTAAAGTTACTATACAAAACTTAGAAGTTGTTAAAGTAGATGCTGATAAGAACCTTATATTAGTTAAGGGTGCTATACCAGGAGCTAAAGGTTCAGTAGTAACTATAAAGGAAGCTGTTAAAGCTTCTAAATAATAACTAACCTAAGAAAGGAGGAAGCACAATGCCAAAATTAAATGTATTAAATATAACTGGACAAAACGTTGGGGAAATAGAATTAGCTGATGCTATATTCAACGTAGAAGTTAACGAACACGTTTTATATGAAGTTGTTAAAAATCAATTAGCAAACAAGAGACAAGGTACTCAATCTGCTAAAACTAGAGCAGAAGTTAGAGGTGGCGGAAGAAAACCTTGGAAACAAAAAGGAACAGGTAGAGCTAGACAAGGTTCTATAAGAGCTGTACAATGGGTTGGCGGAGGAGTTGCCTTTGCACCTAAGCCAAGAGATTACAGATATACTTTACCTAAGAAAGTTAGAAGATTAGCTATGAAATCTGCTTTATCTTCAAAAGTTCAAAATGGTGAAATGATAGTATTAGATGCTTTAACAATGGAAGCTCCTAAGACTAAAGAATTCGCTGCTATATTAAAGAACATAAACGCTGCTAAGAAAGCTTTAGTAGTAACTGCTGAAAACAACGAAAACGTAATAAGATCAGCTAGAAACATAGAAGGTGTTGCAACTGCTACAGTTAACACTATAAATGTTTACGATATATTAAAGTATGATTCATTCATAATAACTACAGACGCTGTTAAAAAAGTGGAGGAGGTGTACGCATAATGACTAATCCACATGATATAATAATAAAGCCAGTTGTTACTGAACAAAGTATGACTGAGATGGTTGGAAAGAAATACACTTTTGTTGTTGCTAAGAGTGCAAACAAAACTGAAATAAAGAAAGCTGTAGAAGCTATATTCGGAGTTAATGTTGAAAAAGTTAACACATTAAACTACGATGGAAAAGTTAAGAGAATGGGTAGATACGAAGGAAGAACTGCAAGCTTCAAGAAAGCAGTAGTTAAATTAGCTGCTGATAGCAAAGAAATAGAATTCTTCCAAGGTATGTAATTTAACCCTAGTAAACGAAGGAGGGAAAACAGATGGCTATAAAAAAGTTTAAACCAACTTCTCCTGCCTTAAGACAAATGACAGTTTTAGTTTCTGATGAGATAACTTGCAATGAACCAGAAAAATCTCTTTTAGTTTCATTAAAGAAGAACTCTGGTAGAAATGCTCACGGTAAAATAACTGTTCGTCACAGAGGTGGAGGAAACAGAAGAAAATATAGAATAATAGATTTCAAAAGAAATAAAGACGGAGTACCTGCAAAGGTTGCTACTGTTGAATACGATCCAAACAGAACAGCTAACATAGCTTTATTACACTATGCAGATGGTGAAAAGAGATATATATTAGCACCTGTTGGAATAAATGTTGGAGATACATTATTATCAGGACCAACAGCTGACATAAAGCCAGGAAATGCATTAGCATTAAAGGACATGCCAGTAGGTACTGTAATACACAATATAGAATTAAAGCCAGGAAAAGGAGCTCAATTAGTAAGATCTGCTGGAGTTTCTGCTCAATTAATGGCTAAAGAAGGAAAGAAAGCTTTATTAAGATTACCATCAGGAGAAATGAGATTCGTTTCTATAGAGTGTAAAGCTACTATAGGACAAGTTGGTAACATAGAACACGGTAACGTTGTTATAGGTAAAGCAGGTAGAAAGAGACATATGGGTATAAGACCTACAGTTAGAGGTTCTGTAATGAACCCTTGTGACCATCCACACGGTGGTGGGGAAGGTAGAACTTCAATAGGTAGACCTTCACCAGTTACTCCATGGGGTAAACCAGCTCTTGGATACAAAACTAGAAAGAAAAACAAAGCTTCTGATAAGTTAATAGTATCAAGAAGAACTAAGTAATAGATTTACTTTTGCTCGGAAAGGAGGAGTTTAAATGTCAAGATCAACTAAAAAAGGACCTTTCGTACATGCGAGACTTTTAAAGAAAATAGAGGCTATGAACGCTAGTGGAAATAAAGAAGTTATAAAAACTTGGTCAAGAAGTTCAACTATATTCCCTCAAATGGTAGAACATACTATAGCTGTTCATGATGGAAGAAGACATGTACCTGTATTTATAACAGAAGACATGGTTGGACACAAGTTAGGAGAATTCGTTCCTACAAGAACTTTCAAAGGACACAAGGACGACGAAAAATCTAATAAGAGAAAATAATTAATTTTTCGCTAAGGAAGGAGGAATAGCAAATGGAAGCAAAAGCTACTGCTAAATATGTACGTGTATCACCAAGAAAAGCAGGACAAATCTGCAGCCTTGTTAGAGGAAAAAATGTAGACGAAGCGTTAGCAATATTAAAGTTCACTCCAAGAGGAGCAGCTGATATAATAGCTAAGGTTGTTAAGTCTGCTAAGGCAAACGCTGAAAATAACCATGAGATGAACGTTGAAAATTTATACGTTGCATCAATAGTTGCAAACCAAGGACCAACAATGAAGAGATTCATGCCTAGAGCTATGGGACGTGCAACAATGATAAGAAAAAGAACTTCTCACATAGAGGTTGTTCTTAAGGAAAGAAAATAATAAATAGATAGGAGGGAAAGTAATGGGTCAAAAGGTTAATCCACACGGACTAAGAGTCGGTGTTATAAAAGATTGGGACTCAAGATGGTTCGCAGATAAAAAAGAGTTCGGAAATTTATTATTAGAAGACCATAATATACGTAAATTCTTAAAGAATAGATTATATTCTTCAGGAGTTGCGAAGATAGAAATAGAAAGATCAGCAAACAAGGTTAAGATAGACTTACACGTTGCTAAGCCAGGTGTAGTTATAGGAAAAGCTGGTGCTGGTATAGAAGCTTTAAAAGCTGAATTAGAAAAAATGACTAAGAAGACTGTTATAGTTAACATAGTTGAAGTTAGAAACCCAGATAAAGATGCTCAATTAGTGGCAGAAAATATAGCATTAGCTATAGAAAGAAGGGTTGCTTTCAGAAGAGCTATGAAACAAGCTATACAAAGAGCTATGAAGTCTGGAGTTAAAGGTATAAAAGTTTCTGCTTCAGGAAGATTAGGTGGAGCTGAAATGGCTAGAACTGAAGGATACAGTGAAGGAAATGTACCTCTTCAAACATTAAGAGCTGATATAGATTACGGTTTCGCTGAAGCTAACACTACTTACGGGAAAACTGGTATAAAAGTTTGGATATGTAACGGAGAAGTTCTTCCAACTAGAAACGGTGTAAACCCAAGAGAAGATAGAAGAGACAACAGAAGAAACAACAAGAGAAACGATAGAAGAGATAACAGAAGAAACGATAGAAGAGGGAATGATAGAGGAAACAACAGAGGACAAAGACCTCAAGGACAAAGACCTCAAGGATCAAGACCTCAAAGAACTGAAAAGAAAGATAACTAATATTAAAAAGGTTCGAGGAAGGAGGAAATACTCATGTTAATGCCAAAAAGAGTAAAGCGTCGTAGAGTTCATAGAGGAAGTATGGCTGGAAAAGCTCACAAGGGTAACAAAGTTACTTACGGTGAGTTCGGACTAGTTGCTTTAGAAGCTTCTTGGATAACTTCTAACCAAATAGAAGCTGCCAGAATCGCTATGACTAGATCTATAAAAAGAGGGGGAAAAGTTTGGATAAAAATATTCCCACATAAACCAGTAACAAGAAAACCTGCTGAAACTCGTATGGGTGCCGGTAAAGGTTCACCAGAATACTGGGTAGCAGTTGTTAAGCCAGGAAGAGTTATGTTCGAATTAGCAGGTGTTTCTGAAGAAAAAGCTAGAGAAGCAATGAGACTTGCTATGCACAAACTTCCTGTAAAATGTAAGTTTGTAAAGCGTGAAGATTTAGAAGTAAAAGGTGGTGAATAGGATGAAAGCTAAAGAATTAAGAGATTTAACAAGCGAAGAGCTAATGAATAGATTAAATGACTTCAAAAGTGAATTATTTAGCTTAAGATTCCAATTAGCTACTGGTCAATTAGAAAACACAGCAAGAATAAAATTCGTTAAGAAAGATATAGCTAGAGTTAAAACTATACTTGCTGAAAGAAAGTTAAACGAAACTAGAGCTTAATTTGGAAAGGAGGCTTTTTAACCATGGAAAGAGGAAGAAGAAAAGTTAGAATAGGCCGTGTTGTAAGTGACAAAATGGACAAAACAATAGTTGTTGCTGTTGAAGACTTCGTACGTCACCCATTATACAACAAGCCAGTTAAGAGAACTAAAAAATTCAAAGCTCACGATGAACAAAATGTTTGTAGAATCGGAGATAAAGTTAAAATAATGGAAACTAGACCTTTATCAAAGGATAAGAGATTCAGATTAGTTGAAGTTGTTGAAAAAGTTAAGTAGTTTATTGGTAAAGGAGGGATTACGATATGATACAACAAGAAACACGTTTAAGAGTTGCGGATAACTCTGGTGCTAAAGAAATACTATGCATACGTGTACTAGGCGGAAGTAAAAGAAGATATGGTAACATAGGCGACGTAATAGTTGCTACTGTTAAAAGTGCAACACCTGGTGGAGTTGTAAAAAAAGGTAAAGTTGTTAAAGCTGTTATAGTAAGAACTAAGCAAGGCGTGAGACGTAAAGACGGAAGTTATATATCTTTCGACGAAAATGCTGCAGTTATAATAAAAGACGATAAAACTCCAGTAGGAACTCGTATATTCGGGCCTGTTGCTAGAGAGTTAAGAGATAATGACTTTATGAAAATAGTTTCTCTTGCTCCAGAAGTACTATAATAAGGAGGTGCAATAGGACATGATGCGTGTTAAAAAAGGTGACACTGTTGTAGTTATAGCAGGTAAAGATAAGGGTAAAAAAGGTACAGTTACTAAAGTATTCCCTAAGGCTAACAGAGTATTAGTTGAAGGTGTAAACGTAATAACTAAGCACCAAAAACCAACTGCTATAAACCCACAAGGTGGAATAGTAAACAAAGAAGCTTCAATACACATATCTAACGTAATGCCAGTAGATCCTGAAACAGGAAAAGGTACAAGAGTTAGATTTGAAATGAAGGATGGAAAAAAAGTAAGAGTATCAGTAAAGAGCGGAAAAGAAATATAATTTAGCTTGAAAGGAGGGACCTTAAATGGCTTCTAGATTACAAGAAAAATACATGAAAGAAGTTGCTCCTGCTTTAATGGAGAAATTCGGATATAAGAATGTTATGGAAATACCTAAGTTAGAGAAAATAGTTATCAACATGGGTATAGGAGATGCTAGAGAAAATCCAAAAGGATTAGAAAAAGCAGTAGAAGAAATGGAAATGATATCTGGTCAAAAGCCAGTTATAACTAGAGCAAGAAAATCTGTTGCGAACTTCAAATTAAGAGAAGGTATGCCAATAGGTGCAAAAGTTACATTAAGAGCTGACAAAATGTACTACTTCATGGACAAGTTAGTATCTGTATCTTTACCAAGAGTTAGAGACTTCAGAGGAGTTAACGCTAACGCATTCGATGGTAGAGGTAACTACGCTTTAGGTGTTAAAGAACAATTAATATTCCCTGAAATAGAATACGATAAGGTAGACAAAGTAAGAGGAATGGATATAATATTTGTTACTACTGCGAAAACTGACGAAGAAGCACGTGAATTATTAAAATTATTAGGAATGCCATTTTCTAAGTAAGCTTAGAAAAGGCAATTTTCTAAGCTAAGAAAAGAAGGAGGGATTCCAGTGGCTAGAAAAGCGATGGTTGTAAAACAACAAAGAAAACAAAAGTACGCTACTAGAGAATACACTAGATGTACTATATGCGGTAGACCACATTCAGTACTTAGAAAGTTCGGAATATGCCGTATATGCTTTAGAGAATTAGCTTACAAGGGTCAAATACCTGGTGTTAGAAAAGCAAGTTGGTAAAACTTTGATATAAATGGAAGGAGGGTTTCAATATGACAATGACAGATCCAATAGCAGATATGCTTACTCGTATAAGAAATGCTAACGTAGTTAAACATGAGACTGTTGATGTTCCAGCTTCTAATATAAAGAAAGAATTAGCTAGAATACTATTAGAAGAAGGATTCGTTAGAGGATACGATGTAATAGAAGATGGAAAGCAAGGAATAATAAGAATACAATTAAAGTACGGACAAACAGGAGAAAGAGTTATATCAGGATTAAAGAGAATATCTAAGCCTGGTATGAGAGTTTACGCTTCTAAGCACGAAATACCAAGAGTATTAAACGGTTTAGGAATATCAGTAATATCTACTTCTAAAGGAATATTAACTGATAAGCAAGCTAGAAAAGAAAATGTTGGTGGAGAAGTAATCTGCTACGTTTGGTAATATAGACGAAAGATGTAAGGAGGTGCGATTATGTCAAGAATAGGTGTTAAACCAATAACTGTACCAGCAGGTGTTGAAGTTACTATAGCTGAAGGAAACTTAGTTACTGTAAAAGGACCAAAAGGTACATTAAGCAAGCAATTTGATGCTGCTTTAACTATAAAGCAAGAAGAAAATACTATAACTGTTGAAAGACCAACTAACAACAAGCAACACAGAGCACTACACGGGTTAACTAGAACTTTAATAGATAACATGGTAGTAGGTGTTACTAACGGTTTCGAAAAGAAATTAGAATTAGTAGGTGTTGGATACAGAGCTCAAAAGCAAGGAAAGAAATTAGTTATGAGTTTAGGATTCTCTCATCCGGTAGAAATGGAAGATCCAGAAGGAATAACAGTTGAAGTTCCAAACCAAACTGAGTTAACAGTTAAAGGTATAGATAAGCAATTAGTAGGAAACTACGCTGCTAAGATAAGAGACTGGAGAAAGCCAGAGCCATACAAAGGTAAAGGTATAAGATACGCTGGTGAAGTAGTAAGACGTAAAGAAGGTAAAACTGGTAAGAAGTAATAAATACCAAACTTAAACGCTAGAAAGGAGTGAGCCTGGTGATAAAGAAAGCTGATAAAAATGCAAACAGACTTCAAAGACATAAGAGAGTTCGTAGAAAAATAACTGGAACTACTCAAAGACCAAGATTATGTGTATTCAGAAGTTCTAATAACATATACGCTCAAATAATAGATGATACAAACAGAGTTACTTTAGTATCTGCATCTTCATTAGACGCAGACGTTAAAGGAGCTGTTAGTCATACAGGAAATAAAGAAGCAGCTAAAATGGTCGGAGAATTAGTGGCTAAGAAAGCTGTAGAAAAAGGAATCACTGAAGTTGTATTCGACAGAGGTGGATACTTATATCACGGAAGAGTTCAAGTATTAGCAGAAGCTGCTAGAGAAGCTGGACTTAAGTTCTAATAAGAGAAACAAAGGAGGGAAATGCACATGCGTCGTAAGATTATAGATGCCAGACAACTTGACTTAAAAGAAAAAGTTGTTGAAGTTAGACGTGTTACTAAAGTTGTAAAAGGTGGTAGAAACTTCAGATTTGCAGCGTTAGTAGTAGTTGGAGATGAAAACGGACACGTTGGTATAGGTACTGGTAAAGCGATGGAAGTACCAGATGCTATAAAGAAAGCAGTAGAAGATGCTAAGAAGAATCTTATAAATGTACCTATAGTTGGTACAACTATACCTCACGAAGTTCACGGACACTTCGGTGCTGGTAAAATATTAGTAATGCCTGCTAAGCAAGGTACAGGAGTTATAGCTGGGGGACCTGCTAGAGCCGTACTTGAGTTAGCTGGTTTAACAGATGTTAGAGCTAAATCTTTAGGAACTAACAACCCAAGAAACATGGTAAATGCTACAATAGAAGGACTTAAATCTCTTAAGAGAGCTGAAGATATAGCTAAATTAAGAGGTAAAAAAGTTGAGGACCTTCTAGGGTAAGGAGGTAGTAAGAAATGGCTAAATTACAAATAAAATTAGTTAGAAGTATAATAGGAACTACTCCTAACCAAAAGAAAAACGTAGAAGCGTTAGGATTAAGAAAAAGAGAACAAGTAGTTGTTAAAGAAGATAATGCCCAAATAAGAGGGATGATAGCTAAGGTTAGTCACTTAGTAGAAGTAACTGAAATAGCTGAGTAATAAATAGATAAGACGAATAAGGAGGTGCAATCCATGAAGTTACATGAGTTAAAACCTGCTGAAGGTGCAGTAAGAGCTAAGAAAAGATTAGGTAGAGGTACTGCTACTGGACAAGGTAAGACTGCAGGACGTGGACAAAAAGGACAATGGTCTCGTTCAGGTGGTGGAGTTAGAGTTGGATTCGAAGGTGGACAAATGCCACTTGCTAGAAGACTTCCTAAGAGAGGATTCAACAACATATTCAAGAAAGTTTATACAGAAGTTAATGTAGCTGCTTTAAACAGATTCGAAAACGGAACTGAAATAACTGCTGAAGTTTTAAAGGCTGCTAGAGTTATAAGCAAAATAGAAAAAGACGGCATAAAGATCTTAGGTGAAGGAAACTTAGAAAAGGCGTTAACAGTTAAGGCTGCTAAGTTTACTGCTTCAGCTCAAGAAAAAATAGAAAAAGCTGGAGGAAAGGCAGAATTAGTTTAATCTAATCTGCTGCTCTTAGCCGAATAGGCGGGGTGATATCGTGCTGTCAAACTTAAAACAAGCTTGGAAGCTTAAAGATGTAAGAAGAAAAATATTATATACTTTGATGATGATTGTAGTATTTAGGATAGGTGCAGCTATACCTGTTCCTGGAGTTGATACAAGTATTATAAAGGGAATGGTTGACTCAAATGGTCTTCTTTCCCTATATAATCTGTTCACTGGAGGTGCATTTAGTAACTTTACACTATTTGCATTAGGTGTAGGACCATATATCACAGCATCTATCATAATACAACTTCTAACTGTAGGTTTTGAAAGTTTGGAAGAACTTCAAAAGTCTGGTGAAGAAGGAAAGAAAAAGATTAATAAATATACTAAGTACATTGCATTAGCATTAGCTTTTGTTCAAGCTATAGCGATAACGCTAGGTATTGTAAGAGGAGCTTTAAAAAGTGATAATGCATTCTTTATTATAACAGTTATATTGACATTAGTATCAGCAAGTATGCTTCTAATGTGGATAGGGGACAAAATTACTGAAAAAGGATTAGGTAATGGAAGTTCTATTATAATATTTATAGGTATTATCTCAAGAATACCAGTAGATGTTATATCAACTGTAAACTTAGTAAAAAGTGGCAAAATAGCTATATGGGCAGTAGCTTTGTTAGCAGTAGTAATACTTTTAACAATAACTGCAGTCACATATATACAAGAAGCCACAAGAAAAATCCCAGTACAATATGCAAAAAGAGTTGTTGGAAGAAAGATGTATGGAGGACAAAGTTCTCATATACCTATGAAAGTTAATCAATCGGGAGTTATACCAGTAATTTTCGCTAGTTCACTTTTAGCATTCCCTCAAACTTTAGCAATGTTTATGGGTGCAGATGCTCAAGCTTTTGTGCAAACATATTTAAATCCAGTACAATCTCCAGGAGTTTGGATTTATAGAGCGCTTGAAGTTCTGCTGATAGTATTCTTCTCTTATTTCTATACTACTGTATCATTTAATACAGAAGATATAGCAAATAATATGAAAAATAACGGTGGGTTTATACCAGGTATTAGACCAGGACAACCTACAATAGATTATTTAAATAGAATATTATCAAGACTTACTCTAGCTGGAGCTTTATTCTTAGCTTGTATCGTTATGGTATCTGCTATAATAATGTTCTTTATGAAACTTCAAATAACACTAGTAGGTACATCTTTACTAATAGTTGTTGGTGTTGCATTAGAACTTAAGAGACAGTTAGAATCAAATCTGGTTATGAGAACATACCAAGGTTTCTTAAAATAAATTGGAGATGATAGTATGAGAATAATATTACTTGGACCTCCTGGTGCTGGTAAAGGTACTCAGGCAGCAGGTATTGTTGAAAAATACAATATACCTCATATATCAACAGGTGATATATTCAGAAAGAACATAAAAGAAGGAACAGAGCTTGGAAAGAAAGCTAAAGAATATATAGATCAAGGATTATTAGTTCCAGATGAGTTAACTGTAGGTTTAGTTACAGACAGAGTATCTCAAGATGACTGTAAGAATGGATTTATGTTAGATGGATTCCCAAGAAATGTTGCTCAAGCTCAACATTTAGATACGTTCTTAAATAAAACTAATATAGCTTTAGACAAGGTAGTTAATATCGAAGTTGATAAGGAAATATTAGTTGGTAGAGCTGTAGGAAGAAGAATATGTAAATCTTGCGGTGCTACGTATCATGTTAAGTTTAATCCTCCTAAAGTTGAAGGAGTATGTGATGTATGCCAAGGTGAATTATACCAAAGAGCAGATGACACAGAAGAAACTGTATCAAAGAGAATACAAGTTTACTTAGATGAAACTAGACCATTAGTTGACTATTATAGCAAACAAGGTATAATAGCTAACATAGATGGGGAACAATCTATAGATAAGGTATTTGAAGATATAGTAAACGCTTTAGGAAGTGAAAAATAATGATTACATTAAAATCTAAAAAAGAAATAGAACTTATGAGAGAGGCGGGCAAAATTGTCGCTGAAACTCATGAGATATTGAAATCAGCTGTTATTCCGGGAATATCTACACTAGAGTTAGATAAAATAGCTGAAGAGAATATAAGAAAATATAATGCAATTCCATCTTTTAAAGGTTATGGAGGTTTCCCAGGATCTATATGTGCTTCTATAAATGAAGAGGTAGTTCATGGTATACCAAATGCTAACAGAATTTTAAAAGAAGGCGACATTATAAGTTTAGATGTAGGTGCCTATTATAAAGGATATCATTCAGACTCTGCGAAAACTCATGGGGTAGGAATAATATCTGAAGAAGATAGGAAATTAATAGAAGTAACAAAAGAAAGCTTCTATGAAGGTTTAAAATTTGCTAAACTAGGATATAGATTATCTGATATCTCACACGCAGTACAAGCACACGTTGAAAAACATGGTTTTTCAGTAGTTAGAGATTTAGTTGGTCATGGAGTTGGAACTGAACTTCATGAAGATCCTCAAATACCTAACTATGGTCCAGCAGGTAAAGGTCCAAGACTTTTAGAAGGAATGGTCTTAGCTGTAGAGCCAATGGTTAACGCTGGTAAATATCACGTTAAAACATTAGCAGATGACTGGACAATTGTCACAATAGATGGCAAAAAATCAGCTCATTATGAGCATACAATAGCAATCACTGAAGATGAGCCGCTGATATTATCAGCACTTTAATCATAAAGTAGGTGAATAAATGCTATTAAATAAGCTAAGTATAGGTCAAGTTGTAAAAGCTTTATCAGGTAGAGAACAAGGAAGACTATTTTTTATAGTAGAAGTAGTTGACCATGAATATGTTTTAATATCTGATGGTAAGACAAGAAAACTTGGTAAGCCTAAGCTAAAAAAAGTTAAGCACTTAAAGATATATGACTTTATTAGCGAAGAAGCAAAACAAATGATTATATCTAAGCAGAATAATACAGATGCTTTTTTAAGAGCTCAACTTACTAAGTTAGATCAAAGGATTTAACTTATTGAAATGGAGGTTTGGTTAGTTAATGGCCAAAAAAGATGTTATAGAACTAGAAGGTACAGTTACAGAAAACTTACCTAATGCTATGTTTAAAGTAAAATTAGAAAATGGACATGAAGTATTATGTCACTTATCTGGAAAGCTAAGAATGAACTTCATAAGAATCCTTGAAGGTGATAAGGTGAATGTTGAGCTTTCTCCATATGACCTTACAAGAGGAAGAATCACTTGGCGTAAGAAGTAGACTATTTTAATATTAGTCTAAGGAGGGATTAACAATGAAAGTAAGACCATCAGTAAAACCAATATGCGAAAAGTGCAAGGTTATAAAAAGAAAAGGTAAAGTAATGGTTATCTGTGAAAATCCAAAGCACAAGCAAAAGCAAGGATAATAAATTATACTAGTAATTTGTAAAATTTTGTAGTATAATATTTAATTGTGATATTAGCAATTAAACTTTAAAATCGTTGAAATCTGTTTCGGATTTAACATGAATTAACACAAGTTTAGAATCGAAAAAATTAAGTGTAGGAGGTGCGAACTAATGGCAAGAATAGCTGGGGTAGATTTACCTAGAGAAAAAAGAGCGGAAATAGGCTTAACTTATATATACGGTATAGGTAAGGCAACTGCTAACGAAATATTAGCTAAAGCTGACATAGATCCTAACGTAAGAATAAAAGACTTATCAGAAGAGCAAGTTAACGAATTAAGAAAGATAATAGATAATGATTTCTTAGTTGAAGGTGACTTAAGAAGAGAAATCGCTTTAAATATAAAGAGATTAAGAGATATAAAATGTTACAGAGGTATGAGACATGCTAAAGGTCTTCCACTAAGAGGACAAAGAACTAAGACTAACGCTAGAACTAGAAAAGGTCCTAGAAAAACTGTATCTCGTAAGAAGAAGAAGTAATAAATAAAAACTAGATAGGAGGGAAAACAATGGCTAAGCAAAAGAAAGTTACACGTGTAAGAAGAAAAGAGCGTAAAAATATAGAACGTGGGCAAGCTCATATACAATCTACTTTCAACAATACAATAATAACTTTAACTGATGTTCATGGGAACGCTATATCAGCTGCATCTTCAGGACAATTAGGATTCAAAGGATCAAGAAAAGCGACTCCTTTCGCATCTCAAATGGCTGCTGAAACTGCTGCTAAAGCTGCAATGGAACACGGTTTAAAAACTGTTGAAGTATTCGTAAAGGGGCCAGGTTCAGGAAGAGAAGCTGCTATAAGAGCATTACAAGCTACTGGATTAGAAGTAACTATGATAAAGGACGTTACTCCAATCCCTCACAATGGATGTAGACCACCAAAGAGAAGAAGAGTGTAATTATATAAACAAGTAAATTAGGAGGTGTAAAGACATGGCAAGATACACAGGTGCATCATGCAGACAATGTCGTAGAGAAGGAATGAAATTATTCCTTAAAGGTGACAGATGTTATACTGATAAATGTGCTATAGTTAAGAGAAACTATGCTCCAGGACAACATGGACAAGGAAGAAAGAAAGTTTCTAACTATGGATTACAATTAAGAGAAAAGCAAAAAGTTAAGAGAATATACGGAGTTTTAGAAACTCAATTCAGAAACCTATACGAGCGTGCTGAAAAAATGGCTGGTATAACAGGGGAAAACTTATTAAGCTTATTAGAAAGAAGATTAGACAATGTTGTTTACAGAATGGGATTAGCTTCATCTAGAAAAGAAGCTAGACAATTAGTAGGACACGGTCACTTCTTATTAAACGGACACAAGGCTGATATAGCTTCTATAACAGTTAAGCCAGGTGACGTTATAACAGTTAAAGAAAGATCAAAATCATCTGCTAAATTCAAAGCTTTAGTAGAAAACAATACAAGAATAGCTCCTAAGTGGTTAGAAACTAACTTAGACGAAATGAGCGCTAAAGTTGTTGCTAACCCATCAAGAGAAGATATAGATCTTGAAATAGCAGAGCACTTAATAATAGAGCTTTACTCTAAGTAATAAATATATTTTAAAATTTATTTTTGAGATTTTGTTTACCCTCAGTGGATTAATAAATTTAAAGGAGGGTTTTGTCCATGATAGAAATAGAAAAACCAAAAGTAGATATAATAGAGCTTAGCGAAGATTATAGATATGGAAAGTTTGTCATAGAGCCTCTTGAAAGAGGCTATGGCATAACTGTAGGTAATGCTTTAAGAAGAATATTATTATCATCTTTACCAGGTGTAGCAGTTAATGCTATAAAAATAGATGGAGTTCTTCATGAATTCTCAACTGTTGCTGGTGTTAAAGAAGATGTTACTGAAATAATATTAGCATTAAAAGAACTTTCAGCTACTATAGATGGTGAAGGAAGCAGAACTCTTAAAATAGAGGCTGAGGGTCCATGTACTATAACTGGTGCTGATATAATATGTCCTTCTGATGTTGAAGTATTAAGCAAAGACTTAAAGATAGCAACATTAGATGACAATGCTAAGTTAAATATGGAAATAATGATAGATAAAGGTAGAGGTTATGTTTCTGCTGAAGAAAACAAGACAGAGCATATGCCTATAGGAGTTTTACCTGTAGATTCAATCTATACTCCTATTGAAAAAGTGAGCTACCATGTTGAAAATACAAGAGTAGGTCAAAAGTCAGACTATGACAAATTAACACTAGAAGTTTGGACTAATGGAAGCATAAACCCTCAAGAGGGAATATCTCTTGCAGCTAAAGTTTTAGTTGAACATTTAAATCTATTCATAGACTTAACAGAGCATGTAAGCAATGTTGAGATAATGGTAGAAAAAGAAGAAGACCAAAAAGAAAAAGTTCTTGAAATGACTATAGAAGAATTAGATTTATCAGTTAGATCTTACAACTGTTTAAAGAGAGCGGGAATAAACACAGTTGAAGAATTAGCTAATAAGTCTGAGGACGATATGATGAAGGTTAGAAATCTAGGGAAAAAATCTTTAGAAGAAGTAATCCAAAAGTTAGAAGAACTTGGATTAGGTCTAAAACCAAGCGAAGAATAGTTAGTGAAGGAGGGATATCATGGCTACTTACCGTAAATTAGGACGTGAGACAGCTCACAGAAACCTTATGTTAAGAAACTTAGTAACTGATTTACTAAGAAATGGAAGAATAGAAACTACTGTTACTAGAGCTAAGGAAACTAGAAGAATGGCAGAAAAGATGATAACTCTTGCTAAAAGAGGAGATCTTCATGCTAGAAGACAAGTTTTAGCTTATGTTATAGATGAAACTGTAGTAAACAACTTATTCACTGAAATAGCTCCAAAATATGCTGAGAGAAACGGTGGATACACAAGAATAATAAAGAAGGGTCCAAGAAGAGGGGACGCTGCTGAAATGGCATTTATAGAATTAGTATAATTCTTGTGAAGGATTAAGCTTATAGCTTAATCCTTTTTTAAATATAAATTTGTACAAAAATAATATCTTTAATCCACTGTAGGTTTGTTTTATAGCCTTTATAAACTATGATAGATTCTATAGTTTATAAAGGCTATATTTTTATATTCAGATAAAGTTAGGTGAAAAAAACAAACTTACAAAGGATAAAAATTACGGGGGAATAGTAGATAAAATCTATGATGTATAATTTGAAATATGATCCTTGCTTAGATATATTTATAGTTCATAAAATATAATTGAACATATAATTATAAAATTAAGAAAAATGTATGCTAGCGGCAGATATAAGTAGATTTTAAGATAAACGTACTTGTGTTTTTTGCGATGAACTATGATATAATACTAGTCAAAATGGTTTTTGTTCAAAAAATAGAGTTTATTAACACTAATAAGGTATTAGTTATTTATATATGACGAAGTTGCTTTAATTACTTATGAAAAGGAGTAAATAAATGAACAATATAGTAAAAGTGAATAATATATCTTATGAGTATATTACAGAAGATAGCACTTTTAAAGCAATAGACAGATTAACACTAGATGTAAAAGAAGGTGAATTTGTTGCTATAATTGGTCACAATGGTTCTGGAAAGTCTACATTATCTAAGAACTTAAATGCTATACTGGTTCCCACTGAAGGAGATATACTTATAGATGGAATGAACACAAAAGAAGAAGATAAATTATGGGATATAAGGCAAACAGCAGGTATGGTATTTCAAAATCCAGATAACCAAATTGTTGCTACAATAGTAGAGGAAGATGTTGCTTTTGGACCAGAAAACCTAGGGATAGACCCTATAGAAATAAAACATAGAGTTGAAGAGTCGTTAAAGAGTGTCGGTATGTATGAGTTAAGAGATAGACAACCACACCTATTATCAGGAGGTCAAAAACAAAGAGTAGCTATAGCAGGAATAATAGCTATGAAGCCAAAATGTATAATATTTGATGAAGCAACGGCTATGTTAGACCCATCTGGAAGAAAAGAAGTAATGAAAACTATAAAAAAGTTAAATAAAGAAGAAAATATTACCGTATTACATATAACTCACTTTATGGAAGAAGCAGTAGAAGCTGATAGAGTTATAGTTATGGAAAAAGGTAAAAAAATATTAGAAGGAACTCCAAGAGAAGTATTTAGTAAAATAGATGCATTAAAAGGTATAGGATTAGATGTTCCTTATATGACGGAATTATCTAGTATGTTATATAAAGAAGGTATAGATATAAAAAAAGATATATTAACTGTAGATGAGATGGTGATGGAATTATGTCGATAGAGATAAAAGGTTTAACTCATATATATAATGAAGGTATGCCTTTTGCGAGCAAGGCGTTAGACAATGTTAGTTTTGAAATTAAAGATAGAGATTTTGTAGGGTTAATAGGACATACTGGTTCTGGTAAATCAACATTAATACAGCATTTAAATGGGATATTAAAGCCTCATTCTGGAGAAATAAATATAAATGGATTTAACATAACAGATCCAAACTTAAACCTAACAGAAGTTAGAAAAAGGGTAGGAGTAGTGTTTCAATACCCTGAATACCAATTATTTGAAGAAACAATAGAGAAAGATATAGCTTTTGGGCCTAATAATTTAGGCTTAGACCCTGAAGAAGTTGATCGTAGGGTAAAAACATCAATGGAAGCTGTTGGGCTTGATTATGAACTGTTTAAAGATAAATCTCCATTCGAATTATCAGGAGGTCAAAAAAGAAGAGTAGCAATAGCTGGAGTTATCGCTATGAAACCAGAAGTACTTATTTTAGATGAACCTGCAGCTGGATTAGATCCAGGTGGAAGGGATGAAATATTTAATTTAATAAAAACACTGCATAAAGAAAATAATATGACAATAATATTATCTTCTCATAGTATGGATGATATGGCTAGGTTAGCAAAGACTTTGATAGTTATGAATAAAGGGAAAGTAGAATTTATGGGAACTCCTAAAGAAGTGTTTAAATCTAACTCTTCAAGACTTAAGGAAATAGGTCTTGATATACCTCAAGTATTGGAGTTAGCAATAAAGCTAAGGGCAAATGGATTTGACATAAAAGAAGATATCATAACTATACAAGAAGCTAAGGAAGAAATATTAAGAGTTATGAGAGGTAAAAAGAAATGTTAAAAGATATAACTATAGGACAGTATTATCCTGTAAATTCGGTAATTCACAAGCTAGATGCTAGAGTTAAGCTTATAGCCACTTTTGTTTTTATGATATCTCTATTTATAATAAATAAATTTTGGCCATATGCTATTGTTTTATTAGCTCTAGTAGCTATTATAAAATCATCAAAGTTACCAGGTAAATATATATTAAAAGGATTAAAACCATTAAGATGGATTATAATATTTACATTTGTAATTAATGTATTTTTCTTACCAGGAGATGTAATTTGGTCATTTGGTTTCTTGAGAATCACAAGTCAAGGTTTAGAACAAGCTATATTTATGGCTATAAGGCTTATATTCTTAGTTGTAGGGACTTCTTTACTTACCTTAACAACTACACCTATGGACCTAACAGACGGCATAGAGAGGCTTTTAAATCCATTAAACAAGGTTGGATTTCCTGTGCATGAATTAGCTATGATGATGACAATAGCTTTAAGATTTATACCTACTCTATTAGATGAAACTGATAAAATAATGAAAGCTCAAATGTCAAGAGGGGCAGATTTTGAAAGTAAAAATCTTATAAATAGAGCTAAAAACTTAGTGCCATTACTAGTACCTTTATTTGTAAGTGCATTTAGAAGAGCTGAAGAACTTGCTGCTGCAATGGAAGCTAGATGTTATAGAGGTGGATACAATAGGACAAAAATGAAACAAGCTATAATGACAAAAGCAGATTATGTAGCTAATGGTATACAGATTGTATATTTGGTTATAATTATAGCTACTAGATTTATGTAAAGAGGAAGACTATGAGAAATTTAAAACTTACGATACAGTATAATGGTCAAAACTATTGTGGATGGCAAAAGCAACCTGATTCTTTAGGTATACAAGGTACAATAGAAAAAGCCATTTATGACATAACTAGGGAAGAAGTTAAAATAACCGGATCCGGCAGAACTGATGCAGGAGTTCATGCTTTGGGTCAGGTAGCCAATTTTAAAACAAGCTCTAATATACCTGCAAGTAAAATGCCAAATGCATTAAATGCTAAGTTACCAAAAGATATATCTATAATAGACTGTATAGAGGTAGATGAAGATTTTCACTCAAGATATAGTTCAAAGAAAAAGAGATATAGATATTTAATACACAATAGTCCATATAGAAATCCTATATATAAGGACATATCATATCATGTAAAATATGATCTCGATTTCGAAAAAATGTGTAAAGAAGCTAAGAGTCTAATTGGTGAATATGATTTTAAAGGGTTCATGAGTTCTGGATCTTCAGTTAAAGACACTATAAGAACGATATACGATATAACACTAACTAAAGAAGATGGATTAATTGTTATGGAAGTAGAAGGTAATGGATTTTTATATAACATGGTAAGAATAATAGCAGGAACGTTAGTTGATATAGGTAGAGGTCGTATAACTAAAAACCTTGAAGAAGTAATAAAATCAAAAAATAGAGGAGAATGTGGACATACCGCTCCAGCACATGGATTATTTCTCAAAAAAGTTGATTATTAGCTTGACACACCAGGGGGCATATATTAAAATAAGTTAGAGTGTGTTAATAAGTCCACTTGCCCCGGACTTGACATAAACGGTAAAATTTTTATAGGAAAATAAGTTAAGGAGGGACAAACATGAAAAGTTATATAGCTAAGCCAGCTGATGTACAAAGAAAATGGTACATCGTTGATGCTGAAGGAAAAACATTAGGTCGTTTAGCAACTGAAATAGCGACAGTATTAAGAGGAAAGCACAAGGTTACTTTCACTCCACACGTTGACGGAGGAGACTTCGTTGTTGTTGTAAACGCAGAGAAGGTAGTTTTAACAGGAAAGAAATTAGATCAAAAAATGTACAGATACCACACAGGATACGTAGGTGGGTTAAAGGAAATAACTTACAGAGAAATGATGGCTAAGAAGCCTGAAGAAGTTGTATCACATGCAGTAAGTGGTATGTTATGTAAGAACAAATTAAGAAGCAGAATGATGACTAGATTAAGAGTATTCGCAGGACCAAACCATGATCATGCAGCTCAAAATCCAGAAGTTTTAAACTTTAAATAATAATTAACGGGTGAAAGGAGGAGTTATCATGGCTAACGTTCAATACTACGGAACAGGAAGAAGAAAGCACTCTGTTGCTAGAGTTAGATTAGTTGCAGGTGAAGGAAACATAGTAATAAATGGAAGACCAGTTGGAGAATACTTCAACTATGAAACATTAATAAGAGATGTTAAGCAACCATTAGTGTTAACTAACAACGAAAACAAATACGATGTTATAGTAAAGGTTGAAGGTGGAGGATTCACTGGACAAGCTGGAGCTATAAGACATGGTATATCTAGAGCTTTATTAAAAGCTGATGAAGAGTTAAGAGGAGCTTTAAAGAAAGAAGGATTCTTAACTAGAGATGCTAGAATGAAGGAAAGAAAGAAATACGGATTAAAGGCAGCAAGAAGAGCTCCACAATTCTCAAAGAGATAATATCCTATTTTATATGTTTGTACAAAGACTTTGGAATATTCCAAAGTCTTTTTTAATATAAATGTACAGGGTGATATTGTGAGAAAGTACATAAAACATATAATATTTTGTGTTATATCTATAATACTAGTAGTGGTATTTTCGTTTGAAATTCAAAGTGTATCGCAAGAGTCTATGGAGTATATGCCAGTAACCAAAAAAACCATAATACTAGATGCTGGTCATGGTGGGATAGATCCAGGAGCCTTGAATGAAGATAAAAGTATAACTGAAAAAGATGTGAATTTATCTATTACACTTAAATTAAGAGAATTATTAGAATCTAGTGGGGGTCTTGTTATATTAACTAGAGAAGAAGATGTTAGCTTGTATGAAGAAGCTAAAGGCAAGACAATTAGACAAAAATATAATGAAAATTTAAAGAATCGAAAAAAGGTAATAAACGAATCTGATGCAGATATGTTTGTATCTATACATATGAATGCATTAAGTGGAAAAGGTGCTTCTAAATATTATGGGGCCCAGACATTTTATCCAGGTGGAAAAGATGACTCTAAAAAGCTATCTAAATATATACAAGAAGAATTAAAGAGAGTAGTTGATAAAACTAATAACAGAGAAATTAAACCTAAAGATGACTTATATTTATTAAAAGAAAATGCAATACCATCAGTTTTAATAGAATGTGGATTTTTATCTAATGAAAAAGAAGCTAACTTATTAGCTGATGAAAAATATCAAGAAAAAATAGCTTGGTCAATATACGTAGGTATCCAAAAATACTTTAGTGATAATGAGAATAAAAATTGAAAAAAAGTAAAAACTAGGTTATATCTAATAAATAATTTATTAGATATAACCTAGTTTTTTATTAAAATAAAAAAAATATAAAAAAAGTATTGACGATTTAATTATAAGATGATATATTTATATATGTCCTTAAGAAAAGGGCAAAATAAGAACTTTGAAAATTAAACAGTAGGTTAATTTATATAACTGATTCTTAAAAGAATCGAAAACAAACCAAGCCAGATATTCAGATAATGATAGTCTGAGCAGGTAACAACTTTTATTTGAGAGTTTGATCCTGGCTCAGGATGAACGCTGGCGGCGTGCCTAACACATGCAAGTCGAGCGATTTACTTCGGTAAAGAGCGGCGGACGGGTGAGTAACGCGTGGGTAACCTGCCCTGTACACACGGATAACATACCGAAAGGTATGCTAATACGAGATAACATGAGAGAGTCGCATGGCTTTCTTATCAAAGCTTTTGCGGTACAGGATGGACCCGCGTCTGATTAGCTAGTTGGTAAGGTAACGGCTTACCAAGGCGACGATCAGTAGCCGACCTGAGAGGGTGATCGGCCACATTGGAACTGAGACACGGTCCAAACTC